>NZ_JBHMIS010000005.1:0-240706 GCF_048060415.1 Micromonospora sp. LOL_024
CTCCGTACCTCCGTACCTCCGTACCTCCGTACCTCCGTACCTCCGTACCTCCGTACCTCCGTACCTCCGGGAAGTGCTGCCTACCCTCGCCGGGCCCAGCACTGTCCCGGAGGTTGCGTGGCCGGGCGTGGGTGTGGTCAAAGGGTGCGGGAGCGGCGCTCCGCGCGCCACCAGCGGGCGAGCAGCACCGCACCGGCGACGAAGCCCAGCGCCGCCGGTGCGGCGGCGAACCAGTTGATCTCGCCGGGGGAGGTGACGGCGGCGCCGACCGCGGCGTAGCCGAATGCGGTCGGCGCGGAGGCGATCACACTGCCGGCGAGGAACGGCAGCACCCGCGCGCCGGTGGTGCCGTAGCCGTAGCTGACCAGGCCGAAGCCGGAGATCGGCAGCAGCCGTACGGTGACCACGCCGAGCACGCTCTGCCGGGTGAACCAGCGGTCGAGGCGGGCCAGCCGCCCCCGGATGCGTTCGGCGACGAACTCCCGGCCCAGCACCCGGCCCACGGCGAAGCCGACCGCGGCGGCCAGCAGCGCTGCCCCGAGTGCGTACGCGGCACCCTCCAGGGCGCCGAAGATCGCGCCGGCGGCGAGGGTGATGAACGTGCGGGGGACCAGCGCCACCAGCAGCAGCGCCCCGCCGAGGACGCCGGCGACCGGGGCGAGACCACCCAGTCGGTCGCCGAACTGGGGCAGCGCCGTCGGGTCGGGCCGCGGCACCAGCAGCAGCGTCACCGCGAACCCGGCGAGCAGGAGCAGCAGCAGCGCGAACCGGACGACCGACGGCCGGACGGTGGTCGGCCAGCCGAGCGGACCTCCCGGCGGCGGCTGGCGCAGCAGCCGCCGGAGGGTGGGGATCATGCCCGGGTGGCGGCCACCGCGGTCCGGCGTTCGGCCCGTAGCCGGTCGGCCCAGGTGTCGTCCAGCGGCGGTAGCCGCTGAACGCCGGTGGCCCAGCCGAGCAGCAGATCGGCCAGGGCCGGGTTGCGGGCCAGCGCCGGGCCGTGCGAGTAGGTGCCGAGCAGCTTGCCCCGCCACGCCCCCTCGGTGGCGCCGTCGTTGCCGACGCCGGCGGTGACCCGGGCCAGTGGGGAGACTCCAGGGCCGAGTCGGGTGCGACCGCCGTGGTTCTCGAAGCCGGTCAGCGGGGGCAGGTCGAGCCGGGCGTCGATGTCGCCGGCCAACTCGCCGACCGCCCGGCTGGGGCCGCGGTCCGAGGAGAGGTCGAGCAGCTCCAGTCCCTGGTACTGGCTGCCCTTGGCGAAGAAGGAGGTGCCGAGCAGTTGGTAGCCTGCGCACACGCCGAACACCACCGAGCCCTGGGCCACCGCGCGGTGCAGGCCGCCGTCGGCGATCAGCCGCTGCGCGCCGAGTGCCTGTGGCCCGTCCTCGCCGCCGCCGATCAGGTAGATGTCGGCGGTGGTGGGCAGCCGCTGATCGGACCGGACCTCCAGCACCTCGACCGGGAACCCGCGCTGTCGTGCCCGGCGGGCCAGGATCAGTGCGTTGCCCCGGTCGCCGTAGGTGGACAGCAGGTCGGGATAGATCCAGACGACACGCAGGGTCTCAGTTGACACGGTCCAACTCCGCTCGGATGTCCTGGAACGCGGTGTAGTTAGCGATGACCTCCAGCCGCCCCGGTGGTACCGCCCGGACGGCGTCGTCGAAGGCGCGGACGTACTGGAACGGCACGTCGTTGACCTCCAACCGGACGGCGAGGTCGTATGCCCGGTCACCGGTGATCAGAACCTGGCGCCCGCGCAGCGGGGCGAAGTCGACGTCGAAGAGCCAGGAGGTGTCCTGGCCGTCGGGGTCGCGGGCGTTGATGGAGAGCAGCGTCGGCGCCTCGTCGGCCATGTCGAACGCCTCCAGCCAGCTGGCCGGGTTCTTGGCCAGCAGCAGCCGGACGGTGCGCCCGTCCCGGACGACCTGGGCGTAGCGGCCGGCGACCGAGGTCACGTCGCCGAGCCGGGGAACCGCGTCGAACGGGCGTACGCCGAACTCGGCGGCGAGCGCGAGGGCGGTGGCCGCGTTGCCGACGTTCACCTTGCCCGGCAGCTGGAGCTTCACCTTGTACCAGGCGCCGGTCGGGTCGACCACGCCCTCGTCGTCCACGGTCCACTGCGGGTCGGGCCGGCGCAGCGGGCAGCCGGTGCACCACCACTGCTCGCCGGAGCGTTGGATGGTCGAGCCGCACTCGGGGCAGACCCAGGAGTCGTCGTGCCACCGTTGACCTGCCGAGAACCAGGTGACGTGCGGCGGGATGGTCCGGTAATCGTGGGTTGCCGGCGGAGTGGCCGCCCAGACCACCATCGGGTCGTCGGCGTTGGCGATGACGCGCATATCGGGGTGGCGGATCAGTGCCGCGCGCCAGAGCTGCGCCATCATGGCGACCTCCTTGGCGCGGTCCAGTTGGTCGCGGGAGAGGTTCAGCAGCGCCACCACGTGCGGGTCGGTCGCCTCGATCACCTGGGCGAGGTAGTGCTCGTCGACCTCCAGCACCGCGTAGGGGGTGCTGCCCGCCTTGGCCAGCGCGGAGGTGTGCCCGGAGGGCATGTTGGCGCCGAACGAGTTGGTGGCGACCCGGCCGAGGACCCCGACGGCAGCGGCTGCCAGCCGGGTGGTCGTGGTCTTGCCGTTGGTGCCGGAGACCAGCGCGATGGCCCGTCCGGAGGAGAGGTGGGCGAGTAACTCCGGGTCGATCTTCAGGCCGAGCCAACCACCGATCACTGAGCCGTCGCCACGGCCCGCCGCCCGCGACAGCGCCGCGGCGGTCCGTGACACGGAGCTGGCCACCTTCGCCCGCAGGGGCATCTTCGCGTCCGTCACGCGAGCGAGGTTACCGGACCGGATCGCCCGCCAGAGCGCCGCCGACGACGAACGGTCCGGTCCGGCTGTCGCGCCGACCGGACGGCAGTGCCCGACCAGACGGAGTCGATCTATGTCGGAAAGCGGACCCGCCTCGGGCCGGCGGCCGGCCCTCCACTCCGCTCCACCCTTGCTGACGTGGGGTTTTGTCTTTCGAAACGGCGCGCCGCGCGGTTGATTCTGGTTGCGGGTGGAGGGAAGTGGAGTAGAGTGGGGCGCATTGGTGGGGCCGGGAGGGGCCCACCGGCCCGGGGGGTCAGCGGCGCGCGAACGCCGCCAAAGGGCGAGGGGGTTGGGCCGTGTTCCTCGGCACCCACACTCCGCGCCTGGACGACAAGGGCCGGCTGATCCTTCCGGCGAAGTTCCGGGATGAGCTGGCGGGGGGTGTCGTGATCACTAAAGGGCAGGAGCGCTGTCTCTATGTGTTCCCGACGCCGGAGTTTCAGCTGATCGCGGAGCAGTTGCGCGCGCAGCCGATGACACACAAGGCCGCCCGGGCCTACAGCCGTGTCTTCTTCGCCAGCGCGCACGACGAGGTTCCGGACAAGCAGGGGCGGGTGACGATTCCCGCGCACCTGCGTACCTACGCGGGGCTCGACCGTGACCTGGTGGTCATCGGCGCGAGCACGCGGGTGGAGATCTGGGACAGGATTGCCTGGGAGACCTACCTCGCCGAAAGCGAAGACGACTTCGCCGACATCGAGGAAGGGGTGCTGCCAGGCGGTCTGTAGGGCGTGGCGACGCCCGACGTACTGCGAGATCTCCAGCCGCTTTCGAGTTCCTGGCATCCCTTCCCCGATGCCAGGCGCGCGATCCGACCGGAAGGGCCGTGGCCCGACGGGCGGGCGGAGAGCGGATGGGGATCTGGCGGTACGACGGCACGGCGTCGTCCGACGAGCAGGGCGCGAGGAAGAGACCGGTTCAACCAGTGGGGGTCGACATGGGGGAGCTACGCGGCACGCACGTGCCGGTGCTGCTCGAGCGGTGTCTCGAGCTGCTGGCCCCCGCACTGGGTCAGGGTCGGCGCACGGTTCACGTCGACGCGACGCTGGGCCTGGCCGGGCACGCCGAGGCAGTGTTGCAGGCCCATCCGGAGACGATCCTGGTGGGCCTGGACCGGGACACCGAGGCGCTCGCGCACGCTCGGGTGCGCTTGGCCCGGTTCACCGGTCGCGTGCACCTGGAGCACGCGGTCTACGACGAGCTGCCCGAGGTGCTCGACCGGCTGGGCTTTCCGACCGTGGACGGGGTCCTGTTCGACCTCGGCGTCTCCTCGTTGCAACTCGACGCGCCCGACCGCGGGTTCGCGTACGCGCAGGACGCGCCGCTGGACATGCGGATGGACCAGACCCGGGGGGTGACCGCCGAAGAGGTGGTCAACTCCTATCCGCATCCGGATCTGGCCCGGGTGCTGCGGGTCTACGGCGAGGAGAGGTTCGCCGGCCGGATCGCCTCGGCGATCATCCGGGAGCGGGAACGGGGCCGGATCACCTCGTCGGCTCGGTTGGCCGAACTGGTCCGGGAGTCGATCCCGGCACCAGCCAGACGAACCGGCGGACACCCGGCAAAGAGAACGTTTCAGGCTCTACGGATCGAGGTAAACAAGGAGCTGGCAGTGCTGGAGACGGCGCTGCCGGCCGCTCTCGACAGGCTTTCCGTCGGCGGTCGCCTGGTGGTCCTGTCCTACCACTCGCTGGAGGACCGGCTCACCAAACGGGCGCTCGCCGAGCGGGTCCGCAGCACGGGTCCGATCGGCCTTCCGGTCGAACTGCCCGGAACGGAGCCGACGTACCGGCTACTCAGCCGGGGCGCGGAACTGCCTGGGGAGGTGGAGGTCGCCGCGAATCCGCGGGCCGCTTCGGTGCGCCTGCGGGCCGCGGAACGGCTCGACCCG
Organism: Micromonospora sp. LOL_024; assembly: GCF_048060415.1. Lineage (NCBI taxonomy): Bacteria > Bacillati > Actinomycetota > Actinomycetes > Micromonosporales > Micromonosporaceae > Micromonospora > Micromonospora sp. LOL_024. The sequence continues at coordinate 4,759 of NZ_JBHMIS010000005.1, forward strand.
CAGGCACCACAGCGGGGGCGTACCGACCGCGAACGGTACCGCCGCCGGGGCAAGGCGATGCACCAACCGGGGACGGGATCAGCCATGGGATCCGGCTCGGATCCGCGGCGGATGCCGGGGGACACCACGGACGAAGAGGGGGAGGGACATGAACGTTGACAAGCGCCGGGACAACGCCGGCGTCGGGCAGCGCGGACCGCGGTCGGGGGGCCGGATCGCGGCGGAGCGGGCCCGGGGGGTCGGGAACAGCACGCGGCGGACGGATCGGGTCAACCAGCCGGAGGAGTCTCGCGCCCGGGGGGCGCGCGAGTTTCCTACCCAGGGCAGCGCGGCACTGCGTCCGGTCGAGCGGGCCGCCACCACCGCCGAGCGGGCGGAGTCGCCGCGGCTGCGGGTCGCGCCGCCGCCGCCGGTACGGGTGCCCCGGGCACCCTTCGCGGCGCTCGTGGTGGTGCTGGTCGTCGGCGGGGTGCTCGGCATCCTGGCGGTCAACACGAAGATCAACGAGAACGCCTTCCGGCTGGACGAGCTGCAGCAGCAGCAGGCCAAGCTCGATGTGGAGCAGCAGCAGCTGAAGAAGCAGATCGCCGAGTCCGAGTCGCCGGGCAACCTCGCGGCCCAGGCCCGCAAGTTGGGCCTGGTCGAGTCGGGTGAGCCGGCGTACATCCGGCTGCCGGACGGCAAGGTGATCGGCGTACCGCAGCCGGCCGGCGGGCAGCTGTCCATCGCGAGCCAGCAGGGCCCGGAGGGATAAACCGTGTCACCGAGACCGGACGAACCGCGCCGGGACGCCACAGGCTCCCGGCGCGGTTCGTCACGTGGCGCCGGGGATCGTGGCGCCGGGGATCGTGGCGCGGCCGATCGGGGCTCCGGGGATCGGGGCATCGGCGGCATCTCCGACGCCCGTGCGTACACCCCGCGGGGCCGCACCGTCCGGGAGGGGACGCCGGCGGCCGGCGCCGGACGCACCGGGCAGCGGCGTAACCCGCGTAGCAGCCGGTCACAGGATCCGTTCCGGCCCGCGTTGCAGGTGCTCGACGGCGGCCGGTCCGCCGCGAACCGGGCCGGCGGACGGCAGGGCGGGCCGGAGCGTCGGGACGGCGCCGCCGGGAGGGCCACGGTGGTCCGGACCGTGACCGACCGCAGCCCACGCGACGAGCCGGCCGCCTCGCCTCGGCGGCGGGTCGCCGGTCGCGAGCCGCGTCGCGGCGAACGGCCGGCCGGTCGCCGACCACCCCGCAAGCCGCCCCGACCACCCCGGCTAGCCGACCCCGGCCGCCGGCTGCGGCTGGGCACCGCCCTGACCATGGCGCTGTTCGTCGCGGTCGGCGTGCGGCTCGTGGTGCTCCAGGCGGTCGACACTCCGGCATACGCGGACGGCGGGCTCGCCGACCGGACCCAAACCGTGCAGCTGCCCGCCCCGCGTGGGGCGATCTACGACCGGTCCGGCGAGGCCGCGCTGGCGCACAGCGTCGAGGCCCGGTACGTCTACGCCGACCCGACCCGGATCGTCGACATCGCGGCAACCGCCGAAGCGCTCTCCCCGCTGCTGGGGATCCCGGCCTCGGAGCTGGCCGAGAAGATGCAGCCGCGCAAGCGGATCAACGGCATCGACTCGCAGTTCGAGTACCTGGCCCGGGGGGTTGACATCGACCGCGCCAAGGAGATCATGGCGCTCAAGCTGTCCGGCATCAACACACACCGCGACGAGCGGCGTGAGGTGCCCGGCGGTGACCTGGCCGCCAACCTGATCGGCTTCACCAGCCTCGACATGGTGGGGCTGGAAGGACTGGAGGCACGCTTCGACGACCTGCTGCACGGTGAGGACGGCCAGCGGGTCTTCGAGGTCGGCCTCGGTGATCTCGGGGCTCCGATCCCCGGTGGCCGCAGCAGGACGACCAAAGCCAAGCCGGGCAGCTCACTGGTCCTCACCATCGACCGCGACCTGCAGTACATGGTGCAGCGCATCCTCAGCGATCGGATGCAGCAGGTGCAGGGCAGCACCGGCGCCGCCATGGTGCTGGACGCCCGTACCGGGGAGGTGTTGGCCCAGGCCAGCCACCCCACGTACAACGCGGCGAAGCCGCTATTCAGCGAGCCGACCGACCGGGAGGACGCGGCCACCAGCTTCGTGGTCGATCCGGGCTCGGTGCACAAGGCGATCACGTTCGGGGCGGCGTTGCAGGAAGGCGTGATCACCCCCGACACCTCGTTCCCGGTGGCCAACGGCATCCGCAAGGGCGACACCTGGTTTCCCGACACCCACTTCGCCAACGGGCGGCGGATGAGCGTGGCCGGCATGATGGCGTACTCCTCCAACGTCGGCACCATCCAGATCGCCGACAAGCTCGGCGCGGAACGCCTGCTCGACTACCAGCGGCGGTTCGGTCTGGGCAAGGCGACCGGGGTAGGGATGCCCGGCGAGGCGAGCGGGCGGTTGCTGCCGGTGCAGGAGTGGAGCGACTCGTCGTACGGGTCGGTGCCGATCGGGCACAGTGTGGACGCCACCCCGTTGCAGATGGCTGCCGCGTACGCCGCCATCGCCAACGACGGCACGTACGTCCAGCCGCACCTGGTCAAGGAGACGATCGCCCCGGACGGGAAGCGGACCCCAGCGGTGGAGCCGGAGACCCGCCAGGTGCTCAGCCCGGACAACGCAGCGGCGCTGCGAATGCTCCTGGAGGCGGCCACCACCGTGGAGGGCGCCACCGGGGTGGCCGCGGCGGTCCCCGGCTACCGGGTGGCCGGCAAGACCGGCACCGGTTGGCGGTTGGTCGAGGGAAAGAAGCAGCCCGGCGACGTCGCCTCGTTCATCGGCATGGCACCGGCGGAGAACCCGCGGTACGTGATCGCGGTCTTCGTGCACAGCCCGGGTGGCGGCGGTGGCCAGGTCTCGGCCCCGGCGTTCCGGGACATGATGACCTTCACTCTCCGCCACTTCCGGGTGCCGCCGTCGAGTGAACCGGCACCCAAGTTCACGGTCTTCCCGTAGCGTGCCCCACGCCGGTCGCGGCACGGTCTGTTGCGGAGTCGGGATCGCCGGTACGGCGGTGACGAGATCGTCTGGTCGGCGGTCGGCGCGCCGAATTGCGGTCGCCGACGAGGTGGCGGGTCGATGGCTTCACTGTTTGACTTCGATCGATCGGTCCACGAGGTTGATCGCTATTTGCCGGTGATGCCCACTCCGCGTCGAATGGAAAAGGCGCTGCCGGAGGTTGGTGTGTCCGTGCTCGTCGTCGTGTCACCTCTTGCGAACCTCCCCCGCCGACCGGCGCCATAAGTCGCGGAGTGGTCGGGACGGCAGCTGTGGGCCGGTCACGCGCGACACGACGAGCTGGATCCACGCCGATACGTATTCGCTCACCTGCTGCCACCTTCGGCGCGGCAATCCGCGACATCCCGTGGCCAGGTTCCCGGCCGGAAGCTGCTCCGGCCCCGCCTGAAAGGTGCGGCACCCGCTGGAGCCCGGGCGCGAACAACGGATACTTCTTCGGCGATTGTTGGCCGGGTGCCGATTGTTCGTAGGCTATTCGTGGTTGGTCGGTGTGAAAGTTCGGGGCCGGAGCGGCGAGCACCGACTCCGCCTGCCCCTCGACTCCAAGAGGCGGAGATTCAGGCGCGCCGTGCGGCAGGGAACGCGCGACCGGGTAGGGTCTGACGCCGTGCGCGGCAATCCTCGTCCCCGTACCGTGGCCGGAATCCGGCTCGGTGACCTAGCCGCCCGGCTCACCGCGGCGCCCTCCACCAGCGTCGATCCGGTGGTGACCGGGGTGACCCACGCCAGCCAGGAGGTCCAGCCCGGTGATCTGTACGCGGCCCTGCCCGGCGCGCGGCGGCACGGCGCGGAGTTCGCCGTCGGTGCCGCGGCGGCCGGCGCGGTCGCGGTCCTCACCGACCCGGCCGGGGCCGAACTGGCCGCCGGCAGCGGGCTGCCGGCCCTGGTGGTGGCCGATCCGCGGGCGGTGCTCGGCACGCTAGCCTCGGCCGTCTACGGCGACCCGACCGCGCAGCTGATCGTCATCGGCGTGACCGGCACCGCCGGCAAGACCTCCACGGCGTACCTGGTCGAGTCGGGGCTGCGCGCCGCCGGCCACACCACCGGACTGATCGGCACCGTGGAGACCCGGCTCGGCGAGCTGGTGGTGGACAGCGTACGGACCACGCCGGAGGCCACCGACCTGCACGCGATGCTGGCCGCCGCCCGCGAACGCGGGGTCACCGCAGTGGTCATGGAAGTCTCCAGCCACGCCCTGGCGATGGGCCGCGTCGGAGGGGTGCGGTTCACCGTCGGCGGCTGGACCAACTTCGGCTCCGACCACCTCGACTTCCACTCCGACACGGAGGACTACTTCGCGGCCAAGGCGCGGCTGTTCGACGGCCGCTGCGGCGTCGAGGTGCTCAACTACGACGATCCGGCGCTGAAGGGCCTGTTCACGCCGGCCACGGTTGGTTTCTCCGCGGCCGGCGACCCGGCCGCGACCTGGTGGGCCGACCACGTCGGCGGCGAGGGGTACGCCCAGCGGTTCACCGCGCACGGCCCGGACGGGCTGGAGTTGCCCGCCGGGGTGGCGCTGCCGGGCCGGCACAACGTCTCCAACGCCCTGCTGGCCATCGCCGCCCTGGTTGCCGCCGGTGTCGCTCCGCTGACCGCGGCCGAGGGGGTGTCCGCCTGTGGCGGCGTACCCGGCCGGCTGGAGTCGGTGGGTGTGGTCGGCGGTGTGCGCGGGGTGGTCGACTACGCGCACAAGACGGACGCCATCGTGGCCGCCCTGGCCGCGCTGCGCGAACTCAGCACCGGCCGGCTGATCTGTGTGATCGGCGCGGGCGGCGACCGTGATCGCGGCAAACGGCCGATGATGGGTGCCGCCTGCGCCGAGGGAGCCGACGTGGTGGTGGTGACCGACGACAACCCGCGCACCGAGGAACCGGCCTCGATCCGGGCGGAGGTGTTGGCCGGCGCCTACCGGGCCGGGGCGCCCGCGCGGATCGTCGAGGTCGCCGGTCGCCGCGCGGCGACCGACGCGGCGGTCCGGCTGGCGGTTCCGGGCGACGTGGTGGCGGTGCTCGGCAAGGGCCACGAACGCGGCCAGGAGGTCGCTGGCGAGGTGTACCCGTTCGATGACCGTACCGAGCTGGCCGACGCGTTACGGGTCCGCTTCGGAGATTTGGAGGGCCAGCAGTGATCAGCCTCAGCCTGGCCGAGGTGGCGGTGGTGGTCGACGGGCGACTGGTCGCCGCCGACCCCGACGCCCAGGTCACCGCGGGCGTGGAGTTCGACTCCCGCAAGGTCGCCCCGGGTGGACTCTTCATCGCCTTCGACGGGCAGAAGGTGGACGGCCACGACTACGCCGCCGCGGCCGTCGACACCGGCGCGGTGGCGGTGCTGGGCACCCGCGAGGTGCCCGGGGTGCCGATGATCGTCGTAGCCGACCCGCTGGCCGCGATGGGCCGGCTGGCCCGCGCGGTGGTGGACCGGCTGCCCGGGCTGGTCGTGATCGGCTTGACCGGCTCCTCCGGCAAGACCACCACCAAGGACCTGATCGCCCAGCTCGCCGCCCGCCTCGGGGAGACGGTCGCGCCGCCCGGGTCGTTCAACAACGAGCTAGGCCACCCGTATACGGCGTTGCAGGCCGGGCCGACCACCCGCTACCTGGTGATGGAGAAGGGCGCGCGGGGCATCGGGCATGTCCGGTACCTCTGCGAGGTGGCGCCACCGAGGATCTCCGTGGTGCTCAACGTCGGTGTGTCGCACATCGGTGAGTTCGGCTCGCAGGAGAACATCGCGCTGGCCAAGGGCGAGCTGGTCGAGGCGCTGCCGGCCGACGGTCTGGCCGTGTTGAACGCCGACGACCCGTTGGTCGACGCCATGGCCGCCCGGACGGCGGCCCGGGTGGTCCGCTACGGCGAGACGACGCACGCCGACGTGCGGGCCGTGGACGTGACGCTGGACGAGCGGGGACGGCCCGCGTACACCCTGCTGACGCCGGAGGGCAGCGCGCCGGTGCGGCTCGGGCTCACCGGACGGCATCAGGTCTCCAACTCGCTGGCCGCCGCGGCGGTGGCCCGGGAGCTGGGCATGCCACTGACCGAGCTGGCCGTCGCGCTGGGCGCGCTCGGGTTGGTCTCCACCCGTCGGATGGACGTCTTCGAACGCACCGACGGGGTGACCGTGATCGATGACTCGTACAACGCCAACCCGGCGTCGATGGCGGTGGCGCTGCGGGCGCTGGCCGGGATCGGCACCGGGCGGCGTACCGTCGCGGTGCTCGGCTACATGGCCGAGCTGGGCGAGTTCGAGGCGCAGGGGCACACCGAGATGGGGCGCCTCGCGGCCGGGTTGGGCGTCGACCGACTGCTCGTGGTCGGCGAGGCGGCGGTGTCGATTCACCACGGGGCGACATCGGTAGGTGACTGGGGAGGAGAGTCGGTGTTGCTCACCGATCAGGCGGCGGCCGTCGAGGTGCTGCGCAGCGAGCTACGGCCGGGCGACGTCGTCCTGGTCAAGGGCTCCCGGTACCGGACCTGGGAGGTGGCCGACGCGCTGCGGGTCAAGGCCGCCGCGGGTACGTCGGCGGGCGCGTCGGCCGAGGGTGGCGCGGCGTGAGAGCGGTCATCGTGGCCATCGGGGTGGCCTTCCTCGTCTCGCTCTTCTGCACCCCGATCGCGATCAAGGTATTCACCCGACTGAAGGCCGGCCAGCCCATCCGGGCCGAGGGCCCGCAGATGCACCAGGGCAAGAAGGGCACGCCGACGATGGGCGGCGTGGTGTTCATCCTGGCCACCGTGATCGCGTATGTGGCCGGTCACCTGGCCCTGACCACCCTGCCGGACGCGCAGATCGCCCAGGTCGAACCGACCATCACCGCGCTGGTGCTGTTGGGGCTGATGGTCTTCTCCGGCGCGGTCGGCTTCATCGACGACTTCCTGAAGGTCCGCAAGCGTCACAGCGGCGGCCTGAGCGCACGCGCAAAGCTGCTCGGGCAGATCCTGGTCGGTGCCCTGTTCGGGGTGATCGCGCTCTACTTCCCCTCCACGATGACCGACTCCTCCGGCACGGTGACCAACACCGAGACGGTCGGCAGCACCACGCTCAGCTTCATCCGGGACATCCCGGCGCTGGACGTCAGCAAGATCGGAGCGGTGGTCATCTTCATCTTCGTGGTGATGGCGGCCACGAACGGGGTCAACCTGACCGACGGTCTCGACGGCCTGGCCACCGGCGCTTCGGTGATGGTGCTCGGCGCGTACGCGGTGATCGCGTTCTGGCAGTACCGGCACTGGTGCGCCGACCCGGCGTACACCGCGAACCCGAACAACTACTGCTATGCGGTCCGGGATCCATTGGAGATCGCGCTGATCGCCGGTGCCGCGGCCGGGGCCTGTGTCGGTTTCCTGTGGTGGAACACCTCGCCGGCCCGGATCTTCATGGGCGACACCGGTGCGCTCGGCCTCGGCGGCCTGATCGCCGGCATGGCGATGTCCACCCGTACCGTGCTGCTGCTGCCCATCATCGGCGGTCTTTTCGTGATCATCACGATGTCGGTGGTGATCCAGATTATCTCCTTCAAGACCACCGGCAAGCGGGTCTTCCGGATGTCACCGTTGCAGCACCACTTCGAGCTCGCCGGCTGGAGCGAGGTCAACATCGTGGTCCGGTTCTGGATCATCGCCGGCATCGGCGTGGCCATCGCCCTGGGCCTCTTCTACAGCGACTTCCTGGCCAACATGGGCTGATCTCCCTGCGGTGCAGAGAGTTGATCAACCAGGTGCGGTGGGTGGCGGAGGGCGGTCGACGCAAGTGCGACACGCCGACCGGGGCGTACCGCCCGTGTCGGGTGGCGTAAGCGGCGATGATGTCGCTGTGGAGGAGGCGCGAGAAGGAGACGGCGCGGCGCCGGGCCGGCGTCCCGTCGGGGCGTCCGCCACGGCAGTACCGGGCGACGCGGCGGCTCCGGGCGCGTTGCGGGGTCTGGACGCGATGGCCGGGCTGGCGGCGCTGCGCGGGCTGCTGGCCCGCCCGTTGGCCTCCTACCACCTGCTGCTCGCCAGCGCCGGGCTGCTGCTGCTGATCGGCCTCACCATGGTCTTCTCGGCCACCAGCGTGCGCGACTTCGCCGAGGGCGGTAACGCCTCGGCGTCGCTGACCAAACAGGCGATCTTCGCGGTGGTCGGCATCGTGGCCTTCTGGGCCTGCCAGCGCCTGCCGGCCAGCACCTACCGGACGCTGAGTCGGCCCACGCTGGCCGTCGCGGTAGGGCTGCTGGTGTTGCTGAACCTGCTGGAAGCCTACGGGCGACTGACCAATGGCGATGCGAAGGTCGGCCCGCTGGAGGCTGACCTGCTCTGGCTGTTCGTCGGCGGCATCGGCCTGCAGCCCTCCGAGCTGGCGAAGTTCGCGCTGGTGCTGTGGGGCGCGCACGTGCTCGCCCGCAAGGGCGCGGCGTTGGGCTGGTGGCGGGAGCTGGCCACCCCGCTCTTTCCGGTGGTGGGCCTGCTCTTCGTCCTGGTCGGCTACAACGACCTGGGTAGCATGCTCAGCCTGCTGGCGCTGGTGGTCGGCCTGCTCTGGGCGGCCGGGGTGCGGCTACGGGTCTTCGCCGCGCTCAGCGCTATCGGGCTGCTCGGCATCGGCCTGTTGGTCGCGGTCGCGTCACTCGGCGCCGGCTCGGGCGTCCGGGGCGAGGAGAACTACCGACTGGCCCGGCTCACCGTGTTCTTCAGCCCGCCGCCGCTGGACGCCTGCAAGGACGACCTCTGCTACCAGATGGTCCAGGCCCGGTACGCCATCGCCAACGGCGGCTGGTTCGGCACCGGCCTGGGGCAGGGGCGGACCAAGTGGGCGTGGCTGCCGGCAGCGGAGAACGACTTCATCTTCGCGGTCATCGCCGAGGAGCTCGGGGTGGTGGGCTGCACGGTGGTGGTCACCCTCTTCGCCGTGCTCGCCTACACCGGTCTGCGGATCGCCCGACGGGTCGAGGGCCCCTTCCGCCGGCTGGCCGCCGCGGGCGCCACCGCGTGGCTCGTCGGACAGGCGTTCATCAACATCGGTGGCGTGATCGGCCTGCTGCCGCTGACCGGGGTACCGCTGCCCTTCATCTCCGACGGCGGCAGCGCCCTGGTCGTCACCCTGGCGGCGGTCGGCATGCTGGCTTCCTTCGCACGTGGGGAGCCCGATGCCGCCCGGGCGCTGCATGCCCGTCCGCCGGCCCGGTGGGTCCGACTAGTGTGGGCACCGTTGCCGCCGTTTCCCGGCCGGCGTCGCCGCGCGGCGACGCCGCCGGCTGCCCGAGGGTCCGTGCCCCAGGCGCGTAGGCGGCGCGGGGACGACCAGGCCGCACCGCGTGGCGCCCGGGACGGCCGGGGTCGCGGCGGGTCGGCGGACGAGAGGAGACGTTGATGGGTCCGCTGCGTTCGGTGGTACTCGCAGGAGGCGGCACCGGGGGGCACATCTACCCGCTGCTCGCCTTCGCCGACTGCCTTCGCCGACACGACCCCGGCGTCCGGATCACCTGCCTCGGCACCCCCAAGGGCCTGGAGAACGAGCTGATCCCGCCGGCCGGCTACGACCTGCGGAACATCCCGGCCTACCAGCTGCCCCGGTCGGTCAACATGAACCTGGTCCGTACTCCGGGCCGGATGTGGACCGCCGCCCGCGCGGCGGGCAAAGTCATCGACGAGGTACGCGCCGACGCGGTGGTGGGCTTCGGCGGGTACGTCTCGGTGCCGGCCTACCTGGCGGCCTGGCGGCGGGAGCTGCCGATCGTGATCCACGAGGTGAACGTGCCGCCGGGGGTGGCCAACCGGCTGGGCATGAAGTTCACCAAGCACGTGGCCGTCGGTTTCCCGCACCAGCCGTCGCTGGCCGAGTCGCTGCGCGACGCCCGGGTGGTCGGTGTGCCGTTGCGTCGCGGCATCGCCGGGCTGGACCGGGCAGCAATGCAGGGCGCCGCCCGCGCCCACTTCGGGCTCCGCCCCGACCTGCCGGTGCTCTTCGTGGCGGGCGGCTCGCAGGGCGCCCGTTCGATCAACCTCGCGGTCGCCGGAGCGGCCAAGGAGCTGGCCCGTAACGGCATCCAGGTGCTGCACGTGATCGGCGCGCGCAACGAGCCAGTGCCGGTTCCGACCGACCTGCCGGTGCCGTACGTGACCCTGCCGTACCTGTCCGAGATGGACGCCGGGTACGCCGCCGCGGACCTGATGCTCGGCCGGGGCGGGGCGATGACCTGCGCCGAGGTCGCCGCGATCGGGCTTCCGACCATCTACGTGCCGTACCCGCACAGCAACCAGGAGCAGAAGCGCAACGCGTTGCCGGTGGTCGAGGCCGGCGGTGGGCTGCTGGTCGACGACGCCGAGATGACCCCGGACTGGCTCGAACGGGCGGTGATCCCGCTGATCCGTGACTCGCAGCGGCTTCACGCGATGGGCACCGCAGCCTCGGAGTACGGGCGGCGTGACGGTGACGAGGCGCTGCTCAACTTCGTCTACGAGGCGGTGGCTCGGTGAGCGCGAGGAGTGAGCCGGTTCTGCGAGCCCCGCAGTTGCGAGCGAGGGGTGGCTCGGTGAGCGCGAGGAGTGAGCCGGTTCTGCGAGCCCCGCAGTCGCGAGCGAAGGGTGAGCCCCAGTGAGCGCGAGGAGTGAGTCCGCGTTCAGTCCGGCCGGCGCGCTGACCGCCGAGGAACTGGGCCACATTCACCTGATCGGGGTGGGTGGGGTCGGCATGAGCGGCCTGGCGCGGCTCTTCCTCACCCGGGGCCTGCCGGTTTCCGGCAGTGAGCTGCGTGAGTGGCCCTCGTTGGCTGGCCTGCGGGCGCTTGGTGGGACGATCCACATGACCCACCAGACGACCAACCTGGACGGCGTCGACACTGTCGTCTACTCGTCGGCCATTCCGGCCGACCATCTGGAGATGGTGGAGGCGCGCGAGCGGGGCCTTCGGGTGCTGCACCGTTCGGAGGCCCTGGCGGCCGCGTTGACCGGCCGCCGCACCGTGGCCGTCGCCGGTACGCACGGCAAGACCACCACCACCTCGATGGTCACCATGGTGCTGCAGCGGGCCGGCGCGGATCCGTCCTTCGTGATCGGCGGGGAGATCTCCGAGGTGGGTTCCGGTGCGCACCACGGTACCGGCGAGCACTTCGTGGTCGAGGCCGACGAGAGTGACCGGTCGTTTCTCATCTACCGCCCGTTCGTCTCGATCGTGACCAACGTGGAGGCGGATCACCTGAACACCTACGGCGACCTGGCCAACCTGGAGGCGGCCTTCGCCGAGTTCGCCCGGCTCACCGATCCGCAGGGGTTCGTGATCACCTGCGCCGACGACCCGGGTGGGCAGCGGCTGGCCGCGACGCTGCGCGCCGAGGGACGCCGGGTGTACACCTACGGTGAGTCCGCCGACGCCGACCTGCGGCTCAGTGAGATCGCCTCGTCGGCTCGCGGCGTGCGCTATCTCGCCCACCTCGACGGCCGTCCGCTGGGGGAGTTCCGGCTGCCGGTCCCGGGCCGGCACATGGGGCTGAACAGTGCCTCGGCGGTGCTGGCCGCGTACCTGTTGGAGCTGCCGCTGGCGGCGGCGGAGGCGGCGCTGGCCGCCTTCCCTGGCGTGCGTCGGCGCTTCGAGCGCAAGGGCGTCGCCGACGGGGTGCTCGTCTACGACGAGTACGCCTACCATCCGACCTCGATGACGCTGGCGCTGCGGACGCTGCGCGAGGTGGCCGCCGACGGCCGCCTGATCGTCGTCTTCCAGCCCTACCGGGTCTACCGCACCCGGGAGTTGCAGGCGGAGATCGCCGAGGCGCTCGGGCTCGCCGACGAGTTGGTGCTGCTGGAGGTCTTCGGGCCGGGCGAGCAGCGGGGACCGGGTGAGGGATCGGCGGCACTGGTCGCGGCGGTGTCGCTGCCGTCCGAGCGGAAGGTCTTCGTCGACTCGTGGGAGGCCGCGCCGGCGGAGGTGGCTCGCCGGGCCCGGCCCGGCGACGTGGTGGTGACGATGGGTGCTCCGCCGATCTCGCTGATGGGCGACGAGTTGCTTGCCGTGCTCGGTGCGCGTAGCGCACACCCGCAGGCGATTGTCGGCACCGCGCCGGGCCGTACGGCCGGGGGGTCTACGAGCGTCGGCGGCAACGCTCCTGGCGGCGTCGGCGTGGACGGCTCGGCGCCCGTGGTGGAATGAGCCCCGGACCGGCCCGTGGGCGGGGCACCGGAGTGGACGGCGGTGCGGGTCGCCGCTCCACCCGGCGGTGGCAGTTGGTCCGTGCCGGCAGCGATGCGGTGCCGGCCTCCACCCGGCGGTTCATGGCCCGGGCCCGGCGTCGCCGGATGCGCGCCGCGCTGCCCTGGGCGGTGGCCGGCGGGGTGGCCGGGCTGGCCGGGCTGGTGGCGTGGGCGCTGCTCGGCACCGGCCTGTTCGGGGTGCGTGAGGTGCGGGTGGAGGGGGCGGAACTGGTGACGGCGGTGCAGGTGCGGGACGCGGCAGGGGTCCCCGACGGTGCTCCGCTGGCCCGGGTCGACCTGGCCGAGCTGGCGGACCGGATCGGTGTCTTGCCTCCGGTGGAGCGGGTGACGGTGGCCCGGGACTGGCCGGACGCGCTGGTGGTCCGGCTGACCGAGCGAACTGGTGTGGCGGTGGCGCCGCGCGGGGAGCAGTTCGCCGTGCTCGACGCCGCCGGGGTGGTGTTCCGGACGGTGCCGCAACGGCCGGATGGACTGCCGATGGTGCGGCTGGCCACGCCCGGCCCGGACGACCCGGACACCCGGGCCGGGTTGGAGGTGCTCGGCGTGCTCACCCCGCAGCTTCGGGAGCAACTGGTGGAGGTCACGGTCGACGGGCTGGCGCGGATCAGCCTGCGGTTGCGGGACGAGCGCACGGTGTTCTGGGGTGACGCGACCCGCGGGGCCGACAAGTCGCGGGTGGCCACCGCGCTGCTCGATCAGGACGCCGCCCGCATCGACGTGAGTGCGCCGGACGTGGTGACCTTTCGATGAACCTGTCTCGCTGTGCCGGCGACACGCCGGAAGGGTCCTTGGCTCATCGCTCGGCGGCGCTTACGTTGCCCGGAAGAGGTTCAGTGGTTGACATAACTCTCACCCTCTAGTAGAGGGTGAGGGTTTACCTCTCGGCCTCGCTGGTGACAGCTGCGTCGACCGTTCCGGCCCGGCCGTGGCCGGTCGGGGCAGTAGCCAGTCTCGAAGGGAAAGGACCGGAGATGACACCTCCGCACAACTACCTGGCGGTCATCAAGGTCGTCGGCATCGGGGGCGGCGGGGTCAACGCCGTCAACCGGATGATCGAGGTTGGGCTCAAGGGCGTCGAGTTCATCGCGATCAACACGGACGCGCAGGCGCTGTTGATGAGCGACGCCGACGTCAAGCTCGACGTCGGGCGCGAGCTGACCCGCGGGCTGGGTGCCGGCGCCAATCCGGATGTCGGAAAGAACGCCGCCGAGGACCACCGCGACGAGATCGAGGAGGTACTCAAGGGTGCCGACATGGTCTTTGTCACCTGTGGCGAGGGCGGCGGCACCGGCACCGGCGGTGCTCCCGTGGTGGCGAACATCGCCCGCAAGCTCGGCGCGTTGACCATCGGAGTGGTGACCCGTCCGTTCTCCTTCGAGGGCAAGCGCCGCCAGGTGCAGGCCGAGGCCGGCATCGACGAGCTGCGCAACCAGTGCGACACCCTGATCGTCATTCCCAACGACCGGCTACTGGCGCTCGGCGACCGCAACATCAGCATGATGGACGCGTTCCGCACGGCCGACCAGGTGCTCCTTTCCGGTGTTCAGGGCATCACTGACCTGATCACCACTCCTGGTCTGATCAACCTGGACTTCGCTGATGTCAAGAGTGTGATGAGCGGCGCCGGCAGCGCGTTGATGGGGATCGGCAGTGCGCGGGGGGAGAACCGTGCGGTCGAGGCTGCCGAGGCGGCCATCTCCAGCCCGCTGCTGGAACAGAGCATGGACGGTGCGCGTGGCGTGCTGCTTTCCATCGCTGGCGGCTCCGACCTCGGCCTGTTCGAGATCAACGACGCGGCGCAGCTGGTCACCGACGCGGCACACCCGGACGCCAACATCATCTTCGGCGCGGTGATCGACGACGCGCTCGGCGACGAGGTGCGGGTCACCGTGATAGCGGCCGGCTTCGACGGTGGCACGCCGGCCTACAAGGCGGTCGATTCGACCCGCAAGACCAACCAGAACCAGCCCGCCGCCCCGAGTAACCCGGTCGTGCCGTCGCCTGCCGCTCCGGTCGCACCGCAGGCGCCGCGTCGCGTGCTCTTCGACGACGTGGACGTGCCGGACTTCCTCAAGAACGGGTCCTGAACGACACCGATGACCGACAGCGGAGACCTGGCGAGCCCCGACCGGCGCGCCGAAATCGCGGCCGGGCTTGCCCGTGTACATGCTCGCATCACCGATGCCTGTGCCGCGGCGGGCCGGAATCGGGCTGAGGTGACCATGATCGCGGTGACCAAGACCTATCCGGCCTCCGACGTGGTGGCGCTGGCCGGCCTCGGAGTGACCGACATGGGGGAGAACCGCGACCAGGAGGCGGCGGCGAAGGCCACGCAGGTCGCCGCCGCCGGGGCCACGCCGCGCTGGCACTTCGTCGGCCGGCTGCAACGGAACAAGGTCAAGTCCGTGCTGCGGTACGCGGACGTGGTCCAGTCCGTCGACAGCGTGCGGCTGGCGTCCGCGCTGGGCACAGCGGCCACGTCCGGCGGCCGGGACCGGCCACTGGACGTGCTGGTGCAGGTCAGTATCGACGCCGACCCGGCGCGGGGCGGCGCGGTGCCGGACTCGGCCGATCCGGAGGTCGGGCTCGCCCCGGTCGCCGAGGCGGTCGCCGCCGCCGGTGGGCTGCGGCTGGCCGGCCTGATGGCGGTGGCGCCGTTGGGCTGGGAGCCGGCGCGGGCGTTCGCCCGGCTGGCCGGGATCGCGGCAGCCCTGCGGGTCGATCATCCACAGGCCACCGCGCTTTCGGCCGGCATGAGCGGCGACCTGGAGGCGGCGATCGCTCACGGCGCGACACATGTCCGCGTCGGCAGCGCGTTGCTCGGAATGCGTCCCACGCTGGGGTAGCCTGACCACGAGGGAAGCAAATTACACCAGTGTTGTTTGCGGGAACGGCCTTCCCGGTGACGGGGGGTATGACGTGCAACGCGAATTGCGCGTCGGGGGATTGCCGTTCCGGTTCGGTGGGCAGGAATAGTCCACTCGCGACCGGCGACACGGCGGGGGCGTGTGCCGCACGGCGGACGGGAAGGGCGCGGGATGGGTGCACTGCGCAAGGCGGGGGTCTGGCTCGGACTTGTCGAAGAGGACGACGAGCGGGCCTACGACGACGGTGGCTACGACAAGGGTGGCTACCGTGAGTCGCGCTATCGGCAGAGTCGGTACGCCGAGGAGTTTGCCGACGAGGAGGACGAGGCGGAGGAGCCGCCGGCACCTCGTCCCCGGCTGGGTGACCGTGGCCGGATCAGCGAGCGTTCGAGTCGACTGGGCGACGCGGATCGGCTGGAGTCCGAGCGTCCGGAGCGGTCCGAGCGGTCCAGTGTCCGGTCGATCACCCGGTCCACCGGCGAGTCGTCCGGCGCGCTGACCTACCACACCCGCGACAACCTCGCGCTGGCGCCGCAGGCGCAGCCCCGTGAGCGTGCCCTGCTGCCCGAGGAGGAGCAGCGTTACCAGATCACCACGCTGCACCCGACCACCTACCGTGAGGCCCGGACGATCGGTGAGCACTTCCGGGACGGGGTGCCAGTGATCATCAACCTCACCGAAATGGACGAGGCGGATGCCCGCCGTCTGGTGGACTTCGCCGCCGGGCTGGCCTTCGGGCTGCGCGGTACGATCGAGCGCGTGACCAACCGGGTGTTCCTGCTCTCGCCGGCCAATGTCCAGGTCACCGCTGAGGACAAGGCCAAGATCGCTGAGGGCGGGTTTTTCAGCCTGAGTTGACCCGCCCGACCCGAGGGACGCCGCCTGCCGTGTTGTCGATCTTGTTTCAGGTCCTCTACCTGATCACGTATGTCTTTCTGATCATTCTTCTGGCCCGTTTCGTCCTGAGCGCAGTGCTCCAGTACGGTCGGCGCTGGCAGCCCGGTCGGGGAGCATCGGCCGGACTGGAATCCGTGTGGAGCGTCACTGATCCCCCGCTCTGGGCGTTGAGGCGTGTGATCCCTCCGCTGCGGATTGGTACCGTGAGCATCGACCTGGCCTCCCTTGTGCTCCTGGTTATCCTGTTCGTGCTGATGAGGTTTGTGTTAGAGCCGGCGATCATCAGGACCGCCTGATGACCGACGCGCTATCGCGGCCGCAACTGACCCGAGGAGTTTCGATGCCGCTGACCCCGGCCGACGTCCATAACGTCGCCTTCAAGAAGCCGCCGATCGGCAAGCGGGGCTACGACGAGGAGGAGGTCGACGCCTTCCTGGACGAGGTCGAGCGCGAGCTCGCCCGTCTGATCGAGGAGAACAACGAGCTGCGCGCCCAGGTGGAGCGCGGCGGACGGGGCGGCGCCCCGGCCGGTCCCGGCGGCGATGCCCGTATGGCAGCCGAGCTCAACGACGTCAAGACCCAGCTCGACCGGGTACAGCGCGACAAGGCCGCCGCCGAGCAGGCCGCCCGCGCCATGCAGGCCGAGCTGGAGCAGGTCCGGACCGTCGGTGGTGCGGTGCCGGGTGGCGACGGTGAGCAGCAGGCGCTGCGGGTGCTGATGATGGCCCAGCGCACGGCGGACGACCACGTCTCCGACGCTCGCCGTGAGGCGGACCAACTGCTTTCCGAGGCCCGGTCCAAGGCCGAGGAGGTCACCCGCGAAGCCCGTGCCAAGGCCGACGCGCTCGAGCGCGACGCCCGCCAGCGGCACCAGGAGGCCATGGGCGGCCTGGACGCCAAGCGCACCGCGTTGCAGAAGCACATCGAGGAGCTCAAGCAGTTCGAGCGGGAGTACCGCACCCGGCTCAAGGCGTACCTGGAGAGCCAGCTGCGTGACCTCGACGGTCGCGGTCAGGGCCTGGAGGCCGAGATGACCCGGGGCGACAGCACCCGGGCCGCCGCCGGCAACGGGCTCGCCGCCGCCGGGCTCGCCGGATCCTACGGCGGAGGGCGCTCCGGGGCTCTTGAGGCCGGTCGCTGAACGGGCCGGTGACCGCCGCCGACGCGGCGATCACCCGCCCTGCCTCATCGGTACGACGCGGCGGGGGTGAGCCGTGATAGTCATCAGTCTCGTGCTCATCCTCGTCGCGGTGGTGCTGCTGGTGCTCGGCCTGGCCGGCAGTTCCAGCGCGCTACTGGTCATCTCGATCGCGGCCAGCCTGTTGGCCGCCGTGGCACTGGTCACGGGCGCCCGCCAGGCGGCCGCCGGCCGGGCCTCGACGCAGGACGTAGCCCAGGCGGGCCGGTCAGCGGAGCCGGTCGGCCCGGCTGCTTCGGCCGGACGCGAACCGGGCATTCCCCCGCAGTGCACTCCAGCAACCGTTGATGCCGGGTGGCGGCAACCACCCGGCTCGCCGGTGACGGGCCTGCGGGGGCGGCTCGACGACGGGTACGACGACGAGCCGGCGGCCCAGGAAAGCACTGCGGATCAGGTTGCCCTGGTGGCCCGTCTCGCGGACGACGTGCGGGTCGTCGACGGCCGGCCGCGTTATCACCTCGACGAGTGTCCGCACCTGGTCGGGCGGGAGCACGAACCGCTGCCCGTCGCCGAGGCGGTCGAACTCGGCTTCACTCCGTGCGGGCACTGCACCCCGGACACCATCCTGCTGTCGGAATCCGGACGTCGCTGAGCGCCGGCGCCGAGCTGATGGACGATTCGCTCACCGTCGCGGTCCGGGTGAAGCCGGGCGCGTCCCGGGCCCGGGTGGGCGGCCGGTTCGACGGCCCACACGGGCCGGCGCTGGTGATCGCGGTGAATCCTCCGGCAGCCGACGGGCGGGCCACCGAGGCCGCCCGCCGCGCGCTGGCCGCCGCCCTCGGCGTCCGGCCGGCCGCCGTGTCGTTGCGTCACGGCGTGGTGAGCAGGGACAAGATCTTCCGGATCAGGCCCGCTGGGCCGGATCTGATCGGTCGCCTGGGCCGGCTGCGTGACGGCGCCGAACCGACCGGTTGAACGCCTGTGATCTGCTAGCGTTCCCTTTGCCCTGATTTGGCAGGAGTCGGGGTGGAGCGGGCGCTTCGGTGGGGCACGTTGTCGGACGCCTGTACGTTCCGTATCCTTGCCAACCTCCGGAGTGCGCGCCTCGTGGCCGTGTGCCCGTTTTGTACTCGGGGCGGCCGATGTCGGCGGCCCCTGTCCAGGTGCCGTGCCAGCCGCGGCTCCGTGGCAGAGGGAGCGACTATGGCCAAGCCAGCCGAGACCAGGACCGCAGGCCGGAAGCCGCCGGCGAAGTCCACCCGCAGTGCCGCGGAGACCGAGAAGATCCGAGCCGCGTTGGCGGCTCGGCACGACGAACTGCGAGCCGAGTACGATCAGACGCTGAGCGAGATCACCGAGTTGCAGCGCGACCGTCTGACCGATTCGGCCGGGGATGACCAGGCCGACACCGGCACCAAGACGTTCGAGCGGGAGCAGGAGATCTCTCTCGCCAACAACATCCTGGAACGGATCACGCAGGTCGAGCGCGCCCTGGAGCGCCTCGACGAGGGTGGCTACGGCTGGTGTGCGCGGTGCGCCAAGCCCATACCGGTGGAGCGGCTGGCCGCCTTCCCATCGGCCACCCTCTGCGTGACCTGCAAGCAGCTGGAGGAGCGGCGCTGACGGCGCGCTTCCCGGCGCCCGTGCGCGACGGTGCGACAACACCGCCGCCGTTGTCGATGGGGAGTAGATGAGCGCTGCACCGCCCGCTGGATCCGGGACCGCCGAACCGGCCACCGTCGTGAGATCGCGGCGTCGGCCCGTCACGCTCCTGCTCTGCCTCGCGGCGTTCGCGCTGGCCGTCGACGTGCTGACCAAACACCTGGCGCTGCTCGAACTGAGCGACCGGGAACCGGTGCGACTGCTCGGCGGAGCCGTCTATCTCTCCCTGACCCGCAACAGCGGTGCCGCGTGGAGCCTCGGCAAGGACTACACCTGGATCTTCCCGCTGATCGCGATCGGCGTGCTGGGCTGGATCGCCTGGATGGCGCGTACCCTGCGCTCGGTGCCGTGGGCGGTCTCGCTCGGCCTGGTGGTCGGCGGGGTGGTCGGCAACCTGATCGACCGGATCTTCCGGGCCCCGGGCTGGTTCGTCGGGCACGTGGTCGACATGGTCAGTGTCTTCGACCCGTACGGTCGGGTTTTCCCGATCTTCAATGTCGCCGACAGCGCCCTGGTCTGCGGCGTGCTGCTCGCCGTCGGCCTGGAGTTCACCGGCCGTCAGCGCGACGGTACCCGGGCCCCGGGCGACGACCGGCGGGCCGCCCCACCCGGTGAGCCTGCTCTGACCGACACCGACACCGACACCGAATCCGGCCGGCGGGAGCGCGCATGAGCACCACCTTCACCGCCAGCGGTGACCAGCGCAGTCTGCCGGTGCCCGACGGGCTCGACGGGATGCGGCTCGACCAGGCCGTGGCCCGGCTGTTCGGCCTCTCCCGGACGGCCGCCGCGGCGCTCGTCGACGCGGGTGAGGCCCGCCTCGACGGGACGGTGCGCGCCAACTCGCACAAGGTCCGGGCGGGCTCCTGGCTGGAGGTGACGCTGCCCGCGCCGGCCGCGACGCCCGTGACGGTGCCGCAGGCGGTGCCCGGTCTGCTGGTGGTCCACGCCGACGACGACATTGTGGTGGTCGACAAGCCGGTCGGGGTGGCCGCGCATCCCAGCCCCGGCTGGACCGGACCGACCGTGATCGGCGGGCTGGCCGCGATCGGGCACACCATCGCCACCAGCGGCGCCGCCGAGCGGCAGGGCGTGGTTCACCGGCTCGACGTCGGCACCACCGGGGTCATGGTGGTGGCCAAGAGCGAACAGGCGTACAGCGTGCTGAAGCGGGCCTTCAAGGAGCGCGAGGTGGAGAAGCGGTACCACGCGGTGGTGCAGGGGCATCTCGATCCGCTGCGCGGCACCGTCGACGCCCCGATCGACCGCCACCCCCACCACGACTACCGGTGGGCGGTCGTCTCCGGCGGGAAGCCGAGCATCACCCACTACGACACGATCGAGGCGTTCCCATCGGCGAGTTTGGTCGACGTGCGGCTGGAGACGGGCCGTACCCACCAGATCCGGGTGCACTTCTCGACCCTGCGGCACCCGTGCGTGGGGGATCTGACGTACGGCGCCGATCCGACGCTTTCCGGGCGGTTGAGGCTGGACCGGCAGTGGTTGCACGCCAGAGAATTGAGCTTCCAGCACCCCCGTACGGGGGACGAGGTCCGCTTCGTCAGCGACTACCCTGACGATCTGGGACGCGCGCTGGACATCCTCCGCGACTGACGCGCCCACCCGTTGCGACCGATCGACGAGGGGACCGCCCGTGCGTGCCGGCGATCTGCTGCGGCAGCTGGATCAGCGTCTGCTGCCCCGCCTCGTCTCCACGGTGGCCGGTCTCGGTCAGAGCCCGGCCCGGGCTACGCTGGTCGGGTGGGTGGCCACCCTGTCGTGCGCCGCCGTGCTGGCCACGGCCGTGCTGACCACCGGGGGTCCGCCCGGGCAGGACCGGACGGTCGGCGAGGTGACCCGGGTGGGGGTCGTCGACGGCGACTCGATCGTGGGCTACGAGCAGCAGGCCGCCGCCGACCTGGCGGCGCTGGCCGGCGGGTTGCTCGGTGACGGCACCTACGCCCTGGTCTCGCTGAGCGAGTACCTCACTCCGCAGTCGCTCGCGGCGGTGGTCGCTGACGTGGGAGTCGCGGTCGTGTTCGGGCGGGTTCCGTTGCCCGACCGGCAGACCGAAATCGTCCGCATTCCGGCGCAACGGGTGCCCGAAGACGTGACGGCCGGGATGGTCGAGCTGGCCGAGCGTAAGGAGCGGGAGGCCGCGGACTACCGCTCGCGGGCCACCGCGCTGGGCGGCGGCGGGCCCCAGGAACGGGAGTTGCGCCAGCTGTACATCAGCGGGGCCCAGATGGCGGAGGCGGAGTCGACGGCCTACCGGGCGGGCTGTGCCTGCCTCTACGCCATGGTGGTACGCGCCGCGCCGGCGAAGCTACGCGGTGTCGCGGACCGGCCCAGCGTGCGGGTGGTCGACCCGGCGCCAGAGGTCAGCCGGCTGGAGCGCACGGTGTTCAGTCCCCCACTGCCCGAGCAGCGGGGCGTGTCCCGGCCGCCGGTCGACCGGGAGCCGTCGGCCGATCCGACGCCGAGCCCCTCGGCGAGTTCGTTGGTGCCGGCGCCGGTGCCGGAGGAACGCTCGTCGGCCCCGGAGGTGACGGATTCGTCACCATTGCCGGCGGTATCTTCGCCCTCACCCCCGGGCACGATGTCGTGGAGGCCCTCCACCTCGGTCGACACCACCGAGGGCGACGATGTGAGTCCCGCACCTTGATGGTTGCCGACACATCGGTGTACCGCCCGGTGTGGCCTGAACGGGCTTTCGTTCGTAGCCTGTCAGACGGAAACCGAAGCGCTGGGGAGGCGAGCCGTGGACGGCAGCGAGACCGGTTGGGGACGACCCGCCGAACCGGCACCGCGATGGCGGGCGTTGCTCGACCGAGCCCGCCTCGGCGGTCGCAGCAACGAGCCGCCGGCCGCTGAACGGCCGGCGGAAGAGGCTCCACCGGCATCGCCCGAGCCGTTGCCGCGGCGGGGGCCGGGCTCCGGCTTCGCCGGTCGGGTACCCCCGGTCGGGCCGCCGGCAGATCGGTCGTACGGCGCCGATCCCGGCTACCGGCCAGATCCCGGCTACCGGCCCGAGCCGGCACGCCCGCCCCAGCCCCACCGGGGGCAGCCTCCGTACCCGCCGGTGCCGGAGCCGCGCCGCCCCGATTCGGTCCAGTCGCGTTACACCCTGCTGGACAACGGCTACCGGCACGCCGCGCCACCGGCGGAGTCCCGGTACGCGTTGCTGGACAACGGCGGCTACCAGCCCGTGTCACCGGCACCGGTCACGCCCGCACCGGTCACGCCGGCACCCGCGCCGCCGCCGTCCACCCCGTCACCGGCGGTGGCCGGCCGTCCGGGGCGCATCGAGTGGCGGGCACGGGGCGTCAACAGCGAACTCGAACGGGCCGCTGCCGTGCTCCGCCGGGACCTGGGCACACCGCGGGTGATCGCCTTCGCCAACCCCAAGGGCGGCGTCCACAAGACCACGGCCACCGTGCTGGCCGCGGCCACCGTCGGCAGCGTACGCGGGCGTGGCGTGCTGGCCTGGGACGACAACGAGTTGCGCGGCACCCTCGGGCTGCGGGCCGGCAGTGCCCGGCACGCCCGCACGATCCGGCATCTGGTCGCCGAACTGGCACAGATCGAGATCCGCGACGGCGCGGAGCTGCTGGAGATCCTCGACGACTACCTTCGGCACGCCTCCGACGGCTCGTACGACGTGCTGGCCGGCGAGGAGAGCCCTCGGTTCGCCCAGCGGCTGGACCAGTTCACCGTCAAGCGGGTGCTGGAACTGCTGCGCCGCACCCACGACGTGATCTGCGTGGACACCGGTAACAACGTGGAGAGTCCGAACTGGCGCGCCGTGATGCAGGCCGCCGACCAGCTCGTGGTCACCACCGTGCCACGGGAGGACGCCGCGTTCAGTGCCGACTGGATGCTCGACCTGCTACACGAGGAGGGCATGGGTGAGCTGGCCGACAACGCGGTCACTTTGATCTCCTGCCCCACGCCCGGCCGGCTGCCGTTGCAGGATGACCTGGAGCGGCACTTCGCCAGCCGGACGCGGGCGGTGGCTGTGGTGCCGTACGACCCGACGCTGGAGACCGGCTCCTCGATCGAGTACCACCAGCTCCAAGCCGAGACCCGGCAGGCGTGGCTGCGGGCGGCCTCGGCGATGCTGGAACCCTTCGGAAGTTGACGGGCCGCCGGGACCGGACGGCGGAAGGCCGCGTCGTCGCGGAAAAGCCGCGTCGCAACCCTTGGCGCCGACACCGTGCACGGCTCGCGCGGGGAACTGCGAGGATCATCGGGTGAGCCCGGACACCCCCGCCGCCGAACCGCCCGTACCGGCATCGCCCGACGAGCCGCAGCCACAGCGCCGTCCCGCCCGCGTGGTGGCGGTCGGTGCGGTGACGGTATTGGTCCTCGCGGTGCTGGGTGCCCCGCTGGGGTTGCTCTGGGCGGCGCTCGCGCCCGCCACCCCGGTGATCAAGAGTGGCGACGGAGCGGTCTACGGACAGCCGCAGCCGGAACAGCCGGTCGCCGCCGATGGATGGTTCAGCCTGCTGGGGTTGGCCTTCGGGGTGCTCGCCGGGCTCGTGGTGTGGTTCGTGCTACGCCGTCGCCGAGGACCGGTCGGGCTGTTCGCCGTGGTGGTCGGCGGGCTCGCCACCGGAGTCGTCGCCTGGCAGGTGGGTCGCCGTATCGGGTTGGCCGGCTACCAGCGGTTGCTGGAGACCGCACCGGACGGGACGCCCCTGACCAAGCCGGCGGGTCTGAGGGCCGGCGGGGTCGAGCTGTTCCTCGGGGTGCTGCCGGTGCCGTACGGCAACCTGTTGCTGCCGGCGTTCGGCGCGGCGGCGGCGTACACCCTGCTGGCCGGCTGGTCGCGGTGGCCGTCGCTGCGCCCCGAGCCGGAGCCCAACCCGGCCTGGCTCACCGGTCACCCGCCGGCCGGCCCGGCCGGCGAGCCGGCGGACGAGGTCAGTTCGCCGTCGGCGGCGTCCTGGCCAGCTCCGCCAGCGGCACCGGAACCGCCCGCACCTGGCGCAGCAGAGCCGCCTCGCGGTTGAGCAGCCGCAGCTCGGCGTGCAGCCGGGCTGCCGTGTCGTCGATGGCGAGAAGCCGCTGCCGGTCGGCCACCGTGAGCGCCGCGGTCGCGGCCACCAGATGGGAGAGCACCGTCGGGTCCTCGGGCAGTTGCTCGGTCAGCTGGCCCGGCTCGGCCTGGATCAGGCCGAGGTACTGCCGGAAGACGGCGATCACCCGCGCCGCCAGCGCCCCGGCGGCGGCGTCTGGGCCGTCCGGCTCGGGCAGCCACTGCACCTGGGCGGTCAGGTACGGCGCGGAGTGCTGGTTGACGTCGGCCATCCGGAACCGCCGCCGCCCGACGGTGACGATGTCGAAGCCGCCGTCGGCGAGTTCGGTGACCTGCCGCAGCTCGGCAGTGCAGCCGACCTCGTGCAGCGTCACCTCATCGGTGCCGGGCACGGCCCGGCCGGCGGCCGGGGCGACCTCCCAGCCACTGCGGATGGCCACCACCCCGAACTCGCGTGCCGCTCCCTCCGGCAGCCCGACCAGGTGGCGGACCAGGGCGCGGTAGCGCTCCTCGAAGATGTGCAGCGGTAGCACCAGCCCGGGAAAGAGCACCGTGGCGAGCGGGAACACCGGCAGCCGTGCGGTCACGTGATCGAGCGTAGCCCGATCGGCGGCCGGCGGAGTGTCCCGGCTCACCGTCCCGGACGGCGGGCGGCGTCGGTCGGCCCGTCGCGGGCAGCCTAGACTCGCAGGGGTGTTGAACCGGATGGACCTTCGTGGTGCCGCCGAGGCGGACCCGCGTGACCTGCTGCCACGTGCCCGACTCGACGTCTCGGTGGCCGTCGAGCGCATCCGTCCCCTGGTGGCCGCGGTCCGTGAGCATGGTTACCCGGCGGTCCGCGAGGCAAGCGAACGGTTCGACGGGGTCGCACCGGAGTCGCTGCGGGTACCCACCGAGGCGATCGCGGCGGCGGAGGGCACCCTGGACCCGCAGGTCCGTGCCGCCCTGCTGGAGTCGATCGCCCGGGCCCGCAGGGTGCACGACGAGCAGCGCCGGGCCGACCACACCACCCAGGTCGTGCCGGGCGGCACGGTCACCGAGCGTTGGGTACCGGTCGACCGGGTCGGCCTCTACGTCCCCGGCGGGTTGGCGATGTACCCGTCCACCGTGGTGATGAACGTGGTGCCCGCCCAGGCGGCCGGAGTCCGGTCGCTGGTGGTGGCCAGCCCGCCCCAGCAGGACAACGGCGGCCTGCCCGACCAGCGGGTGCTGGCCGCCTGCGCGCTGCTCGGCGTCGACGAGGTGTACGCCGTCGGCGGCGCGCAGGCCGTGGCGATGCTGGCGTACGGCTGCGCGGTGGACTTCGCCGGCAGCGCGCACTGCGCGCCGGTCGACATGATCACCGGTCCGGGCAACATCTGGGTCACCGCGGCGAAGCGGCTGCTGCGCGGCGTGGTCGGCATCGACGCCGAGGCCGGACCGACCGAGATCGCGGTCCTGGCCGACGACACCGCCGACCCGGGGCACGTGGCCGCCGACCTGATCAGCCAGGCCGAGCACGACCCGCTCGCGGCCAGTGTGCTGGTCACCCCGTCGGTCGCGCTGGCCGACGCGGTGGACCGGGAACTGGCGCGGCAGGTGCCGGCGACCAAGCACGCCGAACGGGTCGCCACCGCGCTGGGCGGCGAGCAGAGCGGGGTGGTGCTGGTCGACGACCTGGCGGCGGGGCTGCGGGTGGTCGACGCGTACGCCGCGGAGCACCTGGAGATCCAGACCGCCGACGCGCGCGAGTGGGCGATGCGGGTACGAAACGCCGGTGCGATCTTCGTCGGCGGGTACTCGCCGGTCTCGCTGGGCGACTACTGCGCCGGCTCCAACCACGTGCTGCCCACCGGCGGATGCGCCCGGCACTCCTCCGGGTTGTCGGTGCAGTCCTTCCTGCGCGGCATCCACCTGGTGGAGTACTCCGAGGCGGCGCTGCGGGAGGTCGCCGGGCACGTGGTCACCCTGGCGAACGTGGAGAACCTGCCGGCGCACGGCCAGGCCGTCACCGCCCGGTTCGGTGATCCCGCATGACTGGTCTGGACGAGCTGCCGATCCGCGACGACCTGCGCGGGCTGTCGCCGTACGGTGCGCCGCAGCTGGACGTGCCGGTGCGGCTGAACACCAACGAGAACTCCTACCCGGTGCCGGAGCCGGTGGTCGAGGCGATCGGCAAGGCTGTCGCCGCCGAGCTGCGCGACCTGAACCGCTACCCGGACCGGGACGCGCTGGCGCTCCGGGCCGACCTGGCCGGCTACCTCGGCCACGGGCTGAGCGCCGAGGGGGTCTGGGCGGCCAACGGCTCCAACGAGGTCCAGCAGCAGCTGCTCCAGGTGTTCGGCGGGCCGGGTCGCAGCGCACTCGGGTTCACCCCGGCGTACTCGATGCACCCGCTGCTGGCCCTGGGTACCGGCACCCGCTGGGAACCGGCCCTCCGCGGTGTGGACTTCGGGCTGACCGCGCAGGAGGCGGTGTCGCAGGTCCGCCGGCACCGCCCGGACATGGTTTTTCTCTGCTCGCCGAACAACCCCACCGGCACCGCGCTCGACCCGGCGGTGATCGCCGCCGTGCTCGACGTCGCGCCCGGCATGGTGGTGGTCGACGAGGCGTACGCGGAGTTCGCCCGGCCGGGCACGACCAGCGCGCTGGCGGTGCTGGCCGGGCATCCGCGGCTGGTGGTGACCCGGACGATGAGCAAGGCGTTCGGGTTCGCCGGCGGCCGGCTGGGCTACCTGGCCGCCGACCCGGCGGTGGTGGCGGCGGTGCAGCTGGTCCGGTTGCCGTACCACCTCTCCGCGCTCACCCAGGCCGCCGCCCGGGCCGCGCTGGCGCACCGCGCCGCCCTGCTCGGTACGGTCGCCGCGATCATGCAGCAGCGCGACCGGATCGTCACCGAGCTGCGCCGCCGCGGCCTGCGGGTCGCCGACAGCGACGCCAATTTCGTGCTGTACGAGGTCGGCGGCGACCAGTCGGCCGCCTGGCGGGCACTGCTGGGCCACGGTGTGCTGGTACGCGACGTCGGTGTGCCCGGCTGGCTGCGGGTCACCGCCGGCACCCCCGCCGAGACCGACGCCTTCCTCGCCGCCGTCGACAGGATACTCAGTGAGGCTGCGGCGTGAGCGCACCTGTCCCGCAGCCGCGACCGATGAAAGGCACGCCATGAGCCGGACCGCCCGGGTGGAGCGGATCACCAAGGAGACCAAGGTCCTGGTCGAGGTCGACCTCGACGGCACCGGCGTGGCCGGGATCAGCACCGGGGTTGGCTTCTACGACCACATGTTGCACCAGATCGCCCGGCACGGCGGCTTCGACCTGACCGTGCGGACGGTGGGTGACCTGGAAATCGACGCCCACCACACGATGGAGGACACCGCGCTGGCTCTCGGCGCCGCCTTCGATCAGGCGCTGGGGGACAAGGCCGGCATCCGAAGGTACGGCTCGGCCACCGTACCCATGGACGAGGTGCTGGTTCGGGCCGCCGTCGACCTGTCGGGCCGCCCGTACGTCGTGCACGACGAGCCGCCGCTGGCGCCGTACATCGGGCCGGTCTACCCGACCAGCATGACGCGGCACATCTGGGAGTCCTTCGGCCAGGCGGCCCGGATCACCCTGCACGTGGACGTGTTGCGAGCGGCCCGGCCGGGCGGTAACCCGGATGCCCACCACGTGGTGGAGGCGCAGTTCAAGGCGGTGTCCCGGGCGCTGCGGGAGGCCACCGCGGTGGACCCCCGCGTGGCTGGCGCGATCCCCAGCACCAAGGGTGCGCTGTGAGCGGCCCGGGCACCGTTTCGCGGCGGTGGCGGCGGTGAGCGGCGTGCTGCCCACGTTGCTGCTGATCCTGGCCGGGGTGCTGGTCGGCGGGGCGCTGTCCCTGCACCGGCAGGGGGCGCCCCGGGGCGCGGTGGTCGTCACCGGGCTGCTCGCGCTGCTGGCCACGGCCGCCGGCGTGCTCTGGCTGCTGCCCGGGGACGGATCGTGACGGCGCGGGTCCCCGGCGGATCGGGTTCCCCGGCGGGCCGGCGTCGGATCGTGGTGCTCGACTACGGCTCGGGCAACCTGCGCTCCGCCGAGCGGGCGCTGGCCGCCGCCGGAGCTGACGTGCAGGTCACCGGTGACCTTGCCGTCGCGGCCGACGCCGACGGTCTGGTGGTGCCCGGGGTGGGCGCGTTCGCCGCCTGCATGGCCGGCATCGAGGCGCTCGGCGCCGGACCGGTGGTCGCCGGGCGGGTCGCCGCCGGCCGGCCGGTGCTGGGCATCTGCGTGGGCATGCAGATCCTCTTCGAGTCCGGCGACGAGCACGGTGTGGTCACCAAGGGGCTGGGTCTGCTGCCGGGCAGCGTCACCCGGTTGGCCGCTGTCCGGTTGCCGCACATGGGCTGGAACACCGTGCAGGCGCCGGTGGGATCCGTGCTCTTCGCGGGCCTGCCCGTGGACAGCCGGTTCTACTTCGTCCACTCGTACGCCGTCGGCGACGCCGTCGCGCTGGCCGCCGCCGGGGCCGGGGTGACCACGGCCCACCACGACTGCGACTTCGTCGCGGCGGTGGAGCGAGGACCACTGTCGGCGGTCCAGTTCCATCCGGAGAAGTCCGCCGACACCGGCGCCGCCCTGCTGCGCAACTGGCTGAACACGGTGCCGGCCGGTGGCTGATCCGGTGGGCGACCCGCGCCGGAGGTCACGATGAGCAAGGAACGGGCCCAGCGCCGGGCGGTCCGTGAGGCGGAGGCTGCCCGTCGCCGGGTGCGGCGGGAACGCGCGCTGGCCCGGCGGACCCGGCGGAGGGCGCTGGTCCGCCGGCTGGTGCCGACGGTGCGCCGTGGTCGTACGGGGCGGCTGCCGAGGTACTCACGGCGGGAACGTGCCACCATCGTGGCGCTGACGTTGGCGGCGATCATCCTCATCTGGGTGCTCGTGCCCGACCTGGCCCTGCGCCTAGTGCTGATCGTGCTGTTGCTGCTCGTACTGCCGGTGATCGTGGTGATCGCCCTGGACCGCCGTTGACTACGTGAGAGGGAAAAAAGACACATGAGCCTCACCCTGTTGCCTGCCGTGGATGTCGCCGACGGCCAGGCCGTCCGGCTGGTGCAGGGCGCCGCGGGCAGCGAGACCACCTACGGTGACCCGCTGGAGGCCGCCCTGGCGTGGCAGCGTGACGGTGCCGAGTGGATCCACCTAGTCGACCTCGACGCCGCGTTCGGTCGCGGGTCCAACGCCGGGTTGCTCGCCGAACTGGTGCGCCGCCTCGACGTTCGGGTGGAGCTGTCCGGTGGCATCCGCGACGACGCGTCGCTGCGGGCCGCGCTCGCCACCGGTGCGGCGCGGGTGAACATCGGCACCGCCGCGCTGGAGAATCCGCAGTGGTGCGACCGGATCTGCGGCGAGTACGGTGACCGGGTGGCGATCGGGCTGGACGCGCGGGGCCGGACGCTGGCGGCGCGCGGATGGACCCGCGACGGTGGCGACCTGTTCGAGGTGCTGGAGCGGCTCGACAAGGCCGGAGCGTCGCGGTACGTGGTGACCGACATCACCAAGGACGGCACCATGCGCGGGCCGAACCTGGACCTGCTACGCGAGGTGTGTGCCCGCACCGACGCCCCAGTGATCGCCTCAGGCGGCGTCTCCACTCTCGATGACCTGCGCGCGCTGGCCGCGCTGGAGCCGACCGGGGTGGAAGGGGTGATCGCCGGCAAGGCGCTCTACGCGGGAGCGTTCACCGTGGCGCAGGCACTGGCGGTTCTCGCCCGACCCTGAGACCGTCCGACCGCATCGGAAAGGACACGTACGTGAGCGGCAACCGTGAGATCCATCTGGCCTCCCGCCCGCAGGGCTGGCCCACCGGGGACAACTTCCGGCTGGTCGCCAGTGAGGTGCCCGTACCCGGGCCGGGGCAGCTGGTGGTCCGCAACCAGTACATCTCGGTCGACCCGTACATGCGGGGGCGGATGAACGACGTGCGCTCCTACGTGCCGCCGTTCGCCCTCGACGCGCCGCTGGACGGCGGCGCGGTCGGCGAGGTGGTGGCTGGCGGATCCGACGGGATCGCCCCTGGTGACATCGTGCTGCACGCCCTCGGCTGGCGGGAGTACGCGCTGCTCGACGCGAAGGCTGCCCGGAAGGTCGAGCCGGGTCTCGCGCCGCTGACCGCGTACCTCGGAGTGCTGGGCATGACCGGGTTGACCGCGTACGCGGGGCTGCTGGAGGTGGCCGCGATGAAGCCGGGCGAGACGGTCTTCGTCTCGGGTGCCGCCGGCGCGGTGGGCAGCGTGGTCGGCCAGATCGCCAGGCTCAGGGGTGCCGGCCGGGTGATCGGCAGCGCCGGTTCGGCGGCCAAGGTCGAGCGGCTTCGCGCGCTCGGCTTCGACGCCGCCTTCGACTACCACGACGGTCCGGTCCGCGACCTGCTCGGCGCCGCCGCTCCCGGCGGGGTCGACGTCTACTTCGACAACGTCGGCGGCGAGCATCTGGAGGCGGCCATCTCGGCGATGAACCCGCACGGCCGCGCGGCTCTCTGCGGCATGATCGCGCACTACAACGACACTGAGCCGCCGGCGGCGCCACGCAACCTGGCGCAGGTCATCGGCAAGCGGCTGACCCTGCGTGGCCTTCTCGTCACCGACCACGGGGGCCTGCGGGAGCAGTTCGTGCGGGAGGTCTCCGGCTGGCTGCGCGAGGGTACCCTCAGCTACGACGAGACGATCGTCGACGGCCTGGAGAACGCCCCGGCGGCCTTCCTCGGCCTGCTGCGGGGCGAGAATCTGGGCAAGATGCTCGTGCGGGTGTGATCCACCGCGGCCGGTCCCGGTCCGGCCGCCGCCACCCGCCCAGCGTTAGGCTGAAGGCATGACGGTGGCGGTGCGGGTGATCCCCTGTCTCGACGTGGACGCGGGACGGGTGGTCAAGGGCGTCAACTTTCTCGAACTGCGGGACGCGGGCGACCCGGTGGAGTTGGCCGCGGCGTACGACCGGGCGGGCGCCGACGAGCTGACCTTCCTCGACGTCACCGCCTCCGCCAGCGATCGCGGCACGATGCTCGACGTGGTGCGGCGCACGGCGGAGTCGGTCTTCATCCCGCTGACCGTCGGCGGTGGTGTCCGCACGGTCGTGGACGTGGACGTCCTGCTGCGTGCCGGCGCCGACAAGGTCGGGGTGAACACGGCGGCGATCGCCCGGCCCGAGCTGGTGGCGGAGATCGCGGAGCGGTTCGGACGGCAGGTGCTGGTGCTCTCGCTGGACGTCCGCCGGGCGCCGGCCGGCACCACCGCGAGCGGGTTCGAGGTCACCACGCACGGCGGGCGGCGCGGCACCGGGCTGGACGCTGTTTCGTGGGCGCGGCGCGGGGCCGAGCTGGGTGCCGGGGAGATCCTGCTCAACTCGATGGACGCCGACGGCACCAAGGCCGGTTTCGACCTCGAACTCATCGACGCGGTGCGCCGGGTGGTCGACGTGCCGGTGGTGGCCAGCGGCGGCGCGGGCGAGGTGGCCCACTTTCCCCCGGCGATCGGCGCTGGCGCCGACGCCGTCCTCGCTGCCAGCGTCTTTCACTTCGGGGAGCTGACGGTGGGTCAGGTCAAGGATGTGCTGCGGGGCGCCGGTCACGCGGTGCGCTGACGCTCAGCCGCGGTCGGAGTGGCCCTCGGGGGGGCGGCGGGGCATCGGGATGGACCGCACCAGGTATTCCTGCACGGCAGCCGCGTGGTCGGCCTCGTCGAGGTGCCATTCCGCGGTGCCCGGCGTGGTCCGGCGGCTGAGCACTCCCTGGACGGTGTCGACGGTGGTGGCCAGTCCGGCGCTGGGCCGGGAACGCCAGAGGTGTTCCCCGTTGGGCGTGAGCCGGAACCATCCGTCGGTGACGTCGACCAGACCGGCACCGAGCAAGCGGCGGATCGCCTTCTCCACGTCGAGGCGTTCGGGAATGCTCCGGTCGAGGTGGTCGGCGGTGGAGAGCACGTCGGTGAGGCGTACCCCCTCGGGGCGGCGGGTGGTCGGTGACCGTCGATGGCGCCCGGCGCCGCTGGCGATCACCAACGAGACGAAGATCCATGCGTCGGTGCGACCCCAGGTGTTGTCCCCCATGCGGAGATTCTGCCGGGCGATCCGGCTTGACGAAACACCGCACGCCATACTGCCACTGCCGGTTACGAAACAATTTCGTAGAGTGGGGTGGGTGGCCGGATCTGGCGCGGCCCGGTGGACGGCACGGCGCTGCGTGCCGGTCAGTTGGCGGGCGCCGCCTCGATCCGTTCCGGGACGGCCGGCCCGGGGACGTCACAGCAGGGCAGGAACAGTTGGGCGAGCGGCCCGATGGTCAGCGCGTACGCGATAGTGCCGACACCGACCGTCCCGCCGAGCAGCGCACCCACGGCCAGCACGCCGATCTCTATGGCGGTGCGGACCAGGCGCAGCGACCGGCCGGGTCGGCGGGCGGTGAACCCGGTCATCAGCCCGTCGCGGGGGCCGGGTCCGAGCCGGGCACCCAGGTACAGGGCGGTGGCCGCGCCGTTGCCGACGATCCCGGACACCAGCAGGACGACGCGGCCGGCGAGCGGCCCGCCGGGTGCCAGCAGGGCCAGGGTGGCGTCGACCGCCAGGCCGATGACCACCACGTTGGCCACGGTGCCGATGCCCGGGCGTTGCCGCAGTGGAATCCAGGTGAGCAGGACCAGAGCCCCGACCGCGATCACCACGGTGCCCATGCTCAGGCCGGTCAACCGGGACAGCCCCTGATGCAACACGTCCCACGGGTTCAGGCCGAGCTCGGAGCGGATCATCAGCGCCATGCTGAACCCGTAGAGGAGGAGCCCGACGAACAGTTGGGTGAGCCGCCGAGCTGGCCGGTGTCGAATGTTGCCAATCAGTGCCACGCATGCCACCCTGAGGGGCCAATTGGCGATCGTACATAGCCAATACTGGAGGAGTGGCCATGGCCAGTCAGCTTCGCGGGGTCCAATTGGCCCGGCTGCTCGGGCAGTGGCATGCCCTGCCCGGCCGGCGACGCAGTCCCGACTACGCGGCGCTGGCCGGCACCGTCCGCGGTCTGCTCGCCGACGGGCGGTTGCCCCTGGGCGTACGCCTGCCCGCCGAGCGCGACCTCGCCGAGGCGCTGCGGATCAGCCGCACCACCGTCACCGCCGCGTACCGCGAACTGCGTGACAGCGGGCATCTTGCCAGCCGGCGGGGCGCGGGCAGCTGGACGATGCTGCCCGGTACGCACCGGGTGGCACCCAACGGGTTGTGGATCCCGCTGGACGACCAGGACATGCTCGACCTCGGGGTGGCCGCGCTGGCCGCCCCGCCCGAGCTGCTCCCGGCGGCCCGCGCCGCAGCCGAGGACCTGCCCCGGTATCTCGGCGGCGCCGGGTACCACCCGATCGGGATCATCGAGCTGCGGGAGGCGGTCGCCCAGCGCTACACCGAGCGGGGCCTTCCCACCTCGCCCGACCAGATCATGGTCACCAACGGCACCCAGCACGCGCTGGACCTGGTGCTGCGATTGGCGCTCTCGCCGGGCGGCGGGGTCCTGGTCGAGTCGCCGAGCTACCCGAACGCCCTCGCGGCACTCGCCGCCCGGCGGGCCCGGATCACCACCTACGGCCTGGCCGCCGACGCCACCGGGTGGGATGCGGACCTACTGCTGGGCACGCTGCGGCAGGTGCGTCCGCGGGTCGGTTACCTCATCCCCGACTTTCAGAACCCGACAGGGCACCTGATGCCGGCCGAGCTGCGCGAGCGGCTGGTGACCGCCGCACACGCCGTCGGCACCGACCTGGTGATCGACGAGTCCTTCGTCGACCTGCCGCTGGACGGGACCGAACTGCCGCCGCCGACCGCCAGCTTCGACCGGCACTCCCGGGTGGTCAGCATCGGCGGAATGAGCAAGCCGTTCTGGGGCGGCCTGCGGATCGGCTGGATCCGGGCCTCCGCACCGCAGGTGCAGCGGCTGGCCGCCGCGCGGGTGGGCGTCGACATGTCCAGCCCGGTGCTGGACCAGCTGGTCGCCGTGCACCTGCTGGACGTCGCGCCGGCCATCGTGGCCGCCCGGCACAGGCAGTTGGCCGTCCAGCGGGACGCGCTGCTCGGAGCGCTCGCCGCCCGGCTGCCACAGTGGCGGGTCATCGTCCCCCGAGGCGGCGTGACGCTCTGGGTCGAGCTGGACGGGCCGATCTCCAGCGCGTTGGCGCGGGCGGCCGAGGAAATCGGCGTACGCCTGGCCCCCGGCCCGCGGTTCGGCTTGGACGGCACGCTGGAACGCTTCCTGAGGCTGCCTTTCACGCTGCCGGCCACCGACCTGGTGGAGGCGGTCGGCCGGATCGCCGCCGTCCGCTACGACCTGGACCGGACCGGTGCCCCCCAATGGCGGGAACCCAGCGTCATCGCCTGACCCGCCTCGCCGATCTAGGGACAAAAGTCGCTCGTTGATCTCCGATGACGACGATAGGCCCTAGATCGGCGAAAGAGGCGACGGAAACCGGGTGTCAGACCTCGGCGACGGTGCCCGCGTACATCTTGTCGATCTCGGCGGAGAAGTTGCTCTCCACGCCACGGCGCTTGATCTTCAGCGACGGGGTGATCTCGCCGTCCTCGATGGTCAGGTCCCGCGGCAGGATGGTGACCTTCTTGATGGTTTCCCAGCGGTTCAACTTGCTGTTGAGCTGGGCGACGTACTCCTCGACCATGGCCTTTGCCTCCGGCGAGGCGACGATCTCGGTGTAGGAGCGACCCTCCATCGGGGTGCCGGCGGCCCAGCCGACGATGGCGTCCGGGTCCAGCGTCACCAGCATCGTGCAGAAGTTGCGCGCCTGGCCGACGACCACCGCCTGCGAGGTGTACGGGCAGGTTGCCTTGAACATGCCCTCGATGTACGACGGCGCGACGTACTTGCCGCCGGAGGTCTTGACCAGGTCCTTCTTCCGGTCCGTGATGCGCAGGTAACCGTCGTCGTCGAGGGTGCCGATGTCACCGGTGCGGAAGAAGCCGTCGTCGGAGAAGGCGGCATCGGTCTCCTCGGGCAGGTTGTGGTAGCCCCGCATCACCGGCCGGCCCTTGATCAGGATCTCGCCGTCGGTGTCGGTGCGGCACTCCAGGTCGCCCATCGCCTTGCCGACGGTGCCGATCCGCAGCCCGTCGGGCGGGTTGACGAAGTTGCCGGCGCTGCTCTCGGTCAGCCCGTAGCCCTCGGAGATCGGCAGGTTCGCCGCGGCGAAGAAGGTGGCGATCTCCGGGCTGAGCGGGGCGGCTCCGGACACCAGTACCCGGATGCGACCGCCGAGTCGGGCCTGCAACTTGCTGAAGACCAGCTTCTCGGCCACGGTGTACTTGAGCTTCAGCCCACCGGGGACCGGCTTGCCGGCCTGCTCCAGGGCGACCTTTTCCTTGCCGACGCCCACGGCCCAGGCGAAGATCTTCGCCTTTGCGCCGCCGGCGTCCTGCGCGGTGGTCACGGACTTGTTGTAGACCTTCTCGAAGACCCGGGGTGCGCCGCACATCAGTGTCGGACGCACCACCGAGAGCAGCTCGACCAGCTTGTCGACCCGGCCGTCCACGTACGTCGGCATTCCGACGTGGGTGGCGCCACAGAGCAGCGTCTTGCCGAACGAGTGGGACAGCGGCAGCCAGAGGTACTGCAGGTCGTCGTCGCGCAGCAGGCCCACCGCCTCCTGCGCCACGCCCTCCCAGCACCAGCCGCCGTGCAGCAGCTCGACGCCCTTGGGTCGGCCGGTGGTGCCGGAGGTGTAGATCAGGGTCGCCAGGTGGTCCGGGTCGATCTCCGCGACCAGGCGGTCGACCAGGTCGGGGTCCTCGGTCAGCCGTTGGGCGCCCTGCTCCTCCAGTTGGGCGAGGGTCACCTGGGGCACTGCCGCCGACGGGTCGGGGTCACCGTCGATGAGGACCACGTGGGTCAGTGCGGGCAGGTCGGCGCCGGCTATCTTCGCCGCCTGCTCCGGGTCCTCCGCGAAGAGCACCTTCGAGCCCGAGTCGGCGATGATGTAGATGGCGTCGTCGGGCTCGGTGGTCGGGTAGACAGTGGTGGTGGCGCCGCTGGCGCACATGATGCCGAAGTCGGCGATCACCCATTCGAGTCGGGTGTTCGCCAGGATCGCGACCGGATCCTCCTGGCCGACACCGAGGCCGTGCAGGCCGGCGGCGACCGCCTTGGCCCGTTGGGCGACCTGTTCCCAGGTCAGCCATACCGGCCCGGTCGGGCCGGGGTGGGCGAAAGCGTGGCGGTCGGGGGTCGCCGCCACACGCTTGAGGAACATGTCAGGAATGGAACGGTACGGTACATCGAGAGTCATCGCTGTAGCCGCCTTCGGGGTGGAGGCGTGACGGGCGTCACGGTCGGTATTCGTTACCGAAGGGTATTGCCTGCGCCGGGCATCGGCTAGTGCTGACGATCATCCGCGCTCCCGGTCCTGGCTGGTGGACCTGGCGTCTCACGCATAGCGCGCCGCCGCCCGTGACCAGTCGTAGGTGGCTCGTATCCAATTGCGTCGGGTCTCCAGTGCCCGTCGGACCGCCCCGCCGTGGTTGGACAGCAGTTCGTGCTCGGCGTTCAGGTACGCCACGATCCGGTCGTTGAACCGGTCGGCGGCGGTCCGCAACGCCAACGACTCGTCGCCGGTCTCCCGGATCAGCACCGTGACCAGGTTGTGCGCGTCCGGCCCGCCTTGTTGCTCCTTGTCGTAGGAGAAGACATCGTTGCACCAGCAGATCAGGTCGGCGGAAATCGACTCCAGAGCGGCCCAGTTGGGGTCAGCCCGCCGGATGGCTGGTGGGAAACCGTTCAGGGCAAGGTCGGTCAGGGTGAGACTGGGGTACACGGCGCCGGTGTGCCGGCGCATCTGGATGTACTCGTCGACCGGCGGAACCCGCCCGTGTTCCCGGTTGGCCGCCTCCCAGAGCAGCGCGAGCAGGTACTGGCGCATCGCGGCGACGAAGCGCAGCAGCACGGCCGGGCGTCGGTGGGCGCGGACCCGCCGGCACAGGTCAGCCAGTCCGAGACCCAGCGGCCCGGCCGCGCCGGCCGGTACCGGACCCGGCCCGCCGTGCCGGTCCAGCACGTCCAGCAGGGCGGCCACGGCCGGCGCTAGACGGGTCGGGTCGGTGCCCAGGCCGTCCTCGTCGCAGGTGTCATCCATGACGAACAGCCACGAGATCAGATCGGTCAGCAATCGTAGCCGCTCCAGGGGCGCCTGCGGGCACGCCCGACCGGCGAGCCCGGCGGCGTCGGCCCGGTGTAGCCGCTGCCCGTTACTGATCAGGCCCAGGTGCTTCGCCCAGTCCGTGCTCTCCTGGGCCACCAGATCCGTGCCGTCATGCCGAGCGCCGGAGAACGGTGGCTCTCGCAGGGCCGAGACCGCAAAGCTTCGCATCGCGCTCCCTGTCGCGCCGCCCCCCCACGAGGCGGCGCGGACAGCGTAAGGGAGCACTCATGTTGGGTGACGATCAGGTGAGTAACGTTTCGGATTCTGCCGTGACCGCTCCCGCACAGAGGGTTAGAAGCCCAGCCTGGCGCCGCGCAGTCGATCCACCAGCTCCGGAGCGCCGTCGAGCTGCACCCGGGCGACCCGCTGCCGGCCGGAGAGGAACAGGGCCAGTTCGCCTGGCGTACCGACCAGTCGCAGCGGCTCACCGCCGCGGCCGGTGGCCAGCTCGCCCTGCCCGGGCGCCTGGACGAGCAGGTGGGCGGGGAAGCGGCGCAGGGCCAGTCTGGCCAGAGCGGAGGTACGCCGCCACAGCGCCCTGTCCAGCCCGGTCGGTAGCTCGCGCGGACGCCACCCCGCCTGGGCGCGGCGCACATCCTCGTGGTGGATGAAGAACTCCAAATTGTTGGCCAGCTCGTCGACCAGCGGGTTGCTCACCGGGCTCCATACTGGCGGCCGCCGCACCTGGTCGAGCAGCTCGGGCCAGTCGAGCGCGGCGATCTCGCACCGGACCCGCTCGGCGTACCCGCGCAGCGGCGCGACCACGATGCCCGCCCCGGCGTCCGGACGCCGTTCCCTGACGACCAGGTGGGCAGCGAGATCACGGGTGGTCCAGCCCTCGTTGACGGTGGGGGCGTCCGGTCCCAGGGTGGACATCAGCTCGGCGAGCGCCTCGCGCTCCGATCGGGCGTACCGCGGCATGACAATGATCGTAGGCCGGGGCGCGGCGGGTCGCCGCCCAGATGTGGCGTCACCCCGGCCGAAGGCCGGGGGTGACGTCGGACATAGCGCCGTGGGTCGGCGGACCGGGCGCGCAGCGGTAAGGATGAGGGAGGATCGGCGGCTTACGGCGGGGGAGAATGTGGCGAGTGGGACTAGTCGGGAAGTGCTCAGCCGCGGACTGAGCGTCCTGGGACGGGCTATCCGGGAACAGCCGAGGATCTTCGCGGTCGCGGTCTCCGGAAGCGTGCTGTTCGGCCTGATGGTGGTCGCCAGCGCGTTCGTGGTCGGCGGGGTGGTCGGCGACGTGGTGGTCCCGGCGGTGGAGACCGGCTCGGTGGGGCTGGGCGCGCTGGCCCTGGCCGCCGCCCTGCTGCTCGGGCTGAGCGTGATGCGGGTGGTCGGGATCGTCGGTCGCCGGCTCGGCGCAGGCTACATGCAGTACCGGCTCCAGGCCGCCTACCGCCGCCGGGTCACCCGCCGCTACCTGGAACTGCCGCTGTCCTGGCACCACCGCAACGCCACCGGCACGTTGCTGTCCAACGCCAACTCCGACGTCGAGGCCGCCTGGAATCCGATCGCCCCGTTGCCCTTCGCGGTCGGCACGCTGGTGATGCTGGTCGGCGCGGTGGTATCGCTGTTCGCCGTCGATTGGGCGCTGGCGCTGGTCGGGCTGACCGTCTTCCCGGCGCTGTTCGCGCTGAACGTCGCGTACTCCCGCCGGATGGCGCCGCGTCAGGCGCGTGCGCAGCGGCTGCGGGCAGAGGTCAGCGGCATCGCCCACGAGAGCTTCGATGGCGCACTGGTGGTCAAGACGATGGGCCGGGAGGCTCAGGAGACGGCCCGTTTCGCATCCCACGCCGGCCAGTTGCGCGACGCGCTGATCTCCGTCGGCCGGCTGCGCGGCATCTTCGACCCGATGTTGGAGACACTGCCCAGCCTCGGCACCCTCGCCGTACTGGTGGTCGGCGCGTACCGCCTGCGGCAGGGTGCCATCGAGGTGTCCGAGCTGATCAGTGTCGCTTTCCTGTTCACCGTGCTGGCCTTCCCGGTACGGGCCATCGGCTGGGTGCTGGCCGAGCTGCCGCGCAGCGTCGCCGGCTGGGACCGGGTCCGCCGGGTGCTCGACGCCACCGGCGAGATGCCGTACGGCGACA
Organism: Micromonospora sp. LOL_024; assembly: GCF_048060415.1. Lineage (NCBI taxonomy): Bacteria > Bacillati > Actinomycetota > Actinomycetes > Micromonosporales > Micromonosporaceae > Micromonospora > Micromonospora sp. LOL_024. Next base: position 43,875 of record NZ_JBHMIS010000005.1, read on the forward strand.
CCCGGCTGGATTCGGCCGGTGGGCCCGCCACGCTCAGCTTCACCGACGTCGGGTTCGCCTACGATCCGGCCGAGGCGCACCTGTCCGGTGCCGAGGTGCTCGGCGAGGTCACCTTCAGCGTCGGAGCCGGGAGGATCGTCGCTCTGGTGGGGCCGACCGGTGCCGGCAAGTCCACAATCGCGACGCTGGCGGTGCGGCTGGTGGATCCGCGCTCCGGCACGGTCGGCCTCGACGGTGTGGACGTGCGCGAGCTGGCCGCGGACTCGTTGGCGGGCACCGCCGCGCTGGTGGCGCAGGTGCCGTTCGTCTTCGACGACACCGTCCGGGCCAACGTCTCGCTGGACCGTCCGGGCATCGACGACGAGGCAGTCTGGGCCGCGTTGCGCCTGGCCGAGGCCGACGGGTTCGTCGCCGCCCTGCCCGCCGGCCTGGACACCATGGTCGGTGAGCGGGGCACCTCGCTTTCCGGAGGTCAACGGCAGCGGCTCACCCTCGCCCGGGCGCTGGCCGGGCGGCCTCGCCTGCTGGTGCTCGACGACGCGACCAGCGCGGTCGACCCCCGGGTGGAGGCCGCCATTCTGGCCGGGCTGCGCTCGTCCGCGACCGGTGGGCCGGCCGCGTCGATCCTGGTGGTGGCCTACCGCCGGGCCACCATCGCCCTCGCCGACGAGGTCATCTACCTGGAGCACGGGCGGGTCGTGGCCCGGGGCACCCACGCAGCACTGTTGGCCACCGTGCCCGGCTACACCAACCTGGTCACCGCCTACGAGCAGGCCGAGGTCGACCCCGAGCGGCAGCGCACGTACGACGAGGTCACCCCACTGATCTCCCCCCTGGAGGTGGACCGGTGAGCGCGAGGCCGATGACTGATGTTGCGCCGGAGCCGCCCGAGTCGACCTGGCGGACGTTGCGCCGTGGCCTGTCGCTCTCTCCCGAGCTGCGGGTGGGGCTGGCCGCCACGCTGGGCCTGGCGTTGGTCTACATGGTCGGCCGGGTGGCGGTGCCGGTGGCAGTGCAGCAGGGCATCGACCGGGGCATCGCCGACGGGCTCGACCTGGACGCGTTGTTCGTGGTGGTGTCGGTCACCGCCGGTGTGCTGGTGGTGACCACGCTCTGCGGCTATCTGATGATGCGCCGGCTGTTCACGGTCAGTGAGACGGCGTTGGCCGGGGTTCGGGTACGGGCCTTCCGGCACGTGCACGACCTGTCGATGCTGCACCAGCAGTCGGAGCGGCGGGGCTCGCTGGTCTCCCGGGTCACCAGCGACGTCGACCAGATCACCCAGTTCCTCCAGTGGGGCGGGGTGATCCTGCTGGTCAACCTCGGGCAGCTTGTCGTCACCACCGCCGTGATGCTGGCGTACTCCTGGCAGCTGACCCTGGTGGTCTTCGCCGCCTTCGTGCCGGCGGTTCTGGTGATCCGGGTGTTGCAACGACGGCTGGCCGCGGCCTACGGGGTGGTCCGGCAGCGTACCGGCGCGTTGCTGGCTGCGGTCGGTGAGAGCGTGGTCGGGGCGCCGGTGATCCGGGCGTACGGCATCGCGGGGCGGACCTCCCGGCGGCTTGACGAGGCGATCGACGGCCAGCGGCGGGCTCAGCAGAGGGCGATCCGGATCAGCATCTTCGGCAGTTCCGTCGGTGAGCTGGCCGCCGGGATGGCCTTGGCCGGTGTGGTGGTGCTCGGGGTTTTCCTCGGCGCCGACCGGACGTTGAGCATCGGTGAGGTCACCGCGTTCCTCTTCCTGGTCACGCTCTTCATCCAGCCGGTGCAGATCGCGACGGAGGTGCTCAACGAGGCGCAGAACGCGATCGCGGGCTGGCGTCGGGTGCTGGACGTGTTGGACGTGGCCCCGGATGTGGCCGACCCGGGCCAGAGCGGCCGCGACCTGCCCGCCGGTCCGCTGGACATTCGCTTCGCGAAGGTGCGTTTCGCCTATCCCGACTCACCGACCGTTCTGCACGACGTGAGTTTGGAGATTCCCGCGAAGAGCCGGGTGGCCGTGGTCGGTGAGACGGGCAGCGGCAAGACCACCTTCGCCAAGCTGCTCACCCGGCTGATGGACCCGACGGCGGGGGCGGTGCTGCTGTCCGGGGTGCCGCTGACCGATGTCCGCTTCGACTCGCTGCGTTCCCGGGTGGTGATGGTCCCGCAAGACGGCTTCCTGTTCGACGCCACGGTCGCCGACAACGTCCGTTTCGCCCGTCCGGAGCTGACTGACGAGCAGCTCACCGCCGCCTTCACCGAGCTGGGTCTGGCCGACTGGCTGGACGGGTTGCCCGCCGGGTTGGCCACCGGTGTGGGGGAGCGAGGCGAGGCGTTGAGCGTGGGGGAGCGCCAGTTGGTCGCGTTGGCCCGGGCGTACGTGGCCGATCCGGACCTGCTGGTGCTGGACGAGGCGACCAGCGCTGTCGATCCGGCGACCGAGGTGCGGCTGCAGCGGACCCTGGACGCGGTGACGCGGGGCCGGACGACGCTGGCCATCGCGCACCGGCTGTCGACCGCGCAGGGCGCCGACGAGGTGATCGTGGTGGATCGGGGCCGGATAGTGCAGCGGGGCCCGCACGACGAGTTGGTCCGTGACCCGGATTCGGTGTACGGGCTGCTCTACGCCTCCTGGTTGGAGCAGACCCGGTAGCCGGGGCCGAACTGTTCACCGGGGCAGCTCGCCGGTGAGGTAGCGCTGGACTGTCGGGCCGACCGTGGCGACCAGGGTCTCCGGCGGGGCTGAGGCGACGGGTTCCAGGCGGATCACGTGCCGCATCACGCCGAGCCCGATCAGCTGGCTGGCCACCAGTGCCCCGCGCAGCGGCAGCTCGGCCGGGTCGACGTCGAGATGGTCGAGGACCCGCCGCAACACCTGGGTGGTCAGGAACTCGCGGAGCATCCGGGCGGTCCACTCGTTGCTCACCGCCGAGCGCAGCAGAGCCACCCCGGCGGTGCCGGCCGGCGAGTCCCACACCGAGAGGAACATGCGGACCAGCCGTTCGCCGAGCCCGTCCTGGTCACCGGCGAGCACCGTCGGCAGCAGTTCCCCGGGGTCGACCGGCGCCCGCATGGCGGCCAGGAAGAGCTGGTCCTTGCTGCCGTAGTAGTGGTGCACCAGGGCGGGATCCACCTCGGCGGCGCCGGCGATGGTCCGGATCGTGCTGGCGTCGAAGCCGCGTTGCGCGAACACGGTCCGGGCCGCGTCGAGGATCGCCTCCCGCGTCCCGGGGTTGCCGGGCCGCCGCCCGGTTCGCCGTACCATCGCGCTGCCCCGGTCAGCCGCTACGTCGGCGAAGGGTGGCCGCGGCGAGGACCAGCGCCAGCACCGCCGCGCCTGCGACGACCGCCACGTCGCGCCACATCGTGCCGGTCGGTTCGGCGTGCGCGCCGACCTCCTGGAGGGCCTCGACGGCGTACGACAGTGGCAGTACGTCGCTGATCGCCTGCAACCAGCCGGCCATCTCGTCGCGTGGCACGAACAGGCCGCAGAGCAGCAGCTGCGGGGCGACCACGACCGGCATGAACTGGACGGCTTGGAACTCCGTGCGGGCGAAGGCGCTGCAGAGCAGCCCGAGCGCGACCGCGAGCACCGCGTTCAGCGCGGCCATCATGATCACCAGGCCGGAGCCTCCGGCGGTGTCCAGATCGAAGATCCAGTACGCCACGGCCGAGGCGACGGTGGCCTGCGCGGCGCCGGCCAGCCCGAAGGCGATGCCGTAGCCGAAGAGCAAGTCGGTCTTGCCCAGCGGGGTGGTGAGCAGCCGTTCCAGCGTGCCGGTGGTCCGTTCGCGGAGCATGGCGATGCTGGTCACCAGGAACATGATGATGAACGGGAAGAAGCCGAGCATCACAAGTGCGATCTGGTCGAAGCTGGACGGCTGCCCCGGCGGGGCGGGCTGGTCGGCGTACATGTAGTAGACGAGGGTGAGTAGCACGGTGGGCACGACCGCCAGCAGCGCCACGGTCCGTCGGTCGTGGCGCAGCTGGCGCAGGATGCGCACGACGGTGGTGGACAGGATCCGTGGGTTCATGACGCCTCCCCGGCCCGGCCGGCCTCGCTCGCCCGGATCAGTCGTAGGAACGCCGCGTCGAGATCGTCCGTCCCCGTGGTGGACCGGACCCCGTCCGGCGTGTCGTCGGCGATCAGCCGCCCGTCGCGGATGAGCAGCAGTCGGTCGCAGCGGGCCGCCTCGTCCATCACATGGCTCGACACCAGCAGCGTCGTCCCGGCGGCTGCCAGCTCGTGGAAGCGGGACCAGAGGTCGGCCCGCAGCACCGGATCCTGGCCGACGGTGGGCTCGTCGAGCACGATCAGCTCCGGCTCGCCGACCAGTGCGCAGGCCAGCGACGCCCGGCTGCGTTGTCCGCCGGACAGGGTGCCCACCAACTGGTTCGTCGCTGCCGCCAGCCCGACGTCGGCCACCGCCCGGTCGGCCGCGGCCCGGCCGCGTCCGTGCAGGGCTGCGAAGTAGCGGGCGTTCTCCCGCACCGTCAGGTCTGCGTAGACGCTCGGTGCCTGGGTCAGGTAGCCGACCTGGTGGCGTAGTTGGCCCGAGCCGGCAGGAACGCCCAGCACGGTCACCGTGCCGGAGGTGATCACCTGAACCCCGACGACCGCGCGCATCAGGGTGGTCTTGCCGCTGCCGCTCGGCCCGAGCAGGCCGGTGACCGAGCCGCGCGGGACCGCAGCGTCGATCCCGGCCAGCACCCGCCGCCCGCCCCGGTCGACGACCAGTCCGCGGAGGGCGATCGCGTCGTCCATCGCCTGCCTCCCATAACTCATCCTGTGTTGAAATCAACGGTAGTTGAAATCTGGTCGAGGTGGCAAGACCTCCCGGGTCGCGCGTGCCGGGTCGGTGCTGGGAGCCTGACGGGATGGACATCGGTACGCGGGAGGCGACCTGCACCGTCGGTGAGGCGGCCCAGCGGGTCGGCCTGAGCACCCACACGCTGCGCTGGTACGAGCAGGAGGGGCTGGTCGAGCCGGTGGGCCGGGATTCGGCCGGACGGCGTCGCTACACTCCGCGGGACGTCGACTGGCTGCTGCTGCTCACCCGGCTGCGACGCACCGGCATGCCGGTGCGGGACATGCGCCGCTACGTCGAGCTGGCTCGGCAGGGTGACGGCACGCTCGGTGCCCGGCGCGGGCTGTTCGAGGAGCACCGGTTGCGGGTGCTGGCGCAGATGGCCGAGCTGGAGGAGGACCTCAAGGTGCTCGACTTCAAGATCGACCACTACCGCAGGGCGGAGCAGGGCGAGTTCGACTGACGGCCCGGACGAGCCGGATGAAGCGGCCCACCCCGGGCGGTAATCGGAGTTATCACGGGCACGAATGATCTACCGGACACCGAGTCCGTCACCGGTCATTGCACCCGGAACGGACGTGCGGCACGATGGCGTAGTGGATCACGCTCCGTCACCGGACAGTGGGTTTTTCGAGGCCTGGGCCGCGCGGCTGAGGGCCACCGCCGACCGGCCCGTGGTCGGCATCCTGTTGCGCGGCAGCCACGCCCGGCGGGCCGCCACCGCACACAGCGACGTCGACGTCGACGTGCTGGTCGGCGGAGCACCGTACGCCGCTCGCCGGGCGTACTTCGCGGAGCACTCCGGCCGGCTGACCCACGTGTCGGTCGCGGCCCGGGACATCCGGTCCTGGGTGGACCGGCTCAGTGAGCCGGCCGACTGGGCGTTCGGGCTGCCGGTGACAGCCCCCGCCCGGCTGCTGTGGGCGGACCCGCACTGGCGTGACCGGATCGACCTGCAGGTGCTCTGCCAGCCGGCGGACGAGCCGCGGCTGGAGGAACTGATCGCCACCCTCGGCAAGGTGGCCTCGGCCCGGGACACCGGGGATCCGTTGGGCGCCCGGCTGGCCGCCGTCGACCTGGCCCGGCTCTGCCCGTCGGTACTGCGGCTGGCGAACCCGTCGGTACGGGTGGTCTCCCGCCGGTCGGCCTTCGCCGCCGCGCTCGACCTACCGGTGGCGCCGGCCGGCTACCGCGGGGACATGCTGCGCTGCCTGGGCCTGCGGCCCGGCTCGATCGGCCAGCTGTGGGCCGCCGCCGCCCGCCTGGTCACCGGTACCCTGCCGCTGATCCGCCCCTACGCCGCGGAGGTGGCCGGGGTGGCCGGCCCGGATCTTGCCGACGCCCTGCTCGACGGTCGCCTGGAGCGCTACGTGGTCCAGCTGGGCCGGCCCGCCGGCGGTACGCCGACCGGCAACCGGGAGCCCGCTCAGGTTCCCGCGCCGCGTGCCGGACAATGGGTCACTGTGCCCGTACCTGACGCGCCGGTGACCGGCGCCCACCCCGACCAGCCCGCGCCGCCGGAAAGGCCCTCGCGGCTCGACCCGGCGATCGTCGCCCGGCTGCGGCGCACCCCCGACGGCCTGGTGGCCGCCGTGGTCCGCCAGCACGACAGCGGCGAGGTGCTGATGGTGGCCTGGATGGACGACGAGGCCCTGCACCGCACCCTGACCACCGGTAGGGCGACCTACTGGTCGCGTAGCCGGCGCGAGTACTGGGTCAAGGGCGCCACCTCCGGCCACCACCAGTACGTCCGCTCGGTGGCGCTCGACTGCGACGGCGACGCGGTACTGGTCAGCGTCGACCAGGTGGGCGCCGCGTGCCACACCGGGCAGCGCACCTGCTTCTTCACCGAACTGCCGGTCATCGGGGAGGTGATCTCGTGACCGACGCGAGGGTGAGCCCGGACGCGGCCACGTTCGCCGAACTGGCCTCGCGTTGGCGGGTGGTGCCGGTCACCCGGCGCCTGCTCGCGGACGCGGAGACCCCGATCGGCGTGTACCGCAAGCTGGCCGGCGGCCCGGGCACCTTCCTGCTGGAATCCGCCGAGCAGGGTGTGGGCTCGGCCGGGCTGAGCTGGGCCCGGTACTCCTTCGTCGGGGTACGCAGCAGCGCCACGCTGGTCGAGCGCGACGGCTCGGCGGCCTGGCTCGGTGACCCGCCCGCCGGGCTGCCCACCACCGGCGATCCGGTCGAGGTGCTGCGCGCGACGGTGACCGCGCTGGCCGGCCCGGCCGGCGAACCGGGCGACGGGACGCCACCGCTGACCGGGGGCCTGGTCGGCTATCTCGGATACGACCTGATCCGCCGCTTCGAGCGGCTGCCCGCGCTCACCGAGGACGACCTGCGCCTGCCCGAGCTGGGCATGATGCTCGCCACCGACCTGGTCGTGCTGGACCATTTCGACGGTTCGGCGATCCTGGTGGCCAATGCGATCCTGCCACCGGGCGACGAGCCCGGCCGCGCGGAGCAGGTCGTCGCCGCGTACCACCACGCGGTGGGCCGGCTGGACGCGATGACCACGGCGTTGTCACGGCCCATCCCACCGATGGTGGCCACCGTCGGGCGCCCGCCGGCCGGCGAGGTGCGCAGCCGCACCCCTGAGGGTGGGTACCCGAAGGCGGTCGAGGCGGCGAAGGAGGCGATCCGGGCCGGCGAGTGCTTCCAGATCGTGCTTGCCCAGCGCTTCGAACGTGACACCGACGCCGACCCGCTGGACGTCTACCGGGTGCTGCGCACCACCAACCCCAGCCCGTACATGTATCTGCTGCGTTTCGACGACTTCGACATCGTCGGTTCGTCTCCGGAGGCGCACCTGAAGGTGTCCGGTGAGGTGGCTGGCGAGCGGCGGGCACTGCTGCACCCGATCGCCGGTACCCGCCCGCGCGGCGTGACCCCGCAGGCCGACGCCCGGCTCGCCGACGAGTTGCTCACCGACCCCAAGGAACGCGCCGAGCACGTGATGCTGGTCGACCTGGGTCGTAACGACCTGGGTCGGGTCTGTCGGCCGGGCACCGTCCAGGTGCCGGAGTTCGCGATGATCGAACGGTACAGCCACGTCATGCACATCGTCTCCACCGTGGTGGGTGTGCTGCGCGCGGACCGGACGGCCTTCGACGCGCTCGCCGCGACCTTCCCGGCGGGCACTCTCTCCGGCGCGCCGAAGGTACGCGCAATGGAGATCATCGAGGAGTTGGAGCCGGTCCGTCGCGGGCTCTACGGCGGCACGGTCGGATACTTCGGCTTCGGTGGCGACCTCGACATGGCCATCGCGATCCGGACCGCGTTGATCCGGGCCGGTCGGGCGTATGTGCAGGCCGGCGCCGGCGTGGTGGCCGACTCCGACCCGGCCGCGGAGGACCGGGAGACCCGGAGCAAGGCCGCTGCGGTGCTCGCGGCCATCGCCGCCGCCGAAACGCTCCGGCCCGCGCGGTGAGTGCGGCGGGCGGGGCGGGCGGGGCGGGCGGGGCGGGGCGGCGTGAACTCGCGTACGCGGTGCTGCTCTGCCTGGCCGGCGCGGGGCTGGCGGTGTGGGCGGCGGGGAGCACCTGGGTGACCGGTCTGTCCGATCGGCCAGGACCGCTGCCGGTGGTGGACGAGGGGCGCACGGGTGGGCACCTGCTTCCGTGGCTGCCGGCGCTGGCCCTGGTCGGGCTGGCCGGCGGCGGCGCGTTGCTGGCCACCCGCGGCCGGCTCCGCCGGGTGCTCGGCGGGTTGCTGGCGCTGCTCGGGCTGGCCCTCGCCGCGGGTGGGGGCTATGGGCTGGGCGCCGATCTCGGTGGCCGGGTCACCCGGCTGTTGCCGGCGCTCTGCCTGCTGGGTGGGCTGCTGGTGGCCGCCGGCGGGCTGCTTACCGCGGCGCGTGGTGACCGCTGGCCGACGATGGGCACCCGGTACGAGCGCGGAGCGGGGTCGGTGCGGCGGACAGCCGGCCCGATCGCCGGGGCCGGGACGGTCGAGGCGTGGGATGCCCTGGACCGGGGCGAGGACCCGACCACCCGGGGCGAGGATCCTGAGGGTTCGCGTAAATAGGGCGTGGTCCCAAGTCCCCGAACTCCGTGGTCAGCCGACGGGCTGCCGGGCACGGCTGCGCGCGGCGGCGAGTTCCGCGATGAGCCGGTCCAGTTCGGCCCGCTGGTCGGCTCGGGCCCGGTCGGCGCAGACGGCCTCCCAGGCGTTGCCGCGCGCGGTCCGTGTCCGGTCCGGCCCGACCATGGCCCGCTCCAGCGTGTGGACGACACCGACGGCGAGCGAGGCGACGGTGCGCGAGATGGTGGTGAGTCCGATGGTCGGGTGCGGCACGGAGGAACTCATGATCACCCCGGGGAGAGATCGTCGTGGCGGTGTGGCGGGCGCGTCATCGAGTTTGCCCGAGGACGATGCTGCGCGGCCGACGTTTCGTGGTGATGACTGCACCGTCAACTCTGCGCCAACCCACCTGAGCAGGCAACGAGACCTTCGTCCTTGAGCTTGGTCACAGCATCGACGCGGCTCGGTGCTGCTTGGCCGGTGGATGCCGCCGGACCCTGACATGGGTGAACGTCTATGGCGCGGTGACGTTGAGTCACCGCGCGTGCGCGCAAGTCGGCCATTATGCCGCAGCCCATTTCGTGAGGAGCGCCATACCCCCGCCGGTCGGCCCCAGCTCGGGCCACCTAGCATCGGCCCATGACACCCGGAGAGGGGAGTCCGACGGTGACTGCTGAGCATCCGCACGCGGAGGGGGCCGAAGCCGCTCCGGCGGCGCCCGCCAGCGTGCTCGACGAGATCCTGGCCGGCGTCCGCGAGGACGTGGTTCGGCGGCAGGAGGAGGTTCCGCTGGAGCGGATCCGGGAACTGGCCGCCGCCGCGCCGCCGCCGCTGGACGCGTACGCGGCCCTGCGCAAACCCGGCGTCGCCGTCATCGCCGAGGTGAAGCGATCCTCGCCGTCCAAGGGCAAGTTGGCCGAGATCGCCGACCCGGCGGACCTGGCCGGCGACTACGCCGCCGGCGGTGCCCGCGCGATCAGCGTGCTCACCGAGGGGCGCTGGTTCGGTGGTTCGCTGGACGACCTCGCCGCGGTGCGGGCGGCGGTCAGCGTTCCGGTGCTGCGCAAGGATTTCGTGGTCTCCAGCTACCAGGTGCACGAGGCCCGCGCGCACGGGGCCGACCTGGTGCTGCTTATCGTGGCCGCGCTGGAGCAGAACGCGCTGGTCGGCCTGCTGGAGCGGATCGAGTCGCTGGGCATGACCGCGCTGGTCGAGGTGCACGACGAGGAGGAGGCCGACCGGGCCATGGAGGCCGGCGCGCAGGTGATCGGGGTCAACGCCCGCGATCTGCGTACCCTTTCGGTCGACCGGTCCGTGTTCGAGCGGATCGCGCCGGGCCTGCCGAGCCACGTCGTCAAGATCGCCGAGTCCGGCGTACGCGGTCCGCACGACCTGATCCGCTACGCCTCCGCCGGTGCCGACGCGGTGCTCGTCGGCGAGGGCCTGGTCACCCAGAAAAGCCCTCGGGAGGCGGTGGCCGAACTGGTCAACGCGGGCAACCACCCGGCCACCCCCCGCCCGGCGCGCTGAGCCGCGCCGGCCCGCCCAGCGAGAGGAGTGCGGTGATGAGCGAGCAGCAGTTCCCCGACGCCGCCGGTCACTTCGGCCCCTTCGGCGGCCGGTTCGTGCCGGAGGCGCTGGTCGCCGCGCTCGACGAACTGGGCGCGGCACACCGCGCGGCCATGGCCGACGCGGCGTTCCGAGACGAGTTCGGTGCCCTGCTGCGCGACTACGCCGGCACCCCGTCGCTACTCTACGAGGCCCGCCGGTTCTCCGCCCGGGCCGGCGCCCGGGTGCTGCTCAAGCGCGAGGACCTCAACCACACCGGCGCGCACAAGGTGCGCAACGTGCTCGGCCAGGCGCTGCTGACGAGGCGGATGGGCAAGAAGCGGGTGATCGCCGAGACCGGCGCAGGTCAGCACGGTGTCGCCGCGGCCACCGCCGCCGCCCTGTTCGACCTGGACTGCGTGGTCTACATGGGCGAGGTCGACACCGAGCGGCAAGCGCTGAACGTGGCTCGGATGCGGATGCTCGGCGCCAGGGTCGTGCCGGTCACCACCGGGTCGCGCACCCTGAAGGACGCGATGAACGAGGCGATGCGGGACTGGGTCGCCAACGTCGACGAGACCCACTATCTGATCGGTACCGCCGCCGGGCCGCATCCGTTCCCGGCGCTGGTCCGCGACTTCGTCCGGGGCATCGGTGACGAGGCCCGGGCGCAGTGCCTCGAACTCACCGGCAGGCTGCCGGACGCGGTCACCGCGTGCGTCGGCGGTGGCTCCAACGCACTGGGCGTCTTCCACGCCTTCGTGGGCGACCCGCAGGTCGCGCTCTACGGCTTCGAGGCCGGCGGCGACGGAGTGGCTACCCAACGGCACGCGGCCAGCATCACCGGCGGCTCCACCGGCGTGCTGCACGGCACCCGCACCTACGTGCTCCAGGACGCCGACGGCCAGACGCAGGAGTCACACTCGATCTCCGCCGGCCTGGACTATCCGGGCGTCGGCCCGGAGCACGCCTGGCTGCACGACACCGGCCGGGCCAGCTACCAGCCGGTCACCGACGACGAGGCGATGGCCGCGTTCGAGCTGCTCTGCCGCACCGAGGGCATCATCCCGGCGATCGAGAGCGCACACGCCCTCGCCGGCACCCTGGCGGTCGCGCCGAAGCTCGCCGCGGACCTGGGCCGCCAGCCCACCATCCTGGTCAACCTCTCGGGCCGGGGCGACAAGGACGTGCACACCGCCGGTGAGTACTTCGGCATCCTCGACAAGGAGTGACCGTGAGCGAGCAGACCATCGGGCTCGGTGTCGTGGTGCCGCACGCCGGCACGGGGTGCAGCGGGGTGCCGGCGTGAGCCGCATCGGGGCCGCCTTCGACAAGGCGCGGGCCGACGGCCGGGCGCTACTGGTCGGTTGCATGCCGGCCGGCTTCCCCACGGTCGAGGGCAGCATCGCCGCGATGACGGCGATGGTGTCCGCCGGCGTCGACGTGATCGAGGTGGAGATTCCCTACTCCGACCCGGTGATGGACGGCCCGGTCATCCAGCGGGCCAGTGACATCGCGCTGGCCGGCGGGGTACGGACCCGAGACACGTTGCGTATCGTCGAGGCGGTGGCCGCCACGGGCGCCCCGGTGGTGACGATGACCTACTGGAACCCGGTCGAGCGGTACGGGGTCGACGCGTTCGCGCGGGACTTCGCCGCGGCCGGCGGCACCGGGCTGATCACGCCCGACCTGATCCCCGAGGAGGCCGGTGAGTGGTTGGCCGCCTCGGACACGCACGGGCTGGACCGCACCTTCCTGGTCGCCCCGTCGTCCACCGACGAACGGCTGGCGATGACGGTCGGGCACTGCCGCGGCTTCGTCTACGCCACGGCGATCATGGGCGTGACCGGTGCCCGGTCGCAGACCTCGCTGGCGGCGCCGGTGCTGGTGTCCCGGGTACGGGAGGTCACCGACCTGCCGGTCGGGGTGGGGCTGGGGGTGGGCACCGGGGCGCAGGCCGCCACGGTCGCCGGGTACGCCGATGCGGTGATCGTCGGCAGCGCCCTGGTCCGCTGCGTGCTCGACGCGCCGGACGAGGCGGCGGGCCGCTCAGCGCTGCGTACGCTCAGCGCCGAACTTGCCGAAGGTGTGCGCCAGCCCGAGCGCTGACCCGTTTCGGCGCGGACCGGGGTGACGCCACGGGGGTCCGCAGCGGTAGCGTGTGCACCCGTGAGTCTCGCCGCGCCGACGCACCTGGCCGCCATCCCCAGCCCGAGCAATGCCGTGTGGCAGCTCGGCCCGTTTCCAATCCGGGCATACGCGCTGTTCATCCTGGCCGGCATCGCGGTGGCCTGCTGGCTCACCGAACGGCGGTTGCGTCAGCGCGGTGTCGCCCCCGGCGCGACGCTCGACATCGCCGTCTACGCGGTGCCCGCCGGCATCGTCGGCGCCCGGATCTACCACGTGATCACCTCGCCGGAGGCATACTTCGGCACCGGCGGGGACTGGATCAGGGTGTTCTTCATCCACCAGGGTGGGCTCGGCATCTGGGGGGCGGTCGCCGGTGGCGCGGTCGGCGCCTGGATCGCCGCCCGGCAGCTGGGCATCCCGCTCACCGTGGTCGCTGACGCGCTGGCGCCGGGGCTGCCGCTGGCCCAGGCGATCGGCCGGTTGGGCAACTGGTTCAACAACGAGCTGTACGGTGGCCGGACCGACCTGCCCTGGGGGCTGGAGATCCACCGGATGGACGGCGGGCAGGCGCTGCGTGACGAGGCCGGCCAGCCGATCCTGGAGGAGGGGCTCTACCACCCCACCTTCGCGTACGAGTTGCTGTGGAACGTCGGGGTCGCGGCGCTGGTCTTCTACCTCGACCGCAGGCTGCGGCTCGGCCGGGGCCGGGCCTTCGCGCTCTACGTGATGGGCTACACCGCCGGCCGGTTCTGGATCGAGATGATGCGCACCGACGAGGCCAACACCATCCTCGGCGTACGACTCAACGTCTGGACCGCCGCCCTGGTCTTCCTCGGCGCGCTCATCTACTTCCTGCGGGTTCGTGGCCCACGGGACTACCTCGTCCCCATCGGTGTTTCGGCCACCCCGACCGCACCGACGGCCACCTCCGACGTCTCCCAACTGGACCTGTCGGCGAAGCAGGGCAGCACCGGGCCGGCCACGCCGGAGGGCTACCGGGTGGTCGGCGAGGAGCAGTTCCTGCGCTGGCGTGAGACCGGCGAGACGCCGCCTGACCCGGCTGACGATGCCGGCGGCCCGGCCGACGGCGACGCGCCGGAGTCTGCGGCGACCCGGCCCAGCGATCGCGACAGCTGAGAGCGGGGACGAGGCCATGCGGACCGCGGTGGTGGTCGGCGGCGGGCTCGGCGGTCTGGCCGTCTCCGGTGCGCTGGCCCGCTCGGGTTGGCAGGTCACCCTGCTTGAACGGGCCGACCGGATCCGTCCGGAGCCGACCGCCGTCGTGCTCTGGCCCAACGGGGTCCGTGCGCTGCGCTCCCTGAGTCTCGGTGCCGGTTTGGACGCCATCGCCACCGGACTGCGCGACGGTGGGGTGCGTCGCCCCGACGGGCACTGGCTGGTGCAGCCCCGGCAGACTCCGACCGAGCGTCTGCCCGTGGTGGTGCACCGGGAGGATCTGCACGACGCGCTGATCGCCGGCCTGGGTGAGCGGGTCGAGTTGCGTACCGGAGTGACCGTGCGGACGGTGCGTGCGGTTTCCGGCGAGCGCCCGGCGGTCGGTGACGGCCGGCACACGTACCAGGCGGATCTGGTCGTCGCGGCCGACGGCACGGACAGCGTGCTCCGCCGTCAGCTCGCCCCGGAGGCGGGGGTGGTCAGCTCCGGGTGCGCCGCGTGGCGGGCGGTGATCCCGTGGTACCGGGCGCCGAGCCTGCCCGGTCCCGTCGGCGGTGAGATCCTCGGCGCCGGCTACCGCTTCGTGGCCGCCTCGCTGGGTGAGCGCGGCTCTTCCGGCGCCTCCAGCCGGGGTGGCATCTACTGGATGGCGACCGCGGCCGGCGCACCCCGCCCGGAGCCGCCGGAAAAGCAGCTGGCGTTGTTGCGCCGCTGGTACGCCGGCTGGCCCGTTCCGGTCGACGAGCTGCTGGCCGCGACCGAACCGGCCGACCTCGTGCAGCACGAGATCCGGGAGCTGCGTCCGCTGCCGCGTTCGTACGGCTTCCCGGTCGGCGCCGGTGGCGTGGTGCTGCTCGGCGACGCCGCCCACGCCATGCCGCCGCACCTTGGGCAGGGTTCCTGCCTCGCCTTCGAGGACGCCGCGACGCTCGCCGCGCTGCTGCGCGAGTCGTCCCTGCCGGACGCGGTGGTGGCGTACGACCGGGCGCGGCGGCCCCGCGCGGCGGCCGTGGTCCGGCAGACCCGCCGGATGTCGGCCGTGTTACAGACCCGGGGCCGGCTGGCCCTGCGGGCCCGGGACGCCGCCCTGGGCGCCATCACTCCCCGCCTGCTCGGCAGCGCCTCCTCGGTCGCCGCCCAGTGGCGCCCGCCGGCCTGACGTTTCGGCCTCCCGCCCACACCCAACAACCCGCGGAGGTGGGCCTGTCTCCGAGGCCCGGTCTTCCGTCGCCGACTACCGGATCCTGGTTGGTGCCGGGACCGCGGCGTTGGATCAGGCGGTGACCGGCGCGGGTTCGGCGAGGCAGGCGGTGCCGACGCGGCGGAAGCCGACCCGCAGGTAGACCCGGGCGATCTCCTCGCTACCGGCGGAGAGGAAGACCAGGTCGGTGCCGGCGGCCAGCAACGCTCGCGCCAGGGCGGCGGTGACCGCCGCCCCGAGGCCGCGCCGGCGGGCGGCGGGTAGGGTGGCCACTCCGGCGATCTCCGCCACCTCGCCGACCCGCATGGCCATCCCGCTGGCCAGCGCGCCCTCCGCCGGGGTGCCGGCCAACGCCGAGAGTCGGCTGCCGGCGGTGATGCGGGCCCGTTCCTCGTCGAGCGCCGCCACATCCAACCCGATCATGGCGGCGTCGCGTGCGGCCGGGCCGGCCGCGCCCCGGCCGGTGCCGGGTGCGGAGAACCCGACCGCCGCGACGGCCCGCCGGCTGGCCACCTCCGCGGCGAGGTCCGGCGCGGAAGCCGCCAGCAGCCGCACCGGGACGTCGGAGAGGGCGTCCGGATCGCCGACGGCGGCCGGGTCGAGCACCATCAGCGGGGCCTCCAGCACCGCCAGCCCCGCCGAGCGGGCCACCGCGAGTAGCTCCGGGTTGACCTCGTGTACCCATTCGAGGGCCTCGGGCAGGCCGAGTTCGCGCTGCCGGGCCCGTACCGCCGTCAGGTCGGCCAGCGACGGCGTCCGGCCCGCGTCGCGTCGCGGGCGGGCATAGAACGGCCACCCGGGGCCTTCGCGGACGAACAGGACACATGCACCGTGTTCCTCCACCCGGGCCGAGTCCCGGGGCACCGCGTCATAGAAGCGTTCCAGCCTCTCGAGCAGTTCGGCGTGCCGAGTATCCACCGCGCGAGACTACACGTCCCAGAGTCTGGACGGTGTGATCAATCTGCACTGGCCTTGTACACCGAGCCCTAACGTAGACTCAATAGTCCGATACAGGGCCGACGTCGTCCCGACCATGATCCACCCTGAGCGACGACAGGAGGCCCGGTGGCCCTCGCGTACCCACACCGCCCCCAGCCGGCGCCGCCAAAAGGCCAGGTGGCGTCCCCTGCCGGCCTTTATGACGGCTCCCGTGAGCACGACGCCTGCGGAGTTGCCTTCGTGGCGGATCTGCACGGCCGGCGCTCCCACACGGTGGTCGCCAACGGGCTCGGCGCGCTGTGTCGGCTGGACCACCGGGGCGCCCGGGGCGCCGAACCGAACACCGGCGACGGCGCCGGCATCATGATCCAGGTGCCGGACGCGTTCCTGCGGGCGGTCGTCGATTTCCCGCTGCCCCCGGCCGGCGAGTACGCCACCGGTCTGGTCTTCCTGCCCGACGACGACGCGGCCGAGGCCCGTGCCCGCCAGGTCACCGAGAAGTACGCCCTGGTCGAGGGTGCTGACGTGCTCGGTTGGCGGGACGTACCGGTGGACCCGTCGGACCTCGGCGAGACGGCCCTGGCGGCGATGCCCCGAGTTCGCCAGATCTTCCTCGCCGCCAACCGGTTGACCGGCACTCCCGCCGGCCCGGCCGGCTCCCCGCTGCGCGGCATCGAGCTGGAGCGGGTCGCCTTCTGCGTCCGCAAGCAGGCCGAGCGCGAGTCCGCCGAGCGCGGGGTGGCGGCGTACTTCCCGTCGCTGTCCGGCCGGACGATGATCTACAAGGGCATGCTGACCCCGGACCAGTTGCCGGCGTTCTACCCGGATCTCACCGACGAGCGGGTGGACAGCGCCATCGCCCTGGTGCACTCCCGGTTCTCCACCAACACCTTCCCGTCCTGGCCGCTGGCGCACCCGTACCGCTTCATCGCCCACAACGGCGAGATCAACACCATCCGCGGCAACCGCAACTGGATGCAGGCCCGCGAGGCGCTGCTGCGCACGGCGGAGTTGCCCGGCAACATCCGGCGGGTCTTCCCGGTCTGCACCCCGGGGGCCTCCGACTCGGCCAACTTCGACGAGGTCCTCGAACTGCTGCACCTGGCCGGGCGCAGCCTGCCGCACGCGGTGCTGATGATGATCCCCGAGGCGTGGGAGAACGACCCGGAGATGCGCGCCGACAAGCGGGCGTTCTACCGGTTCCACGCCAGCCTGATGGAGCCGTGGGACGGCCCGGCCTCGGTCGCCTTCACCGACGGCGAGATCGTCGGCGCGGTGCTCGACCGCAACGGCCTGCGCCCGGGGAGGTGGTGGCAGACCGCCGACGGCCTCGTGGTGCTGGGCAGCGAGGCGGGCGTGCTCGACCTCGACCCGGCCGGCGTGGTCGCCAAGGGCCGGCTCCAGCCGGGCAAGATGTTCCTGGTCGACACCACCGTTGGCCGGATCGTGCACGACGACGAGATCAAGACCGAGCTGGCCGCCGCCCAGCCGTACGCCGACTGGCTGCACGCCGGCCTGATCGAGATGGACGACCTGCCGGCCCGCGAGCACACCGTGTTCACCCACGACTCGGTACGCCGCCGTCAGCAGACCTTCGGCTACACCGAGGAGGAGCTGAAGATCCTGCTCGCGCCGATGGCCCGCACCGGCGCCGAGCCGATCGGCTCGATGGGTACCGACACCCCGATCTCGCCGCTGTCCACCCGGCCACGGCTGCTCTACGACTACTTCCACCAACTGTTCGCCCAGGTCACCAATCCGCCGCTGGACGCCATCCGGGAGGAGCTGGTGACCAGCCTGGCCACGACCATCGGCCCGGAGGGCAACCTGCTCGACCCCGGGCCGGCGAGCTGCCGGCAGATCGTGCTGCCCTACCCGGTGATCGACAACGACGAGCTGGCGAAGATCCTCTCCATCGACGAGGATGGCGACCTGCCGGGGTTCAAGGCGGTGCGGGTCTCCGGGCTGTACCGCATCCGCGACGGCGGCGCCGGGATCAAGGCCCGGCTGACCGAGATCTGCCGGCACGTCTCTGAGGCGATCGAGGACGGCGTACGGATCCTGGTGCTCTCCGACCGCGACTCCAACGCCGACCTCGCCCCGATCCCGTCGCTGCTGCTCACCGCGGCGGTGCACCAGCACCTGGTCCGGGAGCAGACCCGGACGCAGGTGGCGCTGATTGTCGAGTCCGGCGACTGCCGCGAGGTGCACCACGCCGCCGTGCTGATCGGGTACGGCGCCGCCGCCGTCAACCCGTACCTGGCCTTCGAGTCGGTGGAGGACATGATCTCCACCGGGGTGCTGGCCGGGGTCGAGGCGCGCACCGCGATCCGTAATTACGTGAAGGCGCTCGGCAAGGGCGTGCTGAAAATCATGTCCAAGATGGGCATCTCGACGGTGTCGTCGTACTGCGGCGCGCAGGTCTTCGAGGCGGTCGGGCTGCACACCCGGCTGGTCGAGCGGTACTTCCGGGGCACGCCGAGCACCATCAGCGGCGTCGGGCTCGACGGCATCCACGCCGAGGTGGCCGCCCGGCACGCGCTGGCCTGGCCGGCGCCGGGCGCGACCGCCGTCGATCTGCTCCCGGTGGGCGGCGAGTACCAGTGGCGCCGCGAGGGCGAGCTGCACCTGTTCAACCCGGAGACGGTCTTCCTGCTCCAGCACGCCACCCGCAGCCGGCAGTACGACGTCTTCCGTGACTACACCGCCAAGGTCGACGACCTGGCGGTCAGGTCGGGCTCGCTGCGGGGGTTGTTCCGGCTGCGCAGCGGCGTGCGGCCGGCGGTGCCGATCGACGAGGTCGAGCCGGCCAGTGAGATCGTCAAGCGGTTCGCCACCGGCGCCATGTCGTACGGCTCGATCTCGGCCGAGTCGCACGAGACCCTCGCCATCGCGATGAACCGGCTCGGCGGCAAGTCCAACACCGGCGAGGGCGGCGAGGACGTCGACCGGCTGCACGACCCGGCCCGCCGTTCAGCGGTCAAGCAGATCGCCAGCGGCCGGTTCGGCGTCACCAGCGAATACCTCGTCAACGCCGACGACCTCCAGATCAAGATGGCCCAGGGGGCCAAGCCAGGTGAGGGCGGGCAGCTGCCCGGCAACAAGGTGTGGCCGTGGATCGCCCGTACCCGGCACGCCACCCCCGGCGTCGGCCTGATCTCGCCGCCACCGCACCACGACATCTACTCCATCGAGGACCTCGCCCAGCTGGTGCACGACCTCAAATGCGTCAACCCGGCCGCCCGGGTGCACGTCAAGCTGGTCAGCGAGGTCGGTGTCGGCACGGTCGCCGCCGGGGTGGCCAAGCTCAAGGCCGACGTCATCCTGATCTCCGGCCACGACGGCGGCACCGGAGCCTCGCCACTGAACTCGCTCAAGCACGCCGGCACCCCGTGGGAGCTGGGTCTGGCCGAGGCGCAGCAGACGCTGCTGCTCAACAAGCTGCGCGACCGGGTCACCGTGCAGGTCGACGGCCAGCTCAAGACCGGCCGGGACGTGATCGTCGCCGCGCTGCTCGGCGCCGAGGAGTTCGGCTTCGCCACCGCTCCGTTGATCGTCTCCGGCTGCATCATGATGCGGGTCTGTCACCTGGACACCTGTCCGGTGGGCATCGCCACCCAGAATCCGGTGCTGCGCGAGCGTTACACCGGCAAGCCGGAGTTCGTGGAGAACTTCTTCCTCTTCCTCGCCGAGGAGATCCGCGGCTACCTGGCCGAGCTGGGCCTGCGCAGCATCGACGAGGCGATCGGTCGTACCGAACTGCTCGACGTCGTACCGGCGATCGAGCACTGGAAGGCCAGCGGGCTCGACCTCGACCGGGTGCTGCACCTGCCGGAGCTGCCCGAGGGTGCGGCCCGTCGGGGCGTCCGCACCCAGGACCACGGCCTGGAGCTGGCACTGGACAACGAGCTGATCGCGCTGGCGCTGCCCGCGTTGCGGGCCCCCGGAGCCGGGACGCAGGTCAACCCGGTGCGCGCCGAGGTGGCGATCCGCAACGAGCACCGCAGTGTCGGCGCGATGCTCGGAGGCGAGGTGACCCGCCGGTTCGGCGGGGCCGGGCTGCCGATCGACACCATCGAGTTCACCCTGCACGGCACCGCAGGGCAGTCCTTCGGCGCGTTCCTGCCGCGCGGGGTCACCCTGCGCCTGCTCGGCGACGCCAACGACTACGTCGGCAAGGGACTGTCCGGTGGTCGGCTCGTCGTCCGCCCGGCGGCAGCGGCACCGTTCGTCGCCGTCGACGCCGAGTCGGGTGCTCGGGCCGAGGACCAGATCATCGCCGGCAACACCATCCTCTACGGTGCCACCGAGGGCGAGGTCTTCCTGCGCGGTCGGGTGGGGGAGCGGTTCGCGGTGCGCAACTCCGGCGCGGTGGCGGTCGTCGAGGGCGTCGGCGACCACGGCTGCGAGTACATGACCGGCGGCACGGTGGTGGTGCTCGGCGCGACCGGGCGCAACTTCGCCGCCGGCATGTCCGGTGGCACCGCGTTCGTCTGGAACCTCGACCGCCGGCGGGTCAACCCCGAGCTGGTCGACCTTGCCCCACCCGGGGAGCAGGAGCGGGCGCGGTTGCACGGACTGGTGCAGCGGCACTTCGCCGAGACCGACTCGGCGATCGCCGAGCAGCTGCTCAAGCGTTGGCCGGAGGCGGTGGAGGAGTTCACCGCCGTGGTTCCCCGGGACTACCGTCGGGTGATGGAGATCATGCGGGCCGCCGAAGCCGCCGGCCAGGACGTCGACGAGGCGGTGATGAGCGCGCTGGCGCCACCGGCCCCACGGCCGGTCGCCGCCGACTCGTCCCAGCCGGTGCTGTCCGCCCCGCGGGCGGTCGCTCAGGAGGTGGCTCGTGCCTGACCCGAACGGTTTCCTGCGTTACTCGCGACGGATGCCGGCCCGCAGGCCGGTGCCGGTCCGGATCAGCGACTGGCGTGAGGTCTACCCGCCGGCCGGCGAGGAGCTGATCCGCGAGCAGGCCACCCGGTGCATGGACTGCGGCATCCCGTTCTGTCACAGCGAAACCGCGGGCTGTCCGCTCGGTAACCGCATCCCGGACTGGAACGACCTGGTCCGCACCGGCAACTGGGACGCGGCCGTCGAGTCGCTGCACGCCACGAACAACTTTCCCGAGTTCACCGGGCGGCTCTGCCCGGCACCCTGCGAGGCCGCCTGCGTGCTCGGCATCGCCGGAGGGCAGCCGGTGACCATCAAGCAGGTCGAGGTGGAGATCGCCGACGCGGCGTCGGCCCGGGGTGGCTTGCTGCCGCGTCCGGCGCCGACGCCGTCCGGCCGGTCCGTCGCCGTGGTCGGCTCCGGGCCCGCCGGGCTCGCCGCCGCCCAGCAACTGGCCCGCGCCGGGCACGCCGTCACGGTGTACGAGCGCGACGACGCGATCGGCGGGCTCCTGCGGTACGGCATTCCCGACTTCAAGCTGGAGAAGCGGCACATCGACGCCCGGCTGGCCCAGCTCGCCGCCGAGGGGGTGGTCTTCCGCACCGCGGTGAACGTCGGCGTCGACGTCACCGCCGAGCAGTTGCGCTCCCAGCACGACGCGGTGCTGCTCGCCTGCGGCGCGTTGCAGGGCCGGGACACCGACACCCGGGGCCGGCAGCTGCGCGGCGTGCACCAGGCGATGGCACACCTGATGGCCGCGAACCGGGTGGTCGCGGCGGCCGGCGAGGGCCGTCCCGCCCTGGCCACCCTGTCGGACGGTACGCCGATCGACGCCGCCGGCAAACACGTGGTGATCATCGGTGGCGGCGACACCGCGGCCGACTGCCTCGGCACTGCGCACCGGCAGGGTGCGGCCGGTGTGCACCAGCTGGACCTGTACCCGATCCCCCCGCGGACCCGCGACGAGGCGCGCGATCCGTGGCCGACCTGGCCGTGGGTGCTGCGCGAGTACCCGGCCCACGAGGAGGGCGGCGAGCGGGTCTTCGCGGTCGCGGTGGAGGAGTTCGTCGACGACGGCACCGGCGCGGTCCGGGCTGTCCGGATCGTCGAGGTGACCGTCGAGAAGCGCGACGGCCAGCGCATCCTCACCACCGTGCCGGGCACCGAGCGGGAGCTGCCGGCCGACCTGGTGCTGCTGGCGATCGGTTTCGAGGGCACTGAGGAACAGCCGTTGCTGGCCCAGTTCGGGGTGTCCCGTAATGCGCGCGGCGCTGTCGAGTCCCAGCTGGACTGGCAGACCGAGGCAGGCGGGGTCTTCGTGGCCGGCGACATGCACCGTGGCGCATCGTTGATCGTCTGGGCGATCGCCGAGGGGCGGGCCGCCGCCGCGGCGATCCACACCTACCTGGGCGGCACGGCACACCTGCCGGCTCCCGTGCACCCCGCCGCCCAACCCCTGAGCGTGTAAGCAGGGGCCCTCCTGTCAACGCCCGGCGTATGGCAGGGGGCCCCTCCTGACGGCGCGACGCCGCTGACGGATGTTCCTTAACGACTATTCACTTTATCCATGGGCTTCGATAGCATTACCGACTAGTAACAACCTTGAACCCCTGGCCACGCGCGCGGTCCTCGGGCTCCACCACCACCCCTGTGGAGGTCCGTCATGCCCCACCGCCCGTTGGCCCGCGCCCTGACTGCGCTGGTCTCCCTCTTCATCGCCACCGTCGGCGCACTGGCCGTCCCCGGTGCCGCCCAGGCCGCCGCTCCCGTCCACTATGTGGCCCTCGGTGACTCGTACTCGTCCGGCGTCGGCGCCGGTCCGTACGACCTGTCCACCTGCCTGCGCAGCCAGAAGTCGTACGCCCCGTTGTGGGCCGCGGCAAACAACGTGGCGAGCTTCCGCTTTCCCGCCTGCGGCGGTGCGGTCACCGCCGACGTGCTCGACAACCAGCTCGGCTCGCTCAGCGCCACCACCACGATGGTCACCATCACCATCGGTGGCAACGACGCAGGGTTCGCCGACGTGATGACCAGCTGCCGCTTCAGCAGCACCTCCACCTGCGCCAACGCGGTCAACCAGGCGAAGACCTTCGCCACCGGCACGCTGCCGGCCCGGCTGGACCGCACCTACGCCGCGATCCGGGAACGGGCGCCGAACGCCCGCCTGATCGTGCTCGGCTACCCGCGGCTGTTCGAGACCGGCTTCTGCGGCCTGTTCGCGATGAGCAGTCACAAGCGGTCCATGCTCAACGAGGCCGCCGACGTCCTCGCCACCGTGACCGCCGGCCGGGCCGCCGCGGCCGGCGCCACGTTCGCCGACACCCGACCCACCTTCGCCGGTCACGGTGTCTGCGGCGCCCAGCCGTGGATCCGGGACGTCACCGGGGTCATCGAGGCGTACCACCCGAACGCCAACGGCTACCGGTACGGCTACCTGCCGGCGCTCAACGCGGTCACCGGCTGACCGCGGCCGCCCGAGGCCCGGCGGTCCCGAGGACGGACCGCCGGGCCTCGGGCCGGTTGCCACATTGGCCGGCCGAACCCGCCTGCGACACGTCCGGTTCGTGACGATGCCCGGATCGCCGCCGTCCGTTAGGGTTTCAGCGGACCAGGCGACCGTCGGCGGAGGGGCAGAGTTTGGGCAGGCTCGCGTCGGCGTACGGGCAGGCGATGGCCGCCCACCGGGCAGCACGGGCCCACCTCGACTCCGCGCGTGACGCATTGCGCGTCGCCACACCGTCCGCTCCGCCGGCCGACGCCGAACTGCTGGCCCGGCTGGCCCGGGTCGGTGCCGCGCTGGCCACCCCGACGCCGGGCATCCCACTGGCCCGCCGGCCGGTGCCGGTTCGCGTCGGTGTGGCCGTCACCGCCGACGGCGGCTTCCCGGTCCTGCTTCCGCTCGGCGGCGGGCACCACCTGGCCGTCGACGCCGACGGCCGGGACCCGGCGGTGGCGGGTCTGCTGCGGGCCCTGGTGCTGCGGCTGCTGACCACCGCTGCGTCCGGTGGAGTGCGGGTCGCCGCCCTGGACACCGCCGCCCTCGGAGCCACCTTCGGTCCGCTGCGCCCACTGCTCGACGCGGGTGTCATCGACGCACCGGCCACCACCGAGGCGGAGGTCACCGCGCTGCTCGATGCCGCCGAGCGGCACGCCCGCGCCGCCCGCCAGGCCGACCGGCCGGATCAGGACCTGCTGGTGCTGGTCGCCGCATCGATCCCGGCGCCGCGTGAGGCCGCCCGCCTCGCCGCCCTCACCCACGCCGGACCGTCCGCCGCGGTCTGTGTGCTGCTCGGCGGCTGGCCGCCGGCCGGGCCGGGTGAGGTGGCCCCGCCGCTGGGTGCCACCACGATGCTGCGGCTGACCGGGGGGTACGCCCACGTCGGCGACCCGCCCGGCGTGCCGTTCAGCGCCGACGACAGCGGGCTGGCCGCCCCGGTGCGCCTCGACGGTGACCCGCCACCGGCCTCGGTCGCCGCCCTCGCCACCCACCTGGGCGAAGCCACCCGGCGCGGCGAGGCGATCGGCTTCGCCGACCTGCTGCCCGAGCGGCGCTGGGCCACCTCGGCCCGCCCCGGTCTGAGAACGGTGGTGGGTCGCGCCGGCCGGGATTCGGTCAACATGGCCTTCGACGACGCCACGCCGCACTGGCTGGTGGGCGGGCGTACCGGAGCCGGCAAGACGGTCTTCCTGCTCGACGTCCTCTACGGGCTGGCCGCCCGTTACTCCCCGGCCGAGTTGCAGCTCTACCTCCTCGACTTCAAGGAGGGGGTGAGCTTCACCGAGTTCGTCCCCACCGACCGGGACCCGACGTGGCTGCCGCACGCCCGCGCCGTCGGCATCGAGAGTGACCGGGAGTACGGCGTCGCCGTGCTGCGCGAACTGCGCCGGGAACTGCACCGGCGGGCCACCGCTCTCAAACGACACGGCGTCACCAAACTGGCCGACCTGCCGGCCGGCACTCCGATGCCGCGCGTCGTCGCGGTGATCGACGAGTTCCACGTGCTGCTCGCCGGAAACGATCCGCTCGCCCGGGAGTCGGTGGACCTGCTGGAGGAGTTGGCCCGCAAGGGCCGCTCGTACGGCGTACACCTGGTGCTGGCGAGCCAGAGCACGACGGGGATTGAGGCGCTCTACGGCCGGGCCGAGGCGGTCTTCGGGCAGTTCGCGCTCCGGGTGGGGTTGCCCGGTGGCGGGGGAGTGCTCGACCAGCTCAACGACGCGGCGGCGACGCTGCCGGTCGGCTCGGCCGTGCTCAACACCGCCGCGGGCGCGTCCGGCGCGAACACCGTGGTCCGTTTTCCCGACGCGCACGCCGCCACCGGCGAGTTGACCCGGCTGCGGCACGAGCTGTGGCAGTCCCGCCCGGCGGGTGCGCGACCGCCGTCGGTCTTCCGGGGGTACGACACCGCCCGGGTCGAGGACGACGCCACCTTCACCGGGCTGCGCCCGGGTGGCCGGCGACCCCTGGCCCTGGTCGGCCGGACGGTCGACGTGGACGGCACCACCGCGCTGTTCATCATGGACACCGCCCCCGGGCGGCACCTGGCCGTGGTGGGTACCTCGGCCGCCGGCGCGGAGGTGCTGCGGGCGGCGACCCTGAGCCTGGCCCGGCAGCACGCACCCGGTGAGGCGGTGTTCCTGCTCGCCCCGCTGGTCGCGGCCGCCGATTCGGCGGCCGACGACACCGCGGCCATCCTGGCCGCCGCCGGACACCCGGTCGAGCGCCTCGACGCCGTCGCGTTGGGCGACCGGATCGGTGCCATCGCGGCCGCGCCGACCGGGAGTAGCGCCGGGAAAGATGCCGGGCCGTCGGGCCGGACGTACCTGGTGGTCTTCGGGATGGACGCCGCCGCGGGACTGCTCGGCGAGAGCGACCCGGCCACGTTCCGCTCGGGCCACGACGAACTGCGGGTCCTGCTGCGGCAGGGGCCCGGCCACGGCGTGCACCTGCTCGGCTGGTGGCGCGGGCTGCGCCGGCTCGCCGACGACCTCGGCGGTACCCAGAACCGCGACGACGTCGCCTGCCTGGTCGCCCTGAACGTGCCCGGCGCGGACCTTGGCCTGCACCTCGGCGTGCACGACCTGGCGTACACGCCCAGGGCGGACCGGGCGCTGCTGGTGGACCGGCACGACCAGCGGGTCCGGCTGATCGTGCCGTTCGCCCGCGACGGGCAGGAGTGAGGCGTGAGTACCTACGAGGAGTACGCCGCGCTGGCCCGCCACCTGGCCGTGCGGCAGCGCGCCGGTGAACAGGACGCCGCTGCCGAGGCGGCCCGGCGGCGGGACCTCGACGCCGCCGTGGAGTACCTCGACCGGCGACTCGTCGCCCAGGGCCAGCGTCTCGACCACCTCGGCCGCACGATCGGCGCACCGCCGGCATCCGGTCCGCCGCTCTCCGGTCCGCTGCTCTCTGGTCCGCCGCTCTCTGGTCCGCCGGTAGTCGAGCCGCCGGTCTCGGGTCCGCCCGTGTCGGGCCTGCCGCTCGGACACCCCGGAGGCGGCCCGGAAACGGGGACGGGGACCGACGGTGGCGCAGCCGCCGCGCCGGGGCGGCCGGATGTCGGGGCGTACCCGTCGACGGGTGTGGGTGGGTCGGGCCGGGCGCTGCCGGTGGCGGTGGCGGCGGCCGGGGTGCCGGCCCAGCGGACCGGTCAGGTTGACCCGGCGACGGAGCTGGAGCTGGCCCGGCGGTGGGCCGACGAGGCCGACCGGCACGGGCAGCGGGCCGAACTGCTCGCCCAGCAACCGGTGCTGCTGCCAACCTGGTCGCCGATGGCCCGGGCGGCCGTCGTCTACCTCGGTTTCGCCGCCGTCTCCGTGGTGCTGATGCTGGTCATGGTGCTCGCCTCCGGTGTCGGCGTGGTGGGCCTCGGCACCCTCTACGCCTGGATGTGCGCCGGCCTGCCGGCCGTCTCGTTGATCGGCGGCTGGCTGGTGCTCGGCCGCTGGGGCCGGCCCGCTGTGGGCGCCGCGACCCCGCCGCGCTACCCCGTGCTGGGCTTCCTGCTCTGCTTCCTGGCTGTCCCGCTCGCCTACTGCGGCTACCTGCTGATCTTCCGCACCCTGCGCTGATCCGGGCCTGTGGGCGCAGTGGTTGGTCGCGGTGGGTGCCGGCATCTCGTACCCTCCTGTGTGGTCACGGGGTCGTGGCCACAGGTGGGTGCGAGCCGGGGGAGGGCGTGTGAGTGCAGCGGAAATGATCGCCAGGCTGGCGGCGGCGGCACAGAAGCTGGACGAGGCGAAGGCGAAGACGGCCGCTGCGGCGCAGGACGCCGCCGCGGCGCGCCAACTCGTCGCGGGCGCCTTGCAGGGCGTCGCCGCCGGGCCGCTGATCAGCATGATCGATTCGTACCGGCAGGCGCTCGCCCAGGCCGCCCAGGGTCACGAGCCGGCCCGGCAGCACGTCCAGGAGACGATCACCAAGGTACGCGCGCTGGGCAACTGAATTGGATCATCGGGATCGGAGTTGCGATCGGGGTGGGATGGCCGACGAGACGCGAGACGGCGGGATGCTGGACGGGTTCCACATCGGGCAGGTGCCGAACGGTGTCGGCGACGAGGTGTCGGACTTCGCCAGCGAGTGGGACGACGTGTGTTTCGCCAGCCGGGTCTGGGAACGTCAGCTGCCGGAGGGCTACCGCGCCGACCTGCGAGTCCACGTGCTGCGCGGGGGACGGTTGACCGACCTGACCGCCTTACGGGACTTCCTCTGCGAGTATCACGAGCGAGATCCCGCCGAGTGGCGGCTGGTCGAGTTCCAGCACGGCGACGGCCTCGGTTCGACTGATGGCGTCCAGGCGTTCTGGCTTGTCGAACCGGGCGTCGCGGTCACCGTGCTGACGGTCCCGGAGTTCGGCGAGTCGCTGCTGTCGACCGCCCGGTCCGTACGGCCGGAGCACAGCGGCGCGGTGTGACGCGGGCGGGTCGAGCTCGCCAGGGGACATCTGTTCGCCGGATCCTCATGAGTGCTGGATGCGTTAGTCGCGGTGATCGTAACAGCACCTGCCGTATCGGCGACGCGGACAACTCTGATGTGTCGGAAATATAGTCCATGATGGACTTGAGGTCGCGGAGGTGGGCGGAGAGGCCCGTGGCGCGGCCATGGCCCGGTTGGCGGGCCGCCGGGTGGCGACCGCGTTGACCGCGACCGTCAGCCGGCCGGGAGCGGGAGGCCGCCGGTCTGGTCGTGGGCCGGTGGTCGCCCGGCTTGGAGGCGATGATCATTGTCGGATAGGCGTTAGCACGAGTTGGCGGTTTCCGCGTCAAGTGGGCGACCGTGTTCTAACGAGTTCCGTGCTCGCGGGCGGGCGTGCTCATTCGGCCACCCGCGCCGCAACGTGCCGGGCCGGGTGTGGCAGGCGGCGCCGGTATGGGGCGCATTCCGTCGGGTCGTACGAACAACTCGCGGCGGTCGGTCGCGTCGCCGTGCGCGTCGAGTTGGTACGCCTCGATCCAGGTCCAGCCGTCGTAGCTGCGCCGATCGGTGCGCTCACGGATCACCCGTACCGTGATCGGTTTGGCGAACTGCGGCGACGCGTCGCGGGTCAGCAGGTACACGCCCGGTGCGACCCGGGGCGTCCCGTCCTCGCGGGTGCCGATCGTCGCGGCAGCCGGGTGGGTAGTTCGGCGGGTCGACCAGCGTGACGCCGGAACGCCATTCGCGGGCTTCGGCACGGACACGGGCACCTCCGTCGTCGGTGGTTCAGGTCGGGGGTCACTGCGGTTGCTCGCCCAGCAGTGACCCCCGGCACGTAAACGGCCGTCGGGTTGGGGGGGGATCGACCTCCACCGGCTGCGCCGTGCTCCTTCCACCCTGGACGCGAGCCCCCTAGGCCTGGAATAGTCATCGCCCGATCGCGGAACGTAGTGACCGACTTCGAGTCGGCGCGGAACGGCGCGGACGGTCCTGGAAGGGTGTGGAAGCCGTGGGAATCTCGCCGTCGGAGTACCTGCTTCGCGAGTTGCGGCGACGGCGGGCGGCCGCCGGGCTGACCCAGGCCCAACTGGGCGAGCTGGTCTTCTGCTCGGACTCCCAGGTGAGCGCGATCGAGACCGGCACCAAGCCGCCGGCGCTGCCCTACCTGACCGCCGTCGACAGGGCGCTGGACACGGGTGGATACTTCGCGACGCTCTGGGACGAGTTGGTCAGGGGCGACGCCGAACCAATCTGGTTGCGTGAGTGGATCCAGATCGAGCGGGAGGCGAGGGCGCTGCGCTGGTACGAGCACTCCTTCGTGCCGGGGCTGCTCCAGACCGAGGCGTATGCCCGGGCGACGTTCCGGGCGGCACGGACTCCGGATGTCGAGTTGGATCAGCGGGTCGCGGCACGGATGGAGCGGCAGGCGGTGCTCGCTCGGGATCCGAGTCCGCTGCTCTTCGTGGTGCTCGACGAGATGGTGCTCCGACGGGCGTGTGGCGGCCCAGATGTGATGGCCGAGCAGGTCGAGCACCTGCTGACCTGTGCCGGGCAGCCGCATATCCAGTTGCACGTGGTGCCGCTATCCGCTGGCATCTACTCAGGACTCGCCGGGGCGTTCATCCTGGCCGACCTGCCCGACGGGTCACGAGCCGGATGCACGGACCATCAACTGGAGTCGCAGACTGCGGGGCAGCCCGACCCGATCGCTCGTCTCGGGTTGGCGTGGGACGCGGTCCGGGGCGAGGCCCTCCCGCTGGGACAGACCCTCGACGTTCTCAAGGAGGCGGCGAAGACATGGACCATTTGACCGGCGCGCAGTGGCGCACCTCGTCCCGCTCGTCCACAAACGGCGGGGTCTGTGTCGAGGTCGCCGACAACCTGCCCGGCGTGGTCGGCGTCCGGGACTCCAAGGACCCGACCGGCCCCGCGCTGATCTTCGCCCCGACCGCCTGGCGGACGTTCGTCACCCACCTCACCGACCGCGCCTGACCGTCACCGCTCATCGGCCTAGAGCCCGTCGACGGCGCCTGTCGCGCGGCGGCCCGGTCGGCCTCGCCCAGCAGCCAGTGCAGCACCCACCAGCCGAGCAGGATGGCCAGCAGCAGCCCGACCAGCACCAGCCACCACGGCATGACCCGGAGCCGCTGGTCCGAGGGGAGGTCCGGCGCGCGGCCACAGCATGCCATCAAGCCGCCCGTGTCGGCCGGCCCCCGGCCTCGCCGGGGCGGGTCTGCCGGGCCTGCGATCTGCTCGTCAGGCTGCCGCAGGTGGGAGCGGGGTTGCGGCGGGGCGGCCGGGCCGGTAGTCCATCATTGTGCAGATCAGCCGATGGTCCGGGTGCCGACCCGGCGGCCGGTCGTGAGAGTCGAGGATGGCATGGAGTTCCTGACCAGTCCCGAGCTGTGGATCGCGTTCGCGACCCTGCTCCTGCTGGAGATCGTGCTGGGCATCGACAACGTCGTGTTCATCTCGATCCTGGCGGGCCGGCTGCCTGAGCACCAGCAGGCCCGCGCTCGGACCATCGGTATCTCGCTGGCCCTGGTGACCCGCCTTATCCTGCTGGCGTCGCTGTCATGGATCATCAATCTGACGGCACCGTTGTTCACCGTGCTCGGGCAGGAGATATCCGGGCGAGATCTCATCCTGTTGCTCGGTGGACTGTTCCTGGTCGGCAAGGCGACCTATGAGATTCACGAGCACCTGGAGGGTGCCGACCACGCCCGCTCGGGCAAGAAGGTCGTGTCGTTCGGTGCGGTGATCGCGCAGATCCTGGTGCTGGACGTGGTTTTCTCGCTCGACTCGGTGATCACCGCGGTCGGCATGGTCGACGAACTCGGCATCATGGTGGCCGCCGTGGTCATTGCGATGATCATCATGTTGGTCTCGGCGGGTGCGGTGAGCAACTTCGTCAACCAGCACCCCACGGTCAAGATGCTGGCCCTGTCGTTCCTCCTGATCATCGGTGCCAGCCTGATCGCGGAGGGCTTCGACCAGCACATCCCGAAGGGCTACGTGTACGGGCCGATCGCCTTCTCGATCTTCGTGGAGGTCCTCAACCTGCGGGTCCGGGCACGGCAGCGTCGCCAGCAGGAGGCGAAGCCGGTGCAGCTGCACCCGACGTACGTGAAGCACGGCTCCGGAAAGTCCGAGCCGGAGTCGCAGCCCGAGGTGACGCCGGCCGGCTGAACCGGCGCGCGGGCCTGGACGCCGCACGCACCCCACGGGCACGGCGCGGGTCCGGTGGTGGTGCCGTCCGAGCGTCAGTGGCGTGTCGTGGCCCCGGATCGGCCGAGCGCCGGGTGTCTGCGGGTGCCCCGTGGGACGCTGGACGTCACCGCCGTGGGCGCCCACCGCCCCGCGCCGTGGTGGCCGCGGAAAGGGGGACGCCCATGGCAGGAGAGCCGCAGGTCGACTTCGCGCTCGACACGTACGAGTGCATCGTGCTCTATCCCGGCGCGGCCGGTCGGGCGCTGCCCGCCGAGACCGTCCAGCGGCTACAGGCCGAACACGCCGGGCACATGGCGGCGTTGCAGCGCCGGGGCGTCATCCTGGTGGCCGGCGCGGTGGACGGGCTGGCTCGGGAGCCGGACCCGCCGCTGGGGTTCGGCCTGTCCCGGACCGGTTCGGTCGACGACGTGCGCAGCGTGATGGAGGCAGATCCGGCGGTGCGGGCCGGGTTGTACCGGGTGGATGTGATGACCTTCCTCTGCCCGGCCGGCTCGCTGGAGTTTCCGCTGGTCAAGACGGAGAGCTGAGCAGCCAGACCATTCGTTTCCGGTAGCCGCCGGCCTACGCTCGGTTGTGCAGTTGGAGCGCCTCGGTGGCCGCTGGCGTCGGGGGCGTACCATTCCGGCGCGCGGTCGCTGTCGCCCGCCGTCGACGTCCGAAGCGGTCTCCGCCCGCCGGCTGTGCGCGTGAGCCGCGCCGTCGGACGACTGTTCTGCAATGCGCAAGGGGTCGGCCCATGGTCCGACCTGGAGGAGAGACTAGCCTGATGGGCGTGACACGCCGCGCGAAGATTGTCTGCACTCTTGGCCCCGCCACTTCCTCGCCCGAGCGCATCCGTGGGCTCGTCGAGGCCGGCATGAACGTGGCGAGGCTCAACTTCAGCCACGGCAGCCACGCCGACCACGAGGCGGTCTACCGACTCGTCCGGGAGGCGGCCGACGCGACGGGTCAGCCGGTGGCGATCCTGGCCGACCTGCAGGGGCCGAAGATCCGGCTGGGCCGGTTCGCCGACGGCCCGCACGAGTGGCGTACCGGCGACTCGGTGATCATTACGAGCGACGACGTGGTGGGCAGCAAGGAGCGCGTCTCCTGCACCTACCGCAAGCTTCCGCAGGAGGTCAAGCCCGGCGACCGGCTGCTGATCGACGACGGTCGGGTCGCCGTCGAGGTCACCGACGTCACCGGCAACGACATCCGGGTCCTGGTCACCGAGGGCGGGCCGGTCAGCAACAACAAGGGTGTCTCGCTGCCCAACGTGGCGGTCAGCGTGCCCGCCATGTCGGAGAAGGACGCCGCCGACCTGCGCTTCGCGCTCGGGTTGGGGGTAGACCTGGTCGCGCTCTCCTTCGTCCGGTCCGCCGACGACATCAAGCTCTGTCACTCGATCATGAGCGAGGTCGGGGTGCACCGGCCGGTGCTGGCCAAGGTCGAGAAGCCGGAGGCGGTGGACCATCTCGAAGCCATCGTGCTGGCCTTCGACGGGGTCATGGTCGCCCGTGGCGACCTCGGCGTGGAGATGCCGCTGGACGAGGTGCCGCTGGTGCAGAAGCGCGCCGTGCAGCTCTGCCGGGAGAACGCCAAGCCGGTCATCGTGGCCACCCAGATGCTCGACTCCATGATCGAGAACTCGCGGCCGACCCGCGCCGAGGCATCCGACGTCGCCAACGCGGTGCTCGACGGCGCCGACGCGGTGATGCTGTCCGGCGAGACCAGCGTCGGCAAGTACCCGGTGCTCACGGTCAGCACCATGGCGAAGATCGTCACGACCACCGAGGCCGGGTCGATCGCGGTGCCCCGTCTCCAGCACGACCCGCGTACGCACGGCGGTGCGCTCACCGTGGCCGCCTCCTCGATCGCCCGGGCCATCGGCGCCACGGCCCTGGTCGCGTTCTCGCAGACCGGCGACACCGTGCGCCGGCTGAGTCGGCTGCACTGCGACCTGCCGCTGCTGGCCTTCACACCGGTGCCGGAGGTGCGGTCCCAGCTCGCCCTCTGCTGGGGCGTGGAGACCTTCCTGATGCCCTTCGTCCAGCACACCGACGACATGTTCCGTCAGGTCGACCAGGCGCTGCTCGGGCTCAACCGGGGCAACCCCGGTGACCTCGTGGTGATCGTGGCGGGCAGCCCGCCCGGCACTCCCGGCTCGACCAACACCCTGCGGGTGCACCAACTGGGGTCGCTTGTCGACGCCGCCTCGGCGCGGGCGTTGCAGTGACCGAGGGCGAGGGGGCCATCGTCGGTCAGGCCGCCGTCGACCAGCTGCTGGAGGTCCTCGACCTCGCGCCGACCGGCGCCATGTCGTTCCGGGGGATGAGTCCTCCGGTCGGCCCGCAGCGGGTCTACGGTGGCCAGGTCGCCGGCCAGGCCCTGGTCGCCGCCGGCCGCACCGTCGACCCGGAACGGCTGGTCCACTCGCTGCACGGCTACTTCGTCCGGGGCGGCGACCCGGTGGAACCCATCGAGTTCGAGGTGGAGAACATCCGCGACGGCCGGTCCTTCTCGGTACGCCGCTCGGTCGCCCGACAGACCGGCAAGACGATCTTCTTCATGTCGGCCTCGTTCCAGCGTCCCGAGGAGGGGCTGGACCACCAGGCCCCTGTCCCGCCGGAGGTGCCCGCGCCGCAGGAGGTCCCGACGATGACCGACCGGCTCGCCCGCTATCCGGAGCGGCTGGGCATCTGGGGGCAGATTCCCCGGCCGATCGACGTGCGTTACGTCGGTGAGCCCGGCTGGGTACGCCCCGGCGACCGGCCCGCCGACCCGCACCAGCGGGTCTGGATGCGGATCGACGGCAAGCTTCCGGACGATCCGCTGCTGCACGCCTGCGCGCTGACCTACGCCTCCGATCTGACCCTGCTGGACTCGGTGCTCTCCGTGCACGGCGAGGTGTGGGGGCCGGGCGGGGTGGTCGGCGCGAGCCTGGACCACGCGCTGTGGTTCCACCGGCCGTTCCGCGCCGACGAGTGGTTCCTCTACGACAGTTGGAGCCCGTCGGCCTCGGCTGCCCGGGGTCTGGCCGCCGGCCGGATGTTCACCGTGGACGGCCGGCACCTCGCCAGCTCCGTGCAGGAGGGCCTGTTGCGCCGCGTCGGGGAGTGACCTCGTTGTCGGCGGATTGATCCGGCGGTGAACGGCCGGGGGCCGGGCGGTTAACCTGTCGGTCATGCGCCTCTCCGCCCGGGTGGACTATGCCCTTCGCGCGGTCACCGAACTGGCCTCGGTGACCGGGGCTGGGCGTGCCCGCCCGGTGACCGCCGACCAGATCGCCCGTGCCCAGGAGATCCCGCCGAAGTTCCTGGAGAGCATCCTGTTGCAACTGCGTCGGGGCGGCATCGTGCACGCCCAGCGGGGCCCGGAGGGCGGCTACTGGTTGGCCCGTCCAGGTGCGGAGATCTCCCTGGCCGATGTGATCCGGGTGGTCGACGGGCCGCTCGCCCACGTGCGGGGGCAGCGGCCGGAGCACCTTGGCTACCACGGCGCGGCCCGGTCCCTCCAGGAGGTCTGGATCGCGCTGCGGGCCAGCGAACGGCAGATCCTCGAACTCGTCACGGTGGCCGACGTGGCGCAGGGGACGTTGCCCGAGGCGGTCACCGCCCTGGTGGCCGACCCCAACGCCTGGAGCTGACCCGCGCCGTCCCACTGACCGATCAGGGCTTGACCCGAGCCGTCCCCATGCCGCATTGTCGACCAAGCTGATAGGAGATGCCTAAAACCTAAAACCGGAGGCGTACCGTGCGTAAGCTGCTCGTCATCGCGCTGGTGGGGCTCGCCGCCCAGCTGGTCGACGGCGCACTCGGCATGGCCTATGGGCTCACTTCCTCGACGCTGCTGCTCCTGGCCGGTGTCGCCCCGGCCGCCGCGTCCGCGTCCGTGCACCTGGCCGAGATCGGCACCACTCTCGCCTCCGGCACGGCGCACTGGCGCTTCGGCAACGTCGACTGGCGGGTGGTGCGCCGGATCGCGCTGCCCGGCGCGGTCGGTGCCTTCGCCGGCGCCACTTTCCTCAGCGCCCTCTCCACCGCCTCGGCCGCCCCGTGGATGGCCGCGATCCTGTTCACCCTCGGCGCATACCTGCTCATCCGCTTCTCCCGGCCGCTGCGCCGCAACCCGGCCGCCGGCCGGCTGCGTGGTCGCTTCCTCGGCCCGCTCGGCCTCGTCGCCGGTTTCGTCGACGCCACCGGCGGCGGGGGATGGGGGCCGGTGGCGACGCCGGCCCTGCTGGCCAGCGGCCGGATGGAGCCCCGCAGGGTGATCGGCTCGGTGGACACCTCCGAGTTCGTCGTGGCCTCGGCCGCCAGCCTCGGCTTCCTGATCGGCCTGGGCAGCGAGGGCTTCCTGATGCCGATCGTGCTGGCCCTGCTGGCCGGTGGCCTTGTCGCCGCGCCGATCGCGGCGTGGCTGGTGCGTATCGTCCCGGCTCAGCTGCTCGGCGCGGCGGTCGGTGGCGTGATCGTGCTGACCAATGCCCGCGTCCTGATCGGCAGCACCGACCTGGGTGGCCCGCTGCCGGTGATCGTCTACCTGCTGCTCGCCGCTGGCTGGGTCACCGCGCTGGCGCTGGCGATCCGGATCGTGTCACGCACCCGGCGCCAGCGTGCGTTCGCCGATGCCGCCGGGGCCGGATCCGTCCCGCGTGCCGCCGCCGAGGTGAGGCCGGGTCACCCGGACCCGGACACCGATCCCGCCGGCTCGCGGCAGGTCGGCGTCGGCGTCGAGCGCTGACGGCGTCAACCGCGCTGCGGCAGCGCAGCCGCCGCTCGTCGGATCAACTCCCATGCCTCGTCGACATGCGACTGCCGGGTCTGCGGGGAGCCGACGGCGAGGCGCAGCGTGTGCCGTCCATCGACCCGGGTGTGGGTCAGGTACACCGGCCCGGCGGCGTTCACCGCCGCCAGCAGCTGCTCGTTCGGCCCGTCCGGGCCGCGCAGCCGGAAGCAGACCAGGGCGTACGGGTGCGGGGCGACCAGTTCGAACCGGTCGTCGGCGCGGACCCGGTCGGCAAAGCCGGCGGCCAGCGCGACGCCCCGACGGATGTGCTCGCGCAGCCCCTCGACGCCGTACCAACGCAGCACGAACCACAGTTTCAGCGCGCGGAACCGCCGCCCCAGCGGCACCTGCCAGTCCCGGTAGTCGATCACGGCACCGGAGTCGGTGGCCGCGTTTCGCAGGTACTCCGGTAGCACGGTCAGCGCCTCGACCAGCTCCCCGGCGTCGGCCACCCAGAACGCGTCACAGTCGAAGCCGGTGAGTAGCCACTTGTGCGGGTCGAAGCAGTACGAGTCGGCGTACTCAAGGCCGGCGTGCCCGGAGCGTAGCTCCGGGCAGACCGCCGCGGCGCCCGCGTAGGCGGCGTCCACGTGCAGGAAGACGCCGTTCTCGGCGCAGGTCGGGCCGATCAGCGGCAACGGGTCCACGGCGGTGGTGCTGGTGGTGCCGATGGTCGCCACCACCAGCGCCGGCACCACCCCGGCCGCCCGGTCCGCCTCGATCGCGGCCCGCAGCGCCGCCGGTGACATGGCCCGGGTGACCGGATCAACCTCGACCAGGCGTACCCCCTCGGCGCCGAGCCCGGCGATTCGGGCGGCCTTCTCGACCGACGAGTGCGCCTCGGTGGAGGTGTACACCCGGTAGCGGCGGTCCACGCCGACCTGGCGCCAGCGCCCGCCCGCGGCCCGGTGCACGGCGATCAGGGTGGCCACCAGTGTGGCGGAGGAGGCCGAGTCCTGGATGACGCCGCCGCCGGCACCGGTCGAGCGGAACCGCGCCGGCAGGTCCAGCAGCTCGGCAAGCCAGTCGAGCAGCACCGTCTCCAGCTCGGTGCAGGCCGGCCCGGTCGCCCAGAGCATCCCCTGCACGCCCAGGCCGGCGCTGACCAGATCGCCCAGCACGCTGGGGCCGGAGGTGTTGGCCGGGAAGTAGCCGAAGAAGCCGGGGTGCTGCCAGTGGGTGAGGCCGGGCGCCACCAGCGTGTCCAGGTCGGCGAGCACCGCCTCGACCGGCTCGCCGTGTACCGGCGGCCCGGCCGGCAGCCCGGCGGCCACCGCGCCGGGTGGATCCTGGGACGTCACCGGACGCTTCTCGAGGGTCGCCCAGTAGTCGGCGACCCAGTCGACGACCGCGTGACCGGCCTGGCGAAACTCGTCGGGGGTCATGTGCGCTGCCACCCGGAGAGTCGATCAAAATGCCGGTGACGGAGCAAGCACCTGTGTTCATTGTGCAAAGAAAGCGCTTGCCCTAGCATCGCAGCTGCGCGGGAACGCATAAGTGGACGTCGATTTCTATCGGAGTCTCTGCCGCCCAGCGCGATGGTCTCTGCCGGCCCGGGCACGCCGGCGGTCGACGGCCACCGCGCGCCCGACCTCCACCGGAGGACAACCATGCCCCGCACCACCCGCCGGGCCGCCGTGCTCGCAGCGGCCACCGCGACCACCCTCGTCGCGGGCACGCTGACCGCCCTGACCGCCTCGGCCGCCGCCGCCGGCTGCCGCGTCGACTACCGGGTCACCAACCAGTGGCCCGGCGGCTTCGGCGCCGACGTCACCGTGACCAACCTCGGCGACCCGCTGACCGGCTGGGCGCTCACCTGGGACTGGCCCGCCGGTCAACAGGTCACCCAGGCCTGGAACGCCACCGTCAGCCAGTCCGGCGCCCGGGCGACCGCCCGCAACGTCGACTACAACGCGACAATCGCCACCAACGCCAGCACCGGCTTCGGTTTCAACGGCTCCTGGACCGGCAGCAACCCGAACCCGGCGAGCTTCGCCCTCAACGGCACCACCTGCACCGGCGCCACCACCCCGACCACCCCACCGCCACCTACCACGCCGCCGCCGACGACCCCACCGCCCACCACGCCGCCGCCGACGACGCCGCCGCCGACGACCCCACCGCCGGCCGGCTCCATGCAGGCAGAGAACCTGGACCGGGGTCTGGTCAGCGTCCGCTCCGGAACAGCCAACCTGGTGTCCTGGCGGCTGCTGGGCACCGAGACCTCCGGCACGGCGTTCAACCTCTACCGGGGTGGCACCCGGGTCAACGCCAGCCCGATCACCGGTGCGACCAACCACCTGGACAGCGGCGCGGCAGCCGGTGCCGGGTACACGGTGCGGGCCGTGGTCAACGGCGTCGAGCAGGCCCCGTCCGCGCCGGCGCTACAGTTCCCCGCCGGATTCCTGGACGTGCCGCTACAGGTCCCGGCGGGTGGCAGCACCCCGAGCGGTGAGGGGTACACCTACTCCGCCAACGACGCCAGCGTCGGCGACCTCGACGGCGACGGCCGGTACGAGTTCGTGGTCAAGTGGGAGCCCTCCAACGCCAAGGACAACTCGCAGTCCGGCTACACCGGCAACGTCCACGTCGACGCCTACACCCTCACCGGCACCCGGTTGTGGCGCATCGACCTGGGCCGCAACATCCGCGCGGGCGCCCACTACACCCAGTTCCAGGTGTACGACTTCGACGGCGACGGTGACGCCGAAGTGGCCATGAAGACCGCCGACGGCACCCGCTCCGGCACCGGGCAGGTGATCGGCAACGCCAGCGCCGACCACCGCAACTCCGCCGGGTACGTCCTCGCCGGCCCGGAGTTCCTGACCATGTTCGACGGCCGCACCGGCGCCGCCCTCTCCACCGTCAACTACGACCCGCCGCGCGGCACCGTCTCCTCCTGGGGCGACAACTACGGCAACCGCGTCGACCGGTTCCTCGCCGGCACCGCCTACCTGGACGGGCAGCGACCCTCGCTGATCATGGCGCGCGGCTACTACACCCGCGCGGTGATCGCCGCCTGGGACTTCCGCAACGGCGCCCTCACCAAGCGGTGGACCTTCGACTCCAACGCCTCCGGCAACGGTTCCGCCGCCGGGCAGGGCAACCACAGCCTCTCCGTCGCCGATGTCGACGGCGACGGCCGGCAGGAGATCGTGTACGGCGCGGCCACCATCGACGACAACGGCCGGCTGCTGCACTCCACGACCACCGGCCACGGCGACGCCATGCACGTCGGCGACCTCGACCCGGCCCGCGCCGGGCTGGAGGTCTTCAAGGTCAACGAGGACGGTAGCAAGCCCAGCTCGTATCTGGCCGACGCCCGTACCGGCCAGCTGATCTGGTCCACCCCGGCCGGCGGCGACAACGGTCGGGGCGTCTCCGGTGACATCTGGGCCGGCAGCCCCGGCGCTGAGTCCTGGTCGTCCGCGGTGGGCGGGCTGGCCAACACCCGGGGCCAGAACGTGGGCCGCAAGCCCTCCTCGACGAACTTCCTCATCTGGTGGGACGGCGATCCGGTCCGGGAACTACTCGACGCCACCCGGATCGACAAGTACGGCACCGGCGGCGACACCCGCCTGCTCACCGGCAGCGGTGTCGCCTCGAACAACGGCACCAAGGCCACCCCCGCACTGTCGGCCGACATCCTCGGCGACTGGCGGGAAGAGGTGGTCTGGCGTACCACCGACAGCCGGGCCCTGCGGATCTACAGCACCCCGACGGTGACCGGCACCCGCATCCACACACTGATGCACGACCTTCAGTACCGGACCGCGGTCGCCTGGCAGAACACCGCCTACAACCAACCGCCGCACCCGAGTTTCTTCCTGGGTGACGGGATGTCTACGCCGCCCGCGCCGCGCATCTACCTGCGTTGACGCCGGGAACCGGCAGGCGGTAGGAAAACGGAACAGGCACCGGGCCGCAATCGCGGAATCCGCACAACTGCGGCCCGGTGCCCCACACCGCGGCACCCCCGACCCGTCCCGACCGGGGAGTGCCGTACCACCACCGGATACAAAGTTAGGCCGCCTCCGCGTCGTGAGGGTGACGCCACCGTGAAGATCGTGTTTCGCGGCCCCGCCAGCGCTGTGACCTGGCCCACCACGCCTTGCCGCAGGTAGATCAGCGGCGCAGCCTGCCGACGACCTCGCTGGCGATCAGCTCGAACGAGCGCACCCGGTCGGCGATGTCGTACACCATCGTGGTCAGCATCAGCTCGTCCGCGCCGGTGCTGGTCAGCAGGTCGCCGAGCTGCCGGCGAACCGTCTCCGGGGAGCCGGCCGCCTGGCCCTGACGGCGCTGGGCCAGGAACTCCCGCTCGGCGTCCTGGTACGGGTAGGCCGCCGCCTCCTCGTAAGTGGCCAGCGGCTCGGGACGCCCGGCGCGCAGTCGCAGGAACGACAGCCCGGCCGGGCCGGCCAACCACCCGGCGCGTTCGTCGGTCTCCGCGCAGACCGTGTTGACGGCCACCATCGCGTACGGCCGGTCCAGCCAGCGCGACGGGCGGAAGCTCTGCCGGTACAGCGCCAGCGCGGGCAGGGTGTTCTGCGCGCTGAAGTGGTGCGCGAACGAGAACGGCAGGCCCAGCGCGCCGGCCAGTTGGGCGCTGTACCCGCTGGAGCCCAGCAGCCACAGCTCCGGCCGCTGCCCGCGCCCCGGGGTGGCGGTGATCCGCCCCGACGCCGCGTCGTCGAAGTACCCCATCAGGTCGGCCAGTTCCCGGGGAAAACCCTCGGCCGACAGGCCCTCCATGGTCCGGCGCAACGCCAGCGCGGTGACCTGGTCGGTGCCCGGTGCCCGTCCGACGCCCAGGTCGATGCGCCCGGGATGCAGCGCCTCCAGGGTGCCGAACTGCTCGGCGACCACCAGCGGCGCGTGGTTGGGCAGCATCACCCCACCTGAGCCGAGCCGGATCTCGGCGGTGTGCGCGGCCAGATGTGCGACCAGCACCGCGGGCGCGGAGGACGCGATGGCCGGCATGTTGTGGTGCTCGGCCACCCAGAACCGGTGATAGCCCAGCTCGTCGGCGCGCCGGGCCAGTTCGGTGGTGTGCCGCAGCGCCTCACCGGCGGAGGCGCCGGCGGCGACGGGGGCGAGGTCGAGGACAGACAGTGGCACATCGATCACGGCGCTGGTCAACCCGGCGCATCCCGGTCTTGTTCCCCCTCGGCCGCCGATGTGATCAACCCATCCCGCGGGCCTGTTCGAAGATCAGGCTGGTCTGGGTGTGCTGCACCGCCGGATCCACGGCCAGGTGGTCCAGGACGAAGTCGCGCAGCGCCTCCGCCGAGGCCGCCCGGACGTGTAGCACGTAGTCGTCGGCACCGGCCACGTGGAACACCGACACGACCCCCGGCAGCCGCACCGAGCGGGTCCGGAAGGCGTCCACCGCCGCCCGCGCGTGCTCGGTCAGCCGCACCGAGACCAGGGCCTGCAACGGCAGACCCACCGCCGCCGGATCCACCTCCGCGTGAAAACCCCGGATCGCCCCGCACTCCCGCAGCGCCCGGGTACGTGCCAGGCAGGTCGATGCCGCCACCCCCACCCGTTCGGCGAGGGCGTTGTTCGCGAGCCGGCCGTCGACGGCCAGTTCGGTCAGGATCGCGCGGTCGGTGTCGTCGAGCACCGTGAACGGCCGCACATCGTTCGGTACAGGGGGCATGTCGCCATCCTCCAATGAACAGGACTCCATCAGGAAGAGTTTCAGCGAATAATCTTCGGAACTATTGCCTCTGGTTGCCGAGATGTTCGATCCTTCCGGCATGACGACCGTGGACACCCGCGCTGTGCACGCCGGCCGTGACGACCTCGCGGCACTCGGCGTCCACGTGCCCCCGATCGACCTGTCGACCACCAACCCGCTGCCATCGGTCGACGCCGGCGGCGACGCCTATCAGGCCCTCGCCACCGGCGGCACCCTGCCGGCCGGCGCCAGCGCCGTCTACCAGCGGCTCTGGAACCCCACCGTGGCCCGCTTCGAGACGGCCCTCGCCGAGCTGGAGGGCACCGCCGAGGCGGTCGCCTTCGCCAGCGGGATGGCCGCGCTCACCGCCGCCCTGCTCGCCGCCACCCGCGACGGCAGGCGGCACGTGGTCGCCGTCCGCCCCCTCTACGGCGGCACCGACCACGTGCTCGCCACCGGCCTGCTCGGCACCGAGGTCACCTGGGCCCGCCCCGACTCCGTGGCCGCCACCCTGCGTCCCGACACCGCACTGGTGATCGCCGAGACCCCGGCCAATCCCACGCTCGACCTGATCGACATCACGGCCCTCGCCGAGGTCGCCGGCGAGGTCCCCCTGCTGATCGACAACACGGTCGCCACCCCGGTGCTCCAGCAGCCCGCCCGCCACGGCGCCCAGCTGGTGCTGCACAGCGCCACCAAGAGCATCGGCGGCCACGGCGACGTCCTCGCCGGAGTGATCGCCTGCGACGACGGATGGGCGCAGCGGCTGCGTCAGGTCCGCGCACTCACCGGCGCGATCCTGCATCCGCTCGGGGCGTACCTGCTGCACCGCGGCCTACAGACGCTGCCGCTGCGGGTGCGCGCCCAACAGGCCGCAGCGGAGAAGCTCGCCGCCTGGCTCGCCGACCATCCCGCCGTCGAGCGGATCCACCACCCGGGGATCGGCGACCCGGCCGGGCTCGTCGGCCGGCAACTGGCCGGCCCCGGCAGCCTGCTCGCCTTCGAGGTACGCGGTGGCGCACCAGCTGCCGCGACGGTCGCCGGCGCCTGCCGGTTGATCACCCACGCCGTCTCGCTCGGCGGCGTCGACACGCTGATCCAGCATCCGGCGTCGCTCACCCACCGCCCGGTCGAGGGCGAGGCGAAACCGGCCGGCGGGCTGCTGCGCCTCTCGGTCGGCCTGGAGGACCCGGAGGACCTGCGCGTCGACCTGGAGCGGGCGCTCGCCGCGATCTGAACGGCGCTGCCAGCGCTCGGGACGGTCGGGACCTCGCGGCGACATGTCGGTCGAGCACGGCGACCGCCTCCGGCGGGCGGCCGAGGTAGAGCCCCACATGTCGGCGGACTCGTTGGTGAACACGTAGCGCGGGAAGTCATACGTCCCTATCCGAAAGACCGGTGGACGCAAGG
The DNA here is from genome assembly GCF_048060415.1 of Micromonospora sp. LOL_024. Classification (NCBI taxonomy): domain Bacteria; kingdom Bacillati; phylum Actinomycetota; class Actinomycetes; order Micromonosporales; family Micromonosporaceae; genus Micromonospora; species Micromonospora sp. LOL_024. The sequence continues at coordinate 86,585 of NZ_JBHMIS010000005.1, forward strand.
CGAATTCTTGAACACCCGTGCGGCAATCCTGGTGTCCCCGGTGGGAGTCGAACCCACACTGTCGGAGGTTTGAGCTCCGTTTCTCTGCCGGTTGGAATACGGGGACCTTCTCGCTCAACGCCTGTCGCGTCGCCCCATAGGTTACCCACTACGCTAGGGACGGCGACACCCGGTACCGCGGGTGTCAGGGCTCAGACTGGGTGGGAGTGGCTCGTGGCCGAGACGCAGACGGATGGCGCGCGCAGGCGGGTACTGATCGCCGAGGACGAGGCGCTGATCCGGCTGGACCTGGCCGAGATGCTGGCCGAGGAGGGCTACGAGGTGGTCGGTGAGGCCGGTGACGGCGAGACCGCCGTCCGGCTGGCCGACGAGCTCAAGCCCGACCTGGTCATTCTCGACATCAAGATGCCGATCATGGACGGGTTGGCCGCCGCCGAGCGGATCGCCGGCACCCGGATCGCTCCGGTGATCATCCTCACCGCGTTCAGCCAGCGTGACCTGGTGGAGCGTGCCCGGGCGGCCGGCGCGATGGCGTACCTGGTCAAGCCGTTCCAGAAGAGCGACCTGGTGCCGGCGGTGGAGATCGCGTTGTCCCGTTACTCGGAGATCGCCGCGCTGGAGTCCGAGGTCGCCGGGTTGACCGACCGGCTGGAGGTCCGCAAGGCCGTCGAGCGGGCCAAGGGCGCACTGATGACCACCTACAACATGAGCGAGCCGCAGGCGTTCAAGTGGATCCAGCGCACGGCGATGGACCACCGAATGACCATGAAACAGGTCGCCGAGCGGATTCTCGCCGAGACCACCGGCGGCGAGGTGGCCGAGCCGGCCCCCTGACCGGCCTGTTTCGAGGTCTGGTCCCGCCGACCCAGCGTGCCCTTGGCGGGGTCGGTCCCGTCGGCCCGGCGGACTAGCATCTGGCCTCATGGGCGCTCGATGGGTCGCACGTACCCGACAGCCGGGCGTGCGCCACCGCCGCGTGACCGGTGGTCGCCGTCGCCTTCTGGCGGCGTGCGCCCTGCTGGCGCTGCTGGTGGCCGGCTGTCCGGCGCCCGAGCGGGAGGCCGTCGATCCCGGGCCGCTGCCGGTGGACTGGCGGCAGGTCCGGCTGCCGTCACCCGACGGGCAGGGGCGGATCGTGCTCCGGGATCTCGCTGCCTGCGGCGGTCGCTGGTACGCCGCCGGTGCGGTGGCCGACCCGGCCGGCGGCACCTCACCGGCGGTCTGGTCCAGTGACGACGGTGCGTTGTGGACTCCGGTGCCGGTGGTGGCCGACTCCTACTACGGGCAGCGGAGCGTGCTGTTCTCGGTCGCCTGTCGGGACGGGATCGTCGCCGCGGTCGGCGGCAAGGTCGGTGGCGCGCACGGCAACCCCCGGGTGGGCACCTGGTGGCAGCGCGACGACGGCACGCTGGTGGAGGTGGCGGCGTCGTTCGAGACGTACGGCGGTCCGCAGGCGGTGAACGTGTCCCGGCTGGCGGCCGGCCCGGCCGGCTGGCTGATCGTCGGCAACCGGTCCAGTGGCGCGGCGGCCTGGGTGTCGCCCGACGCGGCGCAGTTCACGCTGATCGAGGGCGCGCCCGAGCTGGCCTCCGACGATCGGGGCGTGACCTGGGCGTTCGACGCGGTGGCCGGGCCGTCCGGGTGGCTGGCGGTGGGCGGGGTACTGGCCCCGGGGCGGATCGACCGGGATCCGGCCGTCTGGGTCTCCGGCGACGGGCGGGGCTGGCAGCGGAGCACGCTTCCGGGCACCGAGGCGTACGAGGAGGTGCAGCGGGTCGTGCTGGTCGACGGGTTGCCGGTCGGGGTGGGCCTGCGGGGGCGGGCGTTCGGCGCGTGGCGTCAGGAGAGCGCAGGCTGGGTGGCCGGCGGTGTCTTCGGTCGGGTCGCTGACGGTTTTCCCTCGCTGGGTGCGCTGGCGGTCTCGGCCGGGCGGATGATGGCCGTGGTCTCCGACGGCGAGCGGTACGGCGGCTGGCTCTCGGTCGACCGGGGCGACGAGTGGCGCGCGGTCGAGCTGCCGCTGGTGGCCCCGGTCGGTGCGCAGCGCAGCGTGAGCCTGGTGGGAGTCGGTGAGCGGTGGTGGTTGGCGGTGGACGACGGCACCGTCACGTCGCTGTGGGTCGGCCGGCTCACTCCGACGTCGTAGCGCCGCCATTCAACTACCTACAGTAGTCATTCTGGATGGTGGCGTCGCCCGACCGGGGGCTGGATCCGGACAACTCGACAGGCTCGTGACGGTGCTCCATGAGGTCCTGACCGACGCGCGGACAGCCGCTCCACCACCGGTCAGCGGATTGACCTGTTACGGGATTGGCAGTGGTTGGGGGCGTCTTCGTAACGGTTTCGCAGACCCCGCCCCAGCCCCTTCCGAGACCGTAGGAGTGTGGGTACGCTCCGCCATCACGAGCCGTAACGCAGGGGGCGTCCTTGCTGGGTCGCTGGTGGCGCGCCGTTTCTCGCCACCGCCGGCCGGACCAGGTGCCAGCCTGCTTCTGGAGGAGGTCAGGAAGCCGTGAGGCGAAGCTATTCAAGGGCGCTGGGTACTGCCGCGCTCGCCGCGGTGCTGGTCGCCGCCGCGGGGTGCCAGGACACCAGCAGCAGTGGCGACGACGCCGCATCCGGGGACTGCGGTGGCAAGATCGCCATCTTCGGCGCGTTCAGCGGTGACAACGCGGGTCTGGTGCTGCCGTCGCTGAACGGCGCGAAGCTCGCGATCAAGCAGCACAACGACGCGGACGCCGACTGCCAGATCGAGATGGTCGAGTTCGACACCCAGGGTGACCCGGCCCAGGCCACTCCGGTGGCGAACCAGGTCGCGGGTGACACCTCGTTCCTCGGCGTCATCGGTGGTCACTTCTCCGGCGAGTCGGACGCCACCATGCCGGTCTACGAGGCTGCCGGCCTGGTGATGGTCGCCCCGTCGGCGACCCGGACCGACCTCACCCAGAAGGGCAACAAGTCCTTCTTCCGGGTGGTCGGCAACGACGGCACCCAGGCCGGTGCCGTGTCGACCTACCTGAAGTCGCAGAACGCGCAGCGGGTCTTCCTGGTCGACGACGCCAGCGCCTACGGCGCCGGCATCACCGCCGAGCTGACCAAGAACCTGGGTGCCACCATCGCGGCCAGCGACAAGATCCAGGAGCGGCAGGCGCAGTTCGACGCCACGATCTCCAAGATCAAGGCGGCGAACGCCGACTTCGTCTTCTACGGCGGTTACACCCGTGAGGCCGCGCCGCTGGTCCGCCAGATGCGTGCCGGCGGTGTGGAGGCGAAGTTCATCGGTCCGGACGGTCTCTACGACCCGGCCTTCCCTGCGGGTGCCTCCGGCGGTGCCGAGGGCTCCATCATCACCTGCCCCTGCCTCCCGGCGGACAAGGCCGGCGGCACCTTCACCGCCGACTACCAGGCAGAGTTCGGACAGGCGCCGGGCTCCTACGGCGCTGAGGGCTTCGACGCCGCGCAGATCTTCGTGGACGCCTTCAAGGACGGCAAGAAGACCCGGTCCGAGATCCTGGAGTACGTGAAGGCGTACGACAAGCAGGGCGTGTCGAAGTACATCAAGTTCGCCGAGAACGGTGACGTGGACCCGTCGCGGGTCGTCATCTGGTCGTACGAGATCAAGGGCACGGCGTTCGAGCCGCTGCAGGAGCTCAAGCTCAGCTGACGATCGGTACCGAGTGCGGCCGGGGTTTCTTGTTCATGACCCCGGCCGCGCTCTATGCAAGGAGACCTGGTGAATTTCGACGACCTCTTCGGCCACATCGGCCAGCACACCGTCGACGGGTTGTCCAAGGGGGCGATCTATGCCCTGATCGCCCTCGGCTACACCCTGGTGTACGGCGTGCTGCGCCTGATCAACTTTGCGCACTCCGAGGTCTTCATGGTCGGCACCTTCGCGGTGCTCGGCCTGTGGACCGCCTTCGGGGTGGAGAACAACCCGCCGATCGGCCAGGCGATTCTGTTTCTGGTGCTCGGCCTGATAGTCGCGGCGGTCGCCTCCGGCGGCACGGCGCTGGCGCTCGAACGGATCGCCTACCGCCCGCTGCGGCGCAAGAACGCGCCACCACTGATCTTCCTCATCACGGCGATCGGCCTGTCGCTGGTGCTGGTGGAGATCTTCGGCCTGGTGCTGCCGAAGCTGCTGGGTGAGGCGGTGCCCTCGATGTTCGGCCGGGCCCGGATCATCCTCGGCATGCCGACGATCATCGAGCAGGAGACGCTCTTCACCGTCCTCGGCACGTCGATCACCAACATCCAGTTGATCGTCTTCGTGGCCGCCGTGGCGATGATGGCGCTGCTGGACTGGTTCATCAACCGCACCCGCTACGGCCGGGGTGTGCGGGCGGTGGCGCAGAACCCGGAGACGGCTGCGCTGATGGGCGTCAACCAGGAGCGCGTGATCATGCTGATCTTCGTGCTGGGCGGCATCATGGCCGGCGCGGCGGCGCTGCTGTGGAGCATGCGTTTCGGCTTCACACAGAACAGCATCGGCTTCGTGCTCGGCCTCAAGGCGTTCACCGCGGCGGTGCTCGGTGGCATCGGTAACCTGCGCGGCGCGCTGGTGGGCGGGCTGTTCCTCGGCATCGTCGAGGTCTACGGCGCCACCCTCTTCGCGTCCAACTGGGAGGACGTCATCGCCTTCGTGGTGCTGGTCGTGGTGCTGATGTTCCGTCCCACCGGCATTATGGGTGAGTCGCTGGGGAGGGCCCGGGCATGATCAACAAATTGCGTGGGATGGAGCGCCGCCGGGTCGGCGTCCTGGCCTTGATGGGCGACCGCTGGCAGGCGCTGCCGAAGTGGCAGCGGTCTCTCGGCCTGCTGGCCTTCGTCGCGTTCCTCTACCACCTGCCCTTCCTGGGCAAGCTCCCCGGCGGCCTGGTGATTCCCGGGCTGAACGGGCTGCGGACCGACTCGATCTCGGGCGGCAGCAACTGGTCCGGCGTGCTGTTCACCTGCGCCGTCTATGTGCTGGTGGCGATCGGGCTCAACGTGGTGATCGGGCTGGCCGGTCTGCTCGACCTCGGCTACATCGGCTTCTTCGCCATCGGGGCGTACGGGGTGGCGCTGTTCGGTTCGGTCAACTCGCCGGTGGTGAAGTGGTTCCAGGCGGAGTTCGACCTGCCGGCCACCTGGGCGGTGACCTGGGCCATCTGCGCCTTCATCGCGCTGGTGCTGGCGTTGATCTCCGGGGTGATCCTGGGCTGGCCGACGCTGCGCTTGCGCGGTGACTACCTGGCCATCGTGACGCTCGGTTTCGGCGAGATCATCCGGATCGTGGCCCGCAACGCGGAGAACGTCACCAACGGGCCGCAGGGCATCTCGGCGATCCCCGGGCCGGAGGGCCCGCCCTCGCCGGACAACCAGGTCTTCGGCCTGATCGACGTCAAGCCGTGGTACTGGTTGGCGCTGACCGTCGTACTGCTCATGGTCTTCGCGGTGCGCCGGCTGGAGCACAGCCGGGTCGGCCGGTCCTGGCTGGCCATCCGGGAGGACGAGGACGCCGCGGCGGTGATGGGTGTCTACCCGTTCAAGTTCAAGCTCTGGGCCTTCGCCATCGGCGCGGCGCTCGGCGGCTTCGCGGGCTTCCTGTTCGCCAGCCGGTACGCCTTCATCGACCCGACCCAGTTCAACGTCAACCTCTCCATCCTCTTCGTGGCGATGGTCGTGGTCGGTGGGTCCGGCAACATGATCGGCGTGTCGGTCGGCGCGGTGCTGCTGGCGTACCTACCGGAGCGGTTCCGGGAGGTCGCCGACTACCGTTGGCTGGCCTTCGGCCTGGCCATGGTGCTGGTGATGATCCTGCGACCGCAGGGCCTGATCCCCAGCCGACGGCGGGCCCGCGAGCTGAAGGACCGTGTGGCGCAGGCAGAGGAGGCACCCGCTCATGTCTGACGAGAACATCGACACCCCGGCGGCACCGAAGATCCCGACCCAGCCGGGACCGCGCAAGACGCTGCTGGAGGTCGACGAGGTCCTGCTCCGCTTCGGTGGCGTGGTCGCGCTGAACGGGATCAGCTTCGACATCCAGGAAGGTGAGATCCTCGGCCTGATCGGGCCCAACGGGGCCGGAAAGACCACCTGCTTCAACGTGATGACGGGAGTCTACAAGCCGACCTCGGGTGCGGTCCGGTTCCGTGGGGAGCGGGTCACCGGCCGCAAGCCGCACCAGATCAGCCGGCTGGGCATCTCCCGGACGTTCCAGAACATCCGGCTGTTCCCGGAGATGTCGGCGCTGGAGAACGTCATGGTCGGGACGGACTCCCGGCACAAGACGAGCGTCCCCGGCGCGCTGTTCCGGCTCTACCGGATGCGGCCCAGGCCGGAGGAGCTGCCGGAGGTGACCGCTGCCGGTGGCATCGCGCGCACCTGGCAGCAGCTGCGTCGAAGCATGGCCAAGACCTTCGGGCTGTCCCGGCACATTTTGGAGGAGCGGGCGGCCGAGGACAAGGCGATGGCTCTGCTGCGGTTCGTCGGCATCGCCGACCGGGCCAACGACGAGGCACGCAACCTCCCGTACGGCTACCAGCGTCGGCTGGAGATCGCCCGGGCGCTCGGCACCGAGCCCAAGCTGCTCTGCCTGGACGAGCCGGCGGCCGGGTTCAACCCGGCCGAGAAGGAGGATCTGCTGGGGCTGATCCGCCGGATCCGCGACCGGGGCGTGACCGTGCTGCTGATCGAGCACGACATGCGGCTGGTGATGGGTGTCACCGACCGGATCGTGGTGCTGGAGTTCGGCAGCAAGATCGCCGACGGCCGGCCGGACGAGGTCAGCCGAGACCCGCGGGTGATCGCGGCCTACCTGGGGGAGCCCGCCGATGCTGCTTGAGTTGGACGACGTCAGCGTCTCGTACGGCCGGATTGAGGCTCTGCACGGCATCAGCCTCACCGTCAACGAGGGGGAGGTGGTGGCGCTGATCGGCGCCAACGGTGCCGGCAAGACCACCACCATGCGGGCGATCTCCGGTATCCGGTCGCTCTCCGGCGGCCGGATCACCTTCAACGGTGAGGACATCAGCAAGCTCCGCGCCGACCTGCGGGTGGTCCGGGGTCTGTGCCAGTCCCCCGAGGGCCGGCAGATCTTTCCCGGCATGACGGTCCTGGAGAACCTGGACATGGGTGCGTACACCCGGCGGGACCACGCCGGCATCGCCGCCGACCTGGAGCGGGTGCTGGAGATGTTCCCCCGGCTGCGCGAGCGGCGTAAGCAGGCCGGTGGCACGCTCTCCGGCGGTGAGCAGCAGATGCTCGCCGTCGGTCGGGCGTTGATGAGCCGGCCGAAGCTGCTGCTGCTGGACGAGCCCTCGATGGGCCTGGCCCCGATGATCATTCAGCAGATCTTCGACATCATCGTGGAGATCAACCAGCAGGGCACCACCGTGCTGCTGGTGGAGCAGAACGCGCAACAGGCGCTGTCCCGCGCCCACCGTGCCTACGTCCTGGAGACCGGGCAGATCGTCAAGGAGGGTACCGGCGAGGAACTCCTGCACGACCCGTCGATCAAGGAGGCGTACCTGGGCGTGGCCTAGGTCGTCGCGGACGGAGTTGGCCGGCGAGGGGAACCTCGCCGGCCAACGGCGTTCCGCGGGACTGGTGGCGGCTGGGTCAGTTGATCCAGTAGCTGAGGTACCAGCCGCGGACGCCGCAACGACCGCAGTCCTTCGGGTAGGTGGTGAAGGTGCAGTAGTGGGCCTCGTACGCGGCGCCTGCGGCGTGGCACCCCGCCTCGCTGTAGGCCGTGGTGGTGTTGTGGACCCAGAAGCCCGCGTGGGCGGGACCGGCGATGCCGAACACACCGGTCAGCCCGAGAAACACCGTCGCCAGGACACGACTCGTCCATCTCTTCATGTGAACCCCCGTCAGAGTGAAGATTGCCGATAGCCTAGTGGCCTTCGGGGACGCTCGTTGTCCCGCCGCGAGGCGGCGGCCGGTTCCGTCGGGGGCAAGGACTAGAGTCGCAGCCGTGACAGCTACGACCCCGCGCCTGCTCCTCGTCGACGGACACTCCCTGGCCTACCGGGCGTTCTTTGCCCTGCCGGTGGAGAACTTCTCCACCTCGACCGGGCAGCCGACCAACGCGGTCTACGGCTTCACCTCTATGTTGATCAACGTGTTGCGCGACGAGCAGCCGACCCACATCGTCGTCGCCTTCGACGTCTCGCGTCGCTCCTTCCGCACCGACAGGTACGCGGAGTACAAGGCCGGCCGCAGCGAGACCCCGACCGACTTCAAGGGCCAGGTCAGCCTGGTCAAGGAGGTCCTTGCGGCGCTGCGGATCCCGGTGGTCGAAATGGCGGGCTACGAGGCCGACGACCTCATCGCCACGCTGGCGTGCCAGGCCCGTGACCAGGGCATGTCGGTGCTGATCTCCACCGGCGACCGGGACGCCTTCCAGCTGGTCGACGAGCAGATCACCGTGCTCTATCCGCGCAAGGGCGTCTCCGACCTGGCCCGGATGGATCCGGCCGCGGTCGAGGCGAAGTACGGCGTCGGGCCGGCCCGCTACCGTGACCTGGCCGCGCTGGTCGGTGAGAGCAGCGACAACCTGCCCGGCATCCCCGGTGTCGGCCCGAAGACCGCAGCCAAGTGGATCAACACGTACGGCGGGGTGGAGGGTGTCATCGCCCGCGCCGACGAGATCAAGGGCAAGGCCGGCGACAGCCTGCGCGAACGGCTCGCCGACGTGATCCGTAACTACGAGATCAACCGCCTGGTCGCCGATCTGGAGCTGTCGATCCGCCCCGAGGACGCCGGGTGGCAGGGGTGGGACCGCGAGGCGGTTCACCAGGTCTTCGACACCCTCCAGTTCCGGATCCTGCGCGACCGGCTCTACCAGTACCTCGACGCGGTCCAGCCGGAGGCCGAGGCGGGCTTCGACCTGGCCGGTGAGGTGATCGCCGCGCCGGGCGCCCTGGTCGACTGGCTCCAGACACACGCGCTGGCCGGCGTTGCGGTCGGCGTCGCGGTCAGGCTCGACACCGGTCCGAACCGACGGCACACCGCCGGCGTCACCGGGATGGCCCTGGCCACCGCGGACGGGCCGGCCGCCTGGTTCGACCCGGCCGGGCTGGGCGCCGCCGACGAGACGGCCCTCGCCGGTTGGCTGGCCGACGAGAATCGACCCAAGGTGCTGCACGACAGCAAGCCCGCGCTGCTGGCCTTCGCCGCACACGGCTGGTCGCTGGCGGGCATCGCGCGGGACACCCAGATCGCGGCCTACCTCGCCCGCCCCGACCAGCGATCCTACGACCTGACCGACCTGGCCCTGCGCTACCTGCACCGGGAGCTGCGGATCGACGCACCGGAAACCGGCCAGCTCACCCTGGACGGGCTCGGCGGCGACGGCGAGGCCGAGCAGAATCTCATGCTGCGGGCCCGGGCCACACTCGATCTGGCCGACGCGATCGACGCGGAGTTGTCCCGCGACGGGGAGCAGTCGGCCCGGCTGATGGCGGGGGTGGAGCTGCCGTTGATGCGGGTCCTGGCACAACTCGAACGCACCGGCATCGCCGCCGACAACGACTACCTCTCCGAGTTGGAGGCGCACTTCGCCGCCGAGGTGAAGGCCGCCGCGCAGGGCGCCTACGAGGCGGTGGGCCGGGAGTTCAACCTCGGCTCGCCCAAGCAGCTGCAGGAGATCCTCTTCGGTGAGCTGAACCTGCCCAAGACCAAGCGGATCAAGACGGGCTACACCACCGACGCGGACGCGTTGCAGTGGCTCCACGCCCAGAACCCGCATCCGGTGCTGGCCCACCTGCTGCGGCACCGCGACGTCGCCAAGCTCAAGTCGACGGTCGACGGCCTGCTCAAGTCGGTCTCCGACGACGGGCGCATCCACACCACCTTCAACCAGACGGTGGCCGCCACCGGCCGGCTCTCCTCCACCGAGCCCAACCTGCAGAACATTCCGATCCGCACCGAGGAGGGACGGCGGATCCGCCGCGCCTTCGTGGTGGGGCAGGGCTTCGAGTGCCTGCTCACCGCCGACTACAGCCAGATCGAAATGCGGATCATGGCGCACCTCTCGGCGGACGGCGCGCTGATCCAGGCGTTCAACTCCGGTGCCGACTTCCACGCCGTCACCGCCTCGTCCGTGTTCGGGGTGCCGGTGGCCGAGGTCAGCCCAGACCAGCGGCGCAAGATCAAGGCGATGAACTACGGCCTGGCGTACGGGCTGAGCGCCTTCGGCCTCTCCCAGCAGCTCGGCATCGGCGCCGAGGAGGCGCGCGGATTGATGGAGAACTACTTCGCCGGCTTCGGTGGCGTTCGTGACTACCTTCAGGAGGTGGTGGCCCGAGCCCGCCAGGACGGCTACACCTCCACCATCCTCGGCCGCCGGCGCTACCTGCCCGACCTGGTCAGCGACAACCGGCAGCGGCGCGAGATGGCTGAGCGGATGGCGCTCAACGCCCCGATTCAGGGCTCCGCGGCGGACATCATCAAGGTCGCCATGCTGCACGTCGACGTCGCGCTGCGCGAGGCCGGGCTGGATTCCCGGATGCTGCTCCAGGTGCACGACGAGCTGGTCTTCGAGGTTGCGCCGGGGGAGCGAGCGGTGCTGGAGGAGTTGGTCCGACGCGAGATGGGCGGGGCCTACCCGTTGTCGGTGCCGCTCGAGGTGTCGGTCGGCGAGGGCCGCGACTGGAACAGCGCCGACCACTGAGCGCGGTACGCCTCCGTCCATAGGGGACAGAATTCTCCGGTGGCCGCTGTTAGGCTGATTTCCAAACCGATCACGGGGAGGAAGTCTTGTTGAAAATGTCGCGCATGCTCGGCATGCTCGCGATGGTGGTCACGTTCGTGGTTGTCGCACCTGGCGCCGCACAGGCGGCAGACACGGCACCACTGGCAATGTGTGCGCACCCGTCGAACACGATCGTCACGAACTTCCCGCAGGGCAGTTCGCTGGGCCCCTCCAGCAGGTATTCGGACGGGCCGCGAACCTGTAGCTACTACACCAAGCGCGCGGTGTCCTACTACTGCCTCGGCAACTACCACAGCGAGACGTACATCAACATCATCAACAACCCGACCGGCGCCCGCAAGGTGTACTACGCGGTGTGTGACGGCACCCTGCGCACTTTCGTGGCGGCCCACTACCCGGCCGGTAGTGGGCCATACCACGTTCACTGGCACGTGAACATCGGCTCCTACACCGGTTCGTACATGAAGATCGCCTGACCGGGTCGACCGGGGTCACGGCCGCTCGATCAGGGGGTCGTGGCCCCAGTTCATCAGAGACCAGCGCCACTTCGTGTCCCGTACGTCGCCGGAGGGACGCTGCGCCATGTGGCGGTGCACGTAGCCGATCACCTTGCGCATGTGTTTGTAGTCGGCGGCGCTCAGCTGGTCCCGCTTGCGGCGGAGCAGGTCGATGATGCGCCGGCCAGACTCGTGACCGACCGATTCGCCACCGCCGGACCGGCCGCCCTTGTGCCAGCCGACCCGCTTGGACTCCTCGCTCTCCAGCCAGGCGGCCAACTCGGCGGGCTTCATGTTCACCGCCTCGGTGAACTCCCGGTAGGTCTGCTGGTCGTCGTCAGTGCGGCTCATGACGCAGCACCTCCGGGCGGTGGGCGACGACCGGGCTCGAGCCGTCGTGGCGGACCGTACCGCGCAGCCTCCGGTGACCCGTCGACGGCGTCCTGCGTAGATGCGAACGTTCGGTCAGTTTCTCCCGCACCACGCCGTGCGCCCGGCCGCTGTGGCTGGCCCAGGAGACGTGGTCGCCTCGGTGGTACTCCTTCTCAGCCATACCCGCCGGTTACCCGGGGGCCGGCACCCGAAAACGGCTACCGGGTGACTCGGCGACCGGCAGCCCAGAAGTGGGGCGTGGCCCGGCTCAACGGTCCGGCTTCTCGGCGACGAAGATCGCGGTGCCGGGGAAGAGGCGTCCACGCAGCGGGCTCCACTGCCCCCAGATCCCCTCGTGTCCCTCGGGCCACTCCGGTTCTACCAGGTCCAGCAGCCGGAATCCGGCGTCCACCAGCTCCCGGACCCGGTCACCCAGGGTGCGGTGCTGTTCGACGTAGGTTGCCTCGCCGTGCTCGTCCTGCTCCACGTAAGGCCGGGTGTCGAAGTACGAGTGCACGGCGGTCAGCCCGCCCTTTCCGGGGTCGTCGAGGAAGACCCAGCGCATCGGGTGGGTGACCGAGAAGACCCAACGCCCGCCGGGACGCAGCACCCGGTGGACCTGCCGCATCAGCGTCGCCGAGTCCTCGACGAACGGCACCGCCCCGAAGGCCGTGCAGGCGGTGTCGAAACTCCGGTCCGCGAAGGGCAGCGCCAGGGCGTCGGCCTGCACCAGCGGGACGCGTACCCCGCTGCGGGTGGCGGCCAGCGCGGCGTGCCGCAACATGCCGGCGGACAGGTCCGCGGCGACCGGCCGGGCGCCCTGGCCGGCGAGCCAACGGGAGCAGGGCGCGGCGCCGCAGCCGAGCTCCAGCACCCGCTGTCCGGCCACGTCACCGAGCAGTCGGGCGTCGGCCTCCCGCAGCCCCTCCGGGCACCAGACGAAGTCCACCTCACCCAGAAAGTGGCCGTGCTCCGCCTGGTACGCGTCGGCGTCGGCGTCCCACCAGCGTCGGTTGGCCTCGCGGGTCTCGGCGGCACCGACGCGGCGTCGGGTCACCCGGTTGTCGTCGTCCACCAGCACACGCTAGACCTTCGGTTGCCGAGCTGAAGGGGCACGCCTGGACGAAATCTCCGCTTTCGCGGCTGGTGCGGCCATGAGAAGACGGGAGGGCTTGCACGCTGTGGTAATGCAACAGGTAGGGTAGACGATGCGCTCGCGGATCGTGTGCCTCGGCAGGGAGCAGGTGCGCGGTCGACGGAGTCACATCAAGATGTCGTTCAGCGATTTCCAGGTGGGCCCGCCGGCGGATCCGTTGGCGCGCACAGGTCACCGCGACACCAACCTGCTGTGACACACCATCCGACGGAGCAACCGCCCACATGACGAGCAGCATCGAGGCCCCCTCGAGCGCCACCAAGGTCACCATCGACGACCTCGGCTCAGAGGAGGCTTTCCTCGCCGCGATCGACGAGACCATCAAGTACTTCAATGACGGCGACATTGTCGAAGGCACCGTCGTCAAGGTCGATCGGGACGAGGTCCTGCTCGACATCGGCTACAAGACCGAGGGTGTCATCCCCTCTCGGGAGTTGTCGATCAAGCACGACGTGGACCCGGCAGAGGTCGTCTCGGTGGGTGACCACATTGAGGCCCTCGTCCTCCAGAAGGAGGACAAGGAGGGGCGGCTGATCCTCTCCAAGAAGCGGGCGCAGTACGAGCGGGCCTGGGGCACGATCGAGAAGATCAAGGACGAGGACGGTGTCGTCCGCGGTTCCGTCATCGAGGTGGTCAAGGGTGGCCTCATCCTCGACATCGGGCTGCGCGGCTTCCTGCCCGCCTCCTTGGTCGAGATGCGGCGGGTGCGCGACCTGCAGCCGTACGTCGGCCGCGAACTCGAAGCCAAGATCATTGAGCTGGACAAGAACCGCAACAACGTGGTGCTGTCCCGCCGGGCGTGGCTGGAGCAGACGCAGTCCGAGGTGCGTACCGAGTTCCTCAACAAGCTCCAGAAGGGGCAGGTCCGCAAGGGCGTCGTCTCCTCGATCGTCAACTTCGGCGCGTTCGTCGACCTGGGTGGCGTGGACGGTCTGGTGCACGTCTCCGAGCTGTCCTGGAAGCACATCGACCACCCCTCCGAGGTCGTCGAGGTGGGCCAGGAGGTCGAGGTCGAGGTCCTGGACGTCGACCTGGACCGCGAGCGGGTCTCACTGTCGCTGAAGGCGACCCAGGAAGACCCGTGGCGTCAGTTCGCCCGTACCCACGCGATCCAGCAGATCGTGCCGGGTAAGGTCACCAAGCTCGTGCCGTTCGGCGCATTCGTCCGGGTGGACGACGGCATCGAGGGCCTGGTCCACATCTCCGAGCTGGCCGAGCGTCACGTGGAGATCCCCGAGCAGGTCGTCCAGGTCGGCTCCGAGGTGATGGTCAAGGTCATCGACATCGACCTGGAGCGCCGCCGGATCTCGCTGTCGCTCAAGCAGGCCAACGAGGGCTTCGTCGAGGGCGAGGAGCACTTCGACCCGACCCTTTACGGCATGGCGGCGACCTACGACACCGAGGGCAACTACATCTACCCGGACGGCTTCGACCCGGAGACGGGCGAGTGGCTCGAGGGGTACGACAAGCAGCGCGAGACCTGGGAGCAGCAGTACGCCGAGGCTCGGCTCCGCTGGGAGGCACACCAGAAGCAGGTGCAGACGTCCCGGGCCGCCGAGGCCGAGGCCGCTGCCAACCCGCAGCCCGTCGCCGCTGCCGCGACCGGCGCCACCTCCTCGACCAGCGCGGCGCCGAGCCGCCAGGCCGAGGAGCCGGCCGGCACGCTGGCCACGGACGAGGCGCTCGCCGCTCTGCGGGAGAAGCTCGCCGGCGGTAAGTGATCTGCCGCTAGCCGACGCCGGGCCCCGCCCCGACCCGAAACACCGGGTCAGGGCGGGGCCCCGTCATTCCCCCGCCACCGTCCGCGTCGATCTAGGGCTTATCCTCGTTACTGAAGATCGACTAGCGGCGATTGGCCCTAGATCGACGCGGCGGGTGGGGATGCCGGTCGGTCGGGTTTGGCGGCGCGGGGATGATCGGGTTGACTTGACGCCGTGCTGAGGGTCGGGCTGAGCGGTGGGATCGGGTCGGGCAAGAGCGCCGCGGCGCGGCGGCTGGTCGAGCGGGGCGCGGTGCTCATCGATGCCGATCAGATCGCCCGCGAGGTGGTCGCTCCCGGCAGTGACGGGCTCGCGGAGGTCGTCGCCGCCTTCTCCGACCGGGTGCTCGATGCCGACGGTGCTCTCGACCGGGCCGCGCTCGGGGCTCTCGTCTTCGCCGACGAGCCGGCGCGCCGCCGGCTGGAAGCGGTCGTGCACGCCCGGGTCCGTACCCGTACCGCCGAGCTGTTCGCTGCGGCACCATCCGACGCGGTGGTGGTCAACGACGTTCCGCTGCTGGCGGAGGTGGGCCTGGCGCCCACGTACCACCTGGTGGTCGTGGTGTCCACGGAGGTCTCGACCCGGCTGCGGCGGCTGGCCCGCGACCGCGGGATGAGCCGCGCGGAGGCCGAGCGCAGGATCGCCGCCCAGGCCGACGACGCCCGCCGCAACGCGGTGGCGGACGTGTTGCTCACCAATGACGGCACGGTCGACCAGCTGCACGCGGCGGTCGACGCGCTCTGGTGCGACCGGCTGGTGCCCTTCGAGAGCAACGTACGGCACCGCCGGGCGGTCCGGACGAGCCGGGTGACACTGGTCGGACCGGACCCGACGTGGCCCCACCAGTACGCCCGCCTGGCCGCTCGGGTCCGGCACGCGGTCGCCCCCGCCGACCTGCGCATCGAGCACATCGGCTCCACGGCGGTGGCCGGCCTGGCCGCCAGGGACGTCATCGACATCCAGCTCGGCGTGCCGTCCCTGGCCGACGCCGACGGGCCACTGGCCGAACGGCTCGCCGACGCGGGTTTTCCTCGGCTGCCGGGCGACTGGTGGGACAACCCCCGGCCGCCCGGCGGTCAGCGGTGGGATAAGCGGTTGCACGGCAGCGCCGATGCGGCCCGCCCGGTTCACCTGCACCTGCGGGTGGCCGGCTCACCCGCCTGGCGGTACGCCCTGCTGATGCGCGACCATCTACGGGCCGATTCTGATCGGCGGGCCGGGTACCTGCTGCTCAAGCGGGAGTTGGCTGGTTCCGCGGCGGACAGCGGCACGTACGTCATGGCGAAGGACCCGTGGTTCGACGAGGAGTATCTGCGAGCCGAGGCGTGGGCCGCCAGCACCGGCTGGCGGCCCTGATCGTACCCGTGTCCCGGTCCCGCCCGACCTGCACGACCGCGACACGGTCGGTCAGCGCTTGGCGGGCGGCGGCGTGAGGCGGGGTACCCGGCCGGGGTTCAGGTCGAGCTGTGCCCAGGCACCCGCCCGGGTGGGCAGTTCCAGCCGGCGAAGCAGCCCGGTCCGGTCGATCCAGTAGCGCACCGGCCCCAGGGCGGTGTCGACCTGCACCACGTCGACGGTGGTGCCGGCGAGCGTGTCGCCGCGTGTCCGCCGCCCGTCGCCGCCGGGCCCGCTCCCTCTAGCGGCCCGCAGCGCGGCCTCCAGCAGCGGGTCCAGGGCCTGGGTGTGGTGCGGGCCGGTGAGCCAACCGGTTGCCGGTGGCGGCAGCGGCGGGCGGGCGGTACCGCTGTCGGGCGTGCCGGTCTCGATCCGGGCGACCTTGCCGTCGTGGTGCCGGACCAGGGTCCACCGGCCGTCCGTGTCGAGGTCGGCGACGCCCAGGTAGGCCGTGCCCGAGGTCCAGCTCAGCCAGCCGGCGCCGCGCAGGTTGCTGGCGCCCGAGACCGGGCCGGTCACGGTGACGGCGGCCCCGCCCGCGGTCCGTAGCCGCGCGGGCAGCCGGCGCCAGCGGTCCCGTTCGGCGGTTGTCAGCGCGCGGGGCAGGCCGGGGCGGCCGCCGAGTGCTTCGACCGGTCGCAGCGTGGGCCGGTCGGCCCGGTTCAGTGCCACGCTGACCGGACCGACGCCGGGCAGGTTGGTCTCCAGCCGGTGCACCCGGCCTGCCAGATCGAGCCAGTAGCGGGTGGGGGTGCTTGGGCCGGGAGTCGCGGCGGTGGTGCCGTGCGCCGGTTCGCCGGTGCGCGGCGCGGCCTCCAGGATGTCGACCGTCTCCCCGTTTACCTGTTCCCGGCCCACCCAGCGGCCGGACAGCCCGTCAGCGGGTTCGGGCCGGTCGGCGGCGAGCCTGAACACCAGACTCAGCAGTGGATCGAGGCCCTGGTCGGCGGGCAGTCGCCAACCGTCGGCCGGCGGCACCAGGGGTGGTGTTGCGGGCGTCGGCATCGCCGTGGGATCGGGGCGGATCACCAGAACCGTGGGGGTGGCCTGGGCCAGCCCGCGCAGTGGACCCGCGCCGGGCCCACCGACGTCCAGGTAGACCAGTTGGCGAGCCCAGTCGACCCAGCCGAGGAGGTCGGTGCGGGCCGGACCGTCGCCGACCGTGAGGTGCAGCCCGGCACGCAGGTCGCGAAGGTTGGTGACCCGCATCGCGGCCAGTCGTTCCTGTTCGGCCGTTGTCATCGCCCGGGGTGGGGGACCGCCGGGTGCCCAGTCGACGAGGGTGACCACCAGCAGGACGGCGGAGGCCACGGCGGTGAGGGCGAGCCCGGTGAGGGTGAGTCGCCGCCGGCGGTATGCGCCGCGCCGGTCGGCGCCGGTCGGCGCGGTCGATCCGGTGAGGTCCTCTTCCTCCAGCGGGTTGCCGGCGGCCGGGTCGAGCAGTCCGCCGGACACCACGGCCCTACGGACGCCGGGCCGTGGCCCCGGCGCTCGGCTGGCCGGTTCGGCGACGGTCAGGTCGAGGACCGCGGGTGGCGCGATGCCCGCCCGGTGCCGGCGGGGTCCTGCCCGGTGCCGCCGGTTGTCCCGGCGGGCCGCGCGAGCGGACGGGACGTCCGGACCGGGGCGATTGGTGCCGCCGTTGTCGGGTGCCGGTTGCGAGGTGTTCTCCACGGGAGGATGAACGTGCCGGACCGGGTTCGGGTGACGACGCGGTGGCGCTCGCGGCGGCCGGTCTGCGCTTCGGCGCGACCACAGCGGGCGCGCACGCCAGGCATGCCGGGTGCTGCGACCCTCAGTGCCGGGGGCGGCGTGGCTTTGCGGCCCGCCGCCGGCCCGGTCGGCCGCCGCGAG
Organism: Micromonospora sp. LOL_024; assembly: GCF_048060415.1. Taxonomy (NCBI): domain Bacteria; kingdom Bacillati; phylum Actinomycetota; class Actinomycetes; order Micromonosporales; family Micromonosporaceae; genus Micromonospora; species Micromonospora sp. LOL_024. The sequence goes on from NZ_JBHMIS010000005.1 coordinate 104,321, forward strand.
CGGCCTACGGGAGAAGCGTAGCCGGGTGAGATGAACCACACAATGCGAATATCGAAGCCGATCACGTGCTGAACCTAGTGGCCGCGGACTGTCGGAGGCCCGGCGTACGGTGGGTTCATGGCGCTCGACATTCCCCGGCTCGACGGCCGCTTCCAGGTCGTCAGCGATTTCCGGCCGGCCGGTGACCAGCCGACGGCGATCGACGATCTGGAGCGGCGGGTCCGTCGCGGTGACCGGCACTCGGTGCTGCTCGGCGCCACCGGCACCGGCAAGAGCGCCACGACCGCCTGGCTGGTGGAGCGCCTGCAGCGTCCCGCGCTGGTGCTGGCGCCGAACAAGACGCTCTGCGCCCAGTTGGCGAAGGAGTTCAGCGAGCTGCTGCCGGACAACGCGGTGGAGTACTTCGTCTCCTACTACGACTACTACCAGCCCGAGGCGTACATCCCGCAGACCGACACCTACATCGAGAAGGACTCCTCGATCAACGAGGAGGTCGAGCGGTTGCGGCACTCGGCCACCATGTCCCTGCTCACCCGCCGAGACGTGGTGGTCGTGGCGACGGTCTCGGCGATCTACGGCCTGGGCACACCCGAGGAGTATCTGGACCGCGCGGTGCGGGTCGCCGTCGGCCAGGAGTTGGATCGCGACCAGTTGCTGCGTCGGCTGGTCGACATCCAGTACACCCGCAACGACATGGCCTTCCAGCGCGGCACCTTCCGGGTCCGCGGCGACACGCTGGAAATCATTCCGGCGTACGAGGAGCTCGCCGTCCGGATCGAGCTTTTCGGTGACGAGGTGGAGAAGCTCTACTACCTCAATCCGCTCACCGGGGACGTGGTGCGCGAGGTCGACCATCTGTTGATCTTCCCGGCGACGCACTATGCCGCCGGCCCGGAGCGGATGGAGCGGGCGGTCCGCGACATCGAGACGGAGTTGGGCGAGCGGCTGGCCGAGCTGGACCGGCAGGGCAAGTTGCTGGAGGCGCAGCGGCTGCGGATGCGCACCACGTACGACATCGAGATGATGCGGCAGGTGGGCTTCTGCTCCGGCATCGAGAACTACTCGATGCACATCGACGGGCGGTTGCCCGGTAGCCCGCCGCACTGCCTGCTCGACTACTTCCCCGACGACTTCGTCACCGTGATCGACGAGTCGCACGTGACCATCCCCCAGATCGGTGGGATGTACGAGGGTGACGCGTCCCGCAAGCGGATGCTGATCGACCACGGGTTCCGGCTGCCCAGCGCGGCCGACAACCGGCCGCTGCGGTTCGACGAGTTCCTGGAGCGGGTCGGCCAGATGGTCTTCCTGTCGGCGACGCCGGGCCCGTGGGAGTTGGAGCAGGCCCAGGGCGAGTTCGTGGAGCAGGTGATCCGCCCGACCGGTCTGATCGACCCGGAGGTCGTCGTCAAGCCCACCAAGGGCCAGATCGACGACCTGATGCACGAGATCAAGCTGCGTACCGAGCGTGACGAACGTGTGCTGGTCACCACGCTGACCAAGAAGATGGCCGAGGATCTGTCCGACTATCTCCTGGAGAACGGCATCCGGGTGCGTTACCTGCACTCGGAGGTCGACACGCTGCGACGGGTGGAGTTGCTTCGTGAGCTGCGCCGGGGTGACTACGACGTGCTGGTCGGCATCAACCTGCTGCGGGAGGGTCTCGACCTGCCCGAGGTGTCTCTGGTGGCGATTCTGGACGCGGACAAGGAGGGCTTCCTGCGCAGCGGCCGGTCGTTGATCCAGACCATCGGCCGGGCCGCCCGTAACGTGTCCGGTCAGGTGCACATGTACGCAGACAAGATCACGCCGTCGATGGCGGCAGCGATCGACGAGACCAGCCGGCGGCGCGACAAGCAGATCGCGCACAACGAGGCGCACGGCATCAGCCCCGAGCCGCTTCGGAAGAAGATCCACGACATCCTCGACGACATCTACCGGGAGGCCGAGGACACCGAGGCGTCGCGGGTCGGGGGCGCGGTGCGGCAGCTGTCCCGGGGCAAGGCGCCGGTCAAGGAGACCCGTAGCCGCGCCCGGACCGGCGCAGGCACACCCGCGCGAGCGGGGATGGCGCGTGTCGAGTTGGCGCAGTTGATCCAGGAGCTCAACGATCAGATGCTCGCCGCCGCGCGGGAGTTGCAGTTCGAGCTGGCCGCCCGGATCCGTGACGAGGTCGCCGACCTGAAGAAGGAGCTGCGGGGGATGGACGCCGCCGGTGTGACGTGAGGGCGGTCCGGCGCGACCCATCGACAGGTTTCCGCGTCCTGCGGTGAGAGAATAGCGGAATGCGAGCGTCCTATTGCGCTGGGTGACTGCCGTGCGTACTCTCCCTCGGTGGGGAGGCAGGGATGCCGTTGCCAACGAGTCCGGTCATTCGACGTGCGCGACTCGGCGCCGAGTTGCGTCAGCTCCGGCGGCGGGAAACGCTGACGCTGGAAAATGTGTGTGAGCGGCTCGGTTGGGCGTCCACCTCCAAGCTGTCCCGCATCGAGCTGGGGCAGAGCCGCCCGGATCTGGCGGACGTGCTCGATCTGCTCGACATCTATCAGGTGTCGGCACCGCAGCGCGACGCGTTGATAGTCATCGCCCGGGACGCCGCGACCAGCCGTGGCTGGTGGAAGTCGCTGGGCGAGATGAGTGAGCGGCAGCGTACGTACGCCGAACTTGAGGCCGGCGCGGCGGGCATCATCGAGTACCAGCCCGCGGTGGTGCCCGGCCTGCTGCAGACCCCGGCCTACGCCCGCCTGCGCATCGCGGCCGGACGCCTGATCGACCCGGCCGTGGACGTGGAGGCCGACCTGCGCGCCCGGGCGGCCCGGCACTCGGTGCTCCGCCGCCCCGAGCCGCCCCGCTACACGGCGCTGATCACCGAGTTGGCCTGCTGGCAGGCTGGCGACCCGGTGGAGGTCTGGCGCGAGCAACTGCGACACCTACTCGAACTGGCCGCGCTGCCGCACGTGACGATCCGGCTGGTGCCGCCGGGCGCGGGGCATGGACCGGTGCCGCTCACGCCGTTTTCCTGCTACTCCTTTCCGGATCCGGCGGACCCGCGCACGGTGATGCTGGAGGCGTTGACCACGGACGTGCGGCTGAGCGCCGCAGCCGATGTCGACCGGTACGAACAGATGGCTGGTTGCCTGTTGGAGGCGGCGCTGCCGGAGCAGGAGACGGTGCGGGTGATGGCCGGCCGGCTCGACGGGTGACCGTCCGGTTGCGTCGGCGCCGGGCCCGGCGCCCCCGAAGCCGTCGGGACCGGCGCCGACGCGAGGGGCAGGGTAAACCAACGGTGTGACAGTTCCTCGGGTCGACGCCGGTGCGGGCGCCGTCAGGCGGGTACGTCGACGAAGTGCTCGACCCGTGGTGGGGTGGCGAAGTGCGGGCCGATCAGCTCCCGCCACCCGACGAAGCGGTCGGTCCTCCGGAAGTTCTGCTCGTGGGCTTCGACGGAGTCCCACTCGACCAGCAGCACGAAGCGGGAGGGGGACTCGATGCCCCGGGTCATCCGCACCGACCGGCAGCCCGGCGCCTCCGCGAGCAGTTTGTGCCCCTGGGCGTAGGCGGCGGCGAAGGCTTCCTCACGGCCGGGAGTGACATCGATGAGCGCGACCTCAAGCACCATGTCGGCAGCCTGCCACATCGGCGCGGCGGCTTGTCGCCGGTACGGGGAAGTGCCGGGCGCTGACGTGCCGCACCAGACGTGGGCCACCAAGTAATCCATCCTCCTAGGACACCTAAGGCGGTGTGTCCGCCCACCGCCCGAGGCGTACCGTGTGCCGGTCACCCCCGTGCCTGCCGGAGGAAACAAGACTGTGGACGTGTCCGGACTGGTATGGGCGGGTACCCTCGTCGCCCTGACTGCGCTCCTCACGGCGGACCTGCTCATCATCGGGCGTCGGCCGCACGAGCCGAGCGTGCGGGAGTCGAGCCTCTGGGTCGTCTGCTACGTCGGGCTGGCCCTGATCTTCGGTGCCGGGCTCTGGCTCACCGCCGGGGCGAGCGTGGCGGGGCAGTTCTACACGGGCTGGCTGACCGAGTACAGCCTCTCCGTGGACAACCTCTTCGTATTCGTGATCATCATGACCCGGTTCGCGGTGCCCCGGGCGTACCAGCAGAAGGTGCTGCTCATTGGCATCGTCCTCGCGCTCGTCATGCGCGGTGGATTCATCGCCGCCGGCGCGGCGTTGATCTCACAGTTCACCTGGGTCTTCTACCTCTTCGGCGCGTTCCTGATCTACACCGCGATCAACCTGGCCCGGCACAGCGAGTCGAGCGAGGAGTTCACCGAGAACGTGCTGATCCGCTGGAGCCGGCGGGCGCTGCCGATCTCGCGCGGCTACCACGAGGCCCGGCTGACCGTGCGAGAAGGCGGCCGGCGCACGTTCACCCCGATGCTCATCGTCATGATCGCCATCGGCACAACCGACCTGATCTTCGCGCTCGACTCGATCCCGGCGATCTTTGGCATCACCCAGGAGCCGTACCTGGTCTTCACCGCCAACGTGTTCGCGCTGATGGGGCTGCGCCAGCTCTACTTCCTGCTCGGTGGGCTGCTGGACCGGCTGATCTACCTGAGCGTCGGGCTCGCGGTGGTGCTCGGTTTCATCGGGATCAAGCTGATCCTCGAGGCGCTGGCGGAGAACAGGCTGCCGCTCGTCAACGGTGGCGAGCACGTGGGCTGGGCGCCACACATTCCGATCTGGCTGTCGTTGCTGGTCATCCTCGGCACACTGGGGACGGCGACGGCGGCGAGCCTGATCAAGGCGTCCCGGGGCGTGGGCGTGCGTTGACCAGGACCGGCCGTTGAACCCGGCGTACCGACAGGGCTCCGTCAGGTCAGCTCGACCACCCGGTGCGCACCGGCCAGGGTTGCGGCGCGCTCCGCGGGCAGCACCTGCTCCAGAACCCGCCGGTTCGAGTAGCAGGCGTGCAGCATGCGGCGCTCGTGACGATCACCTCCGGTTACGATGCCAATGTGGTGGATCCGGTGCCCTGGGCGGGCGAAGCTGTACAGGTCCCCGGCGCGCTCCGCCCCCAACTCCACCCGGTGGGCGGCGACCACCTGGTCGCTGGAGTCGCGGGGGAGCAGCACCCCGAGCCGCCGCCAGACCAGGTGCACCAGCCCTGAGCAGTCGATCCCGTACGCGGACAACCCACCCCACAGGTAGCCGACCTCGACCAGGCGGGCCGCCACGGCCAGCACCTGCTCGGCGGTGGGTGGCGCGGTGGGTTCGGGCACCGCGTCCGCCGCGGAAAGCCACAGCGGCGCGGTGCGCCCCGGGGCGTAGACCGGCCGCCAACCGTCGATCACGTCGCCGGCCGGCACCAGGCTGGTGCCGAGGACAACTCCGGGCAGTGCGACCGCGCCGGCGGCGGTGTGGTGCAGGGCGGTGACGGTGGCGTCGACGACCACCCGGGGCGAGGTGTCGGTCCCCGCAACGGCCGGGGCCAGCTGCGTCACCGGCATCCAGCCCGGATAGCCGCGCGGGTCCATCCGGGGGGCGGGTTGATCCACCGCCACCACGTGCGCCCAGCCGTCGGGCCGGATCTCGCTGACAATCACCCGCTCGCCGAGCAGGAGCTGGCTCAGTACGTGGTCACCGACCTGCCGGCCGGCGGCCACGCCGGCGACCCGTGCCCCGACGTCGGCGGGTGGGCGCAACGCCGGGGCGTCCACCGGTCGGATCACGTCGGGAGCCTTCCACAGGGCGGCGATGGCGACCCTGACCACCGCCCCAGCGCCCTGCTGCACGTCCACCCCCGATAGGTTGCACCCCCGCTCCCGGGCCTTATGAAACTATCCGAGGTCTATCAATTCGCAGTACGAATCCTTACGCCCGCTGCCGACCCGCCACCTCCTCGGCGGGCGTGTCCACCGGCCGCGGGGCGACGAGAACGGAGTGTGTGGCAGGGAGGTGACGGGTGCGTACCGCGCCGATCGTCGCCTGCGACACCCTGTAGGCGAAGGGAGCGGTGATGAGTGAGCGAATCAACGGGCGGGCCTGGGAACTCGTGGGCGCGCCCAACGCGCGGGACCTGGGCGGCCTTATCGGCGTGGAGGGTCGGCGGGTACGCCCGGGGCTACTGATCCGTACACCAGCGTTGGGTCGGCTGACCGACGAGGACCTGCCGGTGCTGGCCAAGCTCGAACCGGCCTGCGTGGTGGATCTGCGCGCCCACTCGGAGGCTACGGTGGCTCCGCCGGACCGGCTGACGGGCGAACCGACGGTGGTGCATCTGCCGGTGCACGACCCGGCACATCCGGTCTTCACGTACGTCTCGGCGGTGCTGCTCGGACACGACCTGAGCGGGTACGCGGAGCTGGCGCGGCAGGGCACCCCGGCAGCGATGGCGTCGATCTACCGTTGGTTCGTCACCGGAGCCTCGGCTCGGCAGGGATTCGCCGCGACGGTGCGGCTGGCGGCCGACGGGCGTAACCTGCCGCTGCTCTACCACTGCTCGGCGGGCAAGGACCGCACCGGTTGGCTGACTGTGGTGCTGCTGCACGCGCTCGGCGTCGACGAGGCGGCGATCCGGGCCGACTACCTGGCCAACAACCCGCTGACGGCGAGCCTGCGTGAGGTGCTCGTCGAGGCCATGCGGCGGCGTCACCCGGACCTCGACGAGACTGCGGTGCGGCCGGTGCTGGAAGTCCGCCCGGAGTACCTCGACGCCGGGTACGAGCAGGTGCGGCAGGTGCACGGGTCGTTCGGCGGCTACCTGCGCGACGGGTTGGGGATCACCGCCGAGACGGTGGCGGCGTTGCGGACGAATCTGCTGGAGTGAGGGCACCGAGGTCGTGGCGGGCCTGCCAGACCCGGGCGGAGATGCTGGCAACCAGGCGCCGCGCGTCGGCGTCGGCCGGCCCGCTGGCCTGGTCGTCGTCGAGTGCGGTGGTGGTGCAGACGGCGAGTACATACGGCTCGGCGTCGTCCGGGAAGACCACCGCCGCGCCGTGCCGCACGCCGCGTACCCAGCCGTTCTTGTGGGCGAGGCGGGTGCCGGCGGGCAGCCCTTCGGCGATGTCCTGGCGGATCTGTTGGGCGCAGAGCACGTCGAGCATCGCGGCGCAGCCAGCGGTTGAGGCGACGGTTCCGGGATGGGTGGCGCCGGTGGCGACCGCGTCGAGCAGGGCGGCCAGGTCGGTGGCGGTGACCAGGTTGGTGATACCCGCCTCGCGGGCCGCGAAGTCCTCGATGCCGCGTGCGGTGACGCTGTGCCGGGCGCCGACGCTGGCCCAGACCTGCGCCACGGCCGGCCGGCCGACGTGTTCGATGACCAGGTTGGTGGCGAGGTTGCTGGAGCGGACGACCATCCGCTCAGCGAGCCAGCGCAGGGTCGCGTGTTGGCCGAGCCGTTCCCAGACAGCGGCGTCGTTGTCGTACTCGCGGGCGCAGGAGTACGCCGGGGCGTGCCGGTCGGCGGAGGTGAACCGGTTGACCACCTCGACCGGGGCGTCCGGGTCGAGGTGGCCGGCCTCGGCGGCCCGGTGCAGCGCGGCGAGCACGGCCAGTTTCATCGTGCTCGCCGCGTAGTGGGTGGCGTGGGCGTGCCGGATCCAGGTGGGCGGGGCGTCGAGCGGGCCCGCGTAGACCGAGATCGTTCCGGGCGCCCGGTCCAGCCGCGCGTGGAGGTCGTCCGCGGCCATCCGGCCGTCAGCCGGCGTGCTTGCGGCGGGCGGTCGTACGGGCCCGCTGGGTCTGGTCGAGCACGACCTTGCGGATGCGGACGGCGGCTGGGGTGACCTCGACGCATTCGTCCTCGCGGCAGAACTCCAGGGCCTGCTCGAGCGACAGCTTGCGTGGCGGGATCAACTTCTCGGTCTCGTCGGAGGTCGACGCGCGCATGTTGGTGAGCTTCTTCTCCTTGGTGATGTTGACGTCCATGTCGTCGGAGCGGGAGTTCTCCCCGACGATCATGCCCTCGTACACCTCGGTGGTCGGTTCGACGAAGAGCTGGCCGCGTTCCTGGAGGTTGATCATGGCGAACGAGGTGACAGCCCCGGCCCGGTCGGCGACCAGGGAACCGTTGTTGCGGGTACGCAGCTCGCCGAACCACGGCTCGTACGACTCGAAGACGTGGTGCAGGATTCCGGTGCCGCGGGTGTCGGTGAGGAACTCGGTGCGGAAGCCGATCAGGCCGCGGGCGGGGACCAGCCACTCCATCCGGATCCAGCCGGTGCCGTGGTTGACCAGCTGCTCCATCCGGCCCCTGCGGGTGGCCAGCAGTTGGGTGATCGCGCCCAGGTACTCGTCCGGGGCGTCGATGGTGAGGCGCTCCACCGGCTCGCAGATCCGCCCGTCGATCTCCCTGGTGACGACCTGCGGCTTGCCGACGGTCAGCTCGTAGGACTCGCGGCGCATCTGCTCGACGAGAATGGCCAGGGCCAGCTCACCACGGCCCTGCACCTCCCACGCGTCGGGGCGCTCGGTCGACAGCACCCGCAGCGACACGTTGCCGACGAGTTCCTTGTCGAGGCGGTCCTTGACCATCCGGGCGGTGACCTTTGCGCCCTTGACCCGGCCGACCAGAGGCGAGGTGTTGGTGCCGATGGTCATCGAGATGGCCGGCTCGTCGACGGTGATCAGCGGCAGCGGGATCGGGTTCTCCGCGTCGGCCAGGGTCTCACCGATCATGATGTCGGGGATGCCGGCGACGGCGATGATGTCACCCGGTCCGGCCGACTCGGCCGGCTTGCGCTCCAGACCCTCGGTGATCAGCATCTCGGAGATGCGGACCCGCTGGCTGCTACCGTCGGTGCGGCACCAGGCCACTGTCTGGCCCTTGCGGATGGTGCCCTGCCGGACCCGGCACAACGCGAGCCGGCCGAGGAACGGCGATGCGTCGAGGTTGGTCACGTGCGCCTGCAGCGGGGCGTCGTCGTCGTACGAGGGCGGCGGAATGGTGTCCAGCAGGGTGCGGAACAGGGGCTCCAGGCTCTGGCTGTCCTGCGGCACCGATCCGTCGGCGGGCTGGGTGAGCGAGGCGATGCCGTCCCGGGCGCAGGCGTAGACGATCGGGAAGTCGATCTGCTCCTCGTCGGCGTCCAGGTCGAGGAAGAGCTCGTAGGAGTCGTCCACGACCTCCTTGATCCGGGCGTCCGGGCGGTCCACCTTGTTGATCACGAGGATGATCGGCATCCGGGCCTTGAGGGCCTTGCGGAGCACGAAGCGGGTCTGTGGCAGCGGGCCCTCGCTGGCGTCGACGAGGAGTACCACGCCGTCGACCATGGTCAGGCCGCGCTCCACCTCGCCGCCGAAGTCGGCGTGTCCGGGAGTGTCGATGATGTTGATGGTGACCGGGTCGGAGCCATCCGCCGGCAGGTAGCGAACGCCGGTGTTCTTGGCCAGGATGGTGATGCCCTTTTCCCGCTCCAGGTCCCCGGAGTCCATCACCCGCTCGGTCACCTCGCCCCGGGCGCCATAGGCACCGGACTGCCGCAACATGGCGTCGACCAGGGTGGTCTTGCCGTGGTCGACGTGAGCGATGATGGCGACGTTACGGAGGTCGGTGCGAAGCTGCATTGCTCCATCCTCCCGCCTGTGCGGAGGCGGTGCGGCGTCGGGGGTCACCCTGGGTGCGTACCGGCTCGCGGTGGAGACGGCTGTCACACTTGCGGCAGTATGGCCGAGGTGATCCGGGGGTCGCCGTGCACGATCTGCTGAACTCGGTGCAGAGCCTACCGCCGTCGATGATCTATGTGGTGGCGGCGCTGGTCGTCGCCGCCGAGACGGCGCTGCTCGTCGGGTTGGTCGCCCCCGGCGAGGCGACCCTGCTGCTGGTCGGCTTCCTCACGTACACCGGGACGCTGCGGCTCGGTCCTGCGTTGCTGGTGATGATCCTGGCCGCCGCGGTGGGGGACGCGGTGGCGTTCCGGGCCGGGCGGCGCTACGGGCCGCGGTTGCGGGCCAGCCGGTGGGGGGTGCGGGTCGGGCCGCACCGGTGGGCTCGGGCCGACGCGATGCTCGGGCGGATGGGCGGCCGGGGGCTGCTGACCGCCCGCTGGGTGGCCTTCGCCCGCACGCTGGCGCCCCGCCTCGCCGGGGCGGCCGGCATGCCGTACCGGCGGTTCGCGCCGTGGAACCTGGCCGGGGTGGTCACCTGGGTGGGCGCCTCGGTGTTCGTCGGGCACCTGGCGGGCGAGTCCTACGAGACGGTGTCCCGGTTGCTGGGCCGGGCGACGGGTGCGGTCCTGGTGCTGGTGGCGGCGCTGGTCGCGGTGGTGCTGGCCGGTCGCTGGCTGGGACGAAATCCCGACCCGGCGCGGGCGTTGCTGGCACGCGCCGCGGGGATGCCGCCTCTGCGCTGGCTGTCGGCCCGGTACGGGTTGCTGTTCTTCCTGCTCACCCTCAGGCTCGGCCCTGCCTGGGCGTTGCTGGCGAACCTGGCGGCCGGGGTGCTGCTGCTCTTCGTGGTCGGGCTGGCCATCGCGTGGACGCTTCGGGTGGTGGTTGGGCACAGCGGGCTGGCGCTGGTCGACGGAGCGATCGCCAGCTGGTTCGCCGCCCGGCGTACGCCCGACGCGGTGGAGGCGACGCAGGCCGCGGTGTCGGTGCTGCGTGGCTCGTCGCTGATCGTGGTGGTGGCCCTGGTGGCCGCGGTGCAGGCGTGGCGGCATCGGCCCTGGCGGGCGGACCTGCTCAGTGTGGTCGGCACGATCGGCGCGTTCGTGCCGCTGGTGGTGCTGGCGGCGGTGGCCGACCTGGCCGCCGGCGGTCGGGTGGTGCTGTTCTCCACCCAGAACGCGGTGGTGACCGCGAGCTTGTGCACGCTGGCCTGGCTGTTGTCCCGCGGCGCGCGGTGGCCGATCGCGGTGGCCGCGTGGACCGTAGCGGCGGCCGGGGTGGTCGCCATCGGCGGCGGCCGGCTCTACCTGGGGTTGAGTACGGCCAGCGGCACCGTGGGCGCGGTGCTGCTCGGGGCGGCGTGGACGGCGGTTTTCATGGTCGCCTGGGCGACCCGGGACCGTGCTGTCGCGGCCGGTGGGTCGCTCGCGGGGTGAGGTGGGATCGACCGGGCGACGCGCCAGCTGTCCGCCCGGTCGGAAGTGCCTCGGTTCTAGGACCGGCTGATCCGGCCGGGCCACCAGAATCTCTCGCCGAACAGGAACGCCAGGGCCGGGACGACGACGGTACGGACCAGCAGGGTGTCCAGCAGGACGCCGAGGCAGACGATGATCCCGATCTGGGTCAGGGTGATCAGCGGCAGTACGCCGAGGACGGCGAAGACGGCGGCGAGCAGGATGCCGGCGCTGGTGATGACTCCGCCGGTGACTCGTAGCGCGGAGCGCATGCCGTCCCGGGTACCGGCGTTGCGGGCGTCCTCGCGGGCCCGGGTGACCAGGAAGATGTTGTAGTCGACGCCGAGCGCCACGAGGAACACGAAGGCGAGCAACGGCACGGTGGTGTCCAGTGCGGGGAAGCCGAGCACGTGGTCGAAGAGCAGCCAGGCGCCACCGAGGCTGGCGAGGTACGACGCGACGACGGTCGCCACGAGCAGCACCGGAGCGACCAGCCCGCGCAGCAGCAGGACCAGGACGGCGCCGACCAGCAGCAGGATGAGCGGCAGGATGAGGCGCAGGTCCGCCGCGTCGGCTGCTGCCGAGTCGTAGGTTCCGGCGACGGTGCCGCCGACGACGGCGCCGGACAGGTCGTCGATGCCCGCCGGGGCAGTTGGCGCGGAGCCGGGCACGGCGGCAACGGCCTCCCGGAGGGCCTCCAGCGTCCGGTCGGAGGCGGCGGTGCCCGGCTCGGCGTCGAGGACCACGTCGACCTGGGCGACGCCGGTGCCGGCGGTGCCGGGTCGGGCGGAGGCGACACCGTCCACCGCGGCGGCGGCGGCGGTGACCGCCGGCACGGCATCCGGGGAGGTCATCACTGCCACCGGCTGGGTGGTGCCGGCGGGGAAGGCGCGGGCGAGGGTCTGTGCGCCCGCCACCGCCTCCGGCTGCACCCGGAACTGCTCGGTCTCCGACAGTCCGGTCCGGATGCCCAGGCCACCGAGGGCCAGAGCGGCCAGCAGCAGGGTGGCCAGCGCCGCGACGGGCAACGGGCGGCCGCCGACGATGGTGCCGAGCCGGCCCCAGACGCGGCCTTCCCGGCCGACGCTGCCGAGGTGTGGCACGAACGGCCAGAACAGGCCGCGCCCGAGCAGCACCAACGCGGCGGGCAGGACGAGCAGGGCCGAGGCCATGGCGAGCAGGATGCCGGTGGCGCAGGCCACGGCGAGTGCCTTGTTGAGTTCCCGCTCGCTGAGCAGCAGGGTGAGCACGCCGAGCATGACGGTGCCGCCGCTGGCGAGGATCGGCTCGGCGGTGCGGCGCAGCGCGGCCCGCATGGCGGCGAATCGGTCCGCCTCGCGACGTAGTTCCTCGCGGTAGCGGGCGATGAGCAGCAGGGCGTAGTTGGTGGCGGCGCCGAAGACGAGGACGCTGGCGATGCCGGTCACGGCGCCGCCGGCGAAGTTGATGCCGACCGCTGGGATGATCGTGTCGAGGGCGCGCAGGGTGATCTGTTCGGTGGCGGCCACGATGGCCAGCGGCACCATCCACAGCAGTGGGCTGCGGTAGGTGAAGAGCAGCAGCAGGGCGACGACGGCGGCGGTGACGGCCAGCAGGGTGGTGTCGGCGCCCTCGAAGACCTTGGTGAGGTCGGCGGTGAAGGCGGGTGGGCCGGTCACCTCGACGGTGAGATCCGCGGGTAGTCCGGTGAGTGCCTCGCGGAGCTGGGCCACGGTGTCGGCCACGGCTTGCTGGCCGCCGTCGCTGCTCAGCGGCACGGCCAGCAGAGCCACCGTGCTGTCGGGGGAGAGTTGTGGTGGCGCGAGCTGACCGCCGGTGGCGAACCCGCCGAGCGCGGCGCTGCCGGTGGTGATGGCGGTGCGGTCGGTTTCGGTGAGTGGCCCGCCGTCGCCGCGGCTGATCACGACGATGGCCGGCTCGACGTCGTTTCGAGGTAGTTCGTCCTGGAGGCGTTCGACCTGGGTGGATTGCCAGCGATCGGACAGGCCGGTGGCCGAGACCGGCGCCGGGTTCCCGGGAGTGGGCAGCCAGAAGACGACCAGGGCGGCGACGATCGCCGCGACGACGGCGAACCAGGCGCTCCGGCGACCACCTGCCACGCGACTGAACACGGACATTCCAGCTCCCATCGACTCCCAATATCTAGACAATCGAGAGTCTCGCGTACCGAGAAAGATGTTGCAACAGCTCTCGCCGGCGAAGAATCTCGACTGTCGAGGACACAGGCCGATTCCGCTATGCTGCGAACCGGGGCCTGGAGGAGGAAGCGACGGGACGTGGCAGCTCACGGTATGTACCGGCGGCGCGACACGCGCCGGGAACTACTGGTCGCGGAGATCACCGCCGAACTTCGGCGCTACTGTACGGACGCGCAGCACGTCGGCCACGCCTTCGCCGGGCAGCATGGCCTCAACGCCACCGACCTGCAGGCGCTGATCGCCGTGATGGACGCCGAACTGCACGGCGCCCCGATCACCCCCGGGCGCCTCGGTGAGCACCTCGACCTCGCCTCCGGCTCGGTCACCGCGCTCGTCGACCGGCTGGAGCGCGCCGGACACCTGCGCCGTGACCGGGACACCGCCGACCGGCGGAAGATCCTGCTGCGCTACGCCGACCGAGGGGCCGAACTGGCGATGGGATTCTTCCGGCCGCTGGGCGAACGCACCGACCGGGTGATGACCGACTTCGGCGACGAGGAACTCGAGGTGGTGTACCGGTTCATGACGGCGATGGGAGTCTCGCTCCGGGAACATCGGGACGAGGTGCGCTCCGCTCGCGCCGAGCCGTCCCCGCCTCGGCTGGACTGAACCGGTGTTGGAACGGCTGGCCTGCGGACTGGCCACCGCCGCACTGCGGCTGCCACCGGCACGCACCCGGCGGATCGCCGTCACCCGGGACATCGCGGTCCGGGTGCGCGACGGGGTGATCCTGCGCACCGACCACTACGCGCCCGATCTGGCCGGCGTACCCACCGTGCTGATCCGCACCCCGTACGGCCGCTCCGGACCGATGCGGCTGCTCTGTCGACTCGCGGCCGAGCAGGGCTTTCACGTGGTCATCCAGTCCTGTCGGGGCACCGGCGACTCGGGAGGCTCGTTCGACCCGTTCGTGCACGAGCGCGACGACGGGCTGGACACCCTCGACTGGCTACGCCGGCAGCACTGGTGGAGCGGGGCGTTCGGCATGTTCGGCGCCAGCTACCAGGGGTTCGTGCAGTGGGCCCTGGCCGCCGACGCGGGCCACGAGCTGCGTGCGATGGTCGCCGTGGCGACCGCCTCGACCACCCGCGACTCCACGTACGCGGGAGAGTCGTTCGCCCTGGACACGGTGCTGACCTGGGTGGAGCTGCTGCAGGCGCAGACCGTGCCGTGGCTGGCCCGGCAGTGGGAGCTCAAGCGGGGGCAGCCGCGGCTGATCGCCGCGCTGTCGCATCTGCCGCTGATCGAGGCCGACCGGATCGCCACCGGGGCGACGGTGTCGTTCTTCCAGGAGTGGCTGCGCCATCACACGCCGCAGGCCGACTACTGGCGGAGCCGGGTCTTCGACGACCGGCTCCACCTGGTCCGGACCCCGGTGGCGATGGTCAGCGGCTGGCACGACATCTTCCTGCCGGCCCAACTGCGCGACTACGCGGCGCTGCGTGCCACCGGTGGGCAGCCGCGGCTGGTCGTCGGGCCGTGGACCCATGGCAGCCCGGGACTGTTCGTGGCCGCACTGCGCGAGGGGCTGGGCTGGCTCGACGCGCACCTGTCCGCGGGCGGCGCCGACCGGTCAGCAGGCCACGCCCCGGTGCGGGTGTACGTGGGCGGTGCCGGCGGGGGCTGGCGCGATCTACCCGACTGGCCGCCGGCCGCCGTTGCCACCCGATGGCACCTGCATCCGGGGGCGGTCCTGCGGACCTGCCCGGCAGAGCCGTCGTCACCGGACGGGTTCTGGTACGACCCGGCCGATCCGACCCCGTCGCTGGGTGGCCCGCTGCTGGTGGCCCAGCGCGCCGGGCCGGTCGACAACCGCCCGGTCGAGTCCCGGGACGACGTGCTGACCTGGACGAGCGAGCCGCTCGCCGACGCCGTCGAGGTGATCGGGCCGGTCCGGGCAGAGATCCACCTGCGTAGCGAGCTGACCAACCTGGACGTCTTCGTGCGACTGTGCGACGTGGACCGGCGGGGTCGATCCTGGAACGTCTGCGACGGGTTGGTTCGCCTCGATGCCGAGCGTTTTCCCGCGGACGCCGTGGGTGCCGTGGTGGTGCCGGTCGAGCTGTGGCCGGCGGCCCACCGCTTCGCCCCCGGTCACCGGCTGCGGCTGCAGGTCTGCGGCGGTGCGCACCCGCGGTACGCGCGCAACCCGGGCACCGGTGAACCACTCGGCGCAGCCGTCACTCTCCGTGGTGGGTATCGGGAGATTCTGCACGATCCCGATCATCCGTCCGCAGTGGTCCTGCCGATCGTCCAGCCTGGCTCTCAGACTCTTCCGGGCTGAACAGGCCGCCGCTGAGCTGGGCATTTACCGCTTTCGAGGGCTATGGTGGGGGTACGCCCGGCGCCGTGCAACCGATGGCCGGGCCTGCCTGTGAGGCCTCACCACCGCGTACGCGGTGTCATCATCGTGCCCGGCCCCCGACCGATGAGCAAAGGGGGAACCATGACGCGGGCACCGACCAACCTGCTAGCCGTCCGCAGTCTGCTACTCGAACATCTCAACCGCGACCCGAACCGGGGGCGCGAGGAGGATCTCGAACCCAACCAGGTCGGCATCGTCGGTGATGCCAACCACCGAGGTGGCTACCACTGTGGATCTGACCGGGTCGTCAACAACGACTACTCCGTGGTCGAGTCGTCCCGGGACCGCAACGGCCTGACCCTCGACGCCGCAGCCCTGGACGTGGGCACGTTCCGCGCCAGCTCCGGCGGCCGAAACCACAACCTCTTCACGTTCTCGGCCTGGTGCGTGACGCAGTGCGCCGCCAACGCGCCGGACACCCGGGACATCCGCGAGATCATCTACTCGCCGAACGGCAAGGTGGTCAAGCGCTGGGATCGGCTCGGCCGGCGCAGCACCGGAGACCGGTCCCACCTGTGGCACACCCACTTCAGCTTCTTCCGCGACTCGATCAAGGCGAACCGCGACCAGAGACCGTTGTTCCGTCGCTATCTGAGCGCCATCGGTCTCATCAAGCCAGAGGAGGAGAACGACATGACACCCGAGGAGCACAACTGGCTGAAGACCGTCCACCGCAACCTCACCGTCCTGGACGGGCGCAACCCGGTCGGGCAGACCTACACCCGGATGGCCATGGGCGAGGACCACATCGATCCCACGTTCAAGGTTTCGCACCCGACGCTGCGCACGATCGGCGCTCAGCTCACCGCGCTGCAGACAGCGTTGGCGACGCTCGGAAACCGGGACTTCACCGACGAGCAGGCAATCATCACCGGAGTGCTCGCCGGTCTGACCCCGCAGGAAATCGCCGCGGCGATCCCGCCCACCGTGGCCGACCAGGTGGTGACGGAGTTGGGTCGGCGGCTGGCAGCCTGAACGATCCGGCCGACGAAGATCGGTGGCGGTGGCCGAGTGGCCACTGCCATCGGGCCTGACACCACGCCGGGTGCGGCCCGCCGGTGCCACGCCGACGACCGGGCCCGTCACCGGCGTGCTCGCCCGCCGGACAACGGGTGCCAGGAGACCGGGGCGGCGGCCGGTGACCGGCCGCCGCCCGGCAAGAATCAGAGCGGACGGACGTTGTCCGCCTGCGGTCCCTTCTGTCCCTGGGTCACGTCGAACTCCACCTTCTGGCCCTCGGTCAGTTCCCGGTAGCCACTCGACGAGATCGCCGAGTAGTGGACGAAGACGTCGGGCCCCCCGCCGTCCTGCTCGATGAAACCGAAGCCCTTTTCGGAGTTGAACCACTTCACGGTGCCGGTTGCCATGCGTACTCTCTCCCTGTTTCATGCGAGCGACCGCCGGCTCCGCGCCGACGATCGCCCAATACCTTCCCGACAGTAACCGGTGAAGGGCAAATTTGCCGGCCGAAGCGCGCCACGAGGCGAGGCGGGTTGAAGTTCCGAGGCATCAGGGATCACCCCGAGAGGGGTTCCGGCGGAGTTCGGGAGGAATACCTGATGCCCGGGCTGGCCACCAGGTCCTAGCGTACGAGGCATGGCGGACCAGTTGGCTCAGGTCGGAGAGCTTCCCCTTGCCCTGCTGATGGGAGTGCTCGGGGTGGTCATGCTCTTCGACGCGGTGCCGCTGTTCGGGGTCCTCGTCCCGGGCGACATCGCGGTGCTCGCCGCGGTGGCGGTCGGCAGTCCCGCGACCGGACTGGCTACCTTCGTCGCCGTGGTCGGCGGATGTCTCGCCGGCTGGTCGCTGAGCTTCCTGGTGGGCCGGCGGTGGGGCGACCGGCTGCGGCGCAGCAGCTTCGGTGGCTGGGTCGGCGAGGACCGATGGGCAGCGGCGGAACGCGTCCTGCGCCGGGACGGTGGCCGCCTGGTCGTCGTGGCGCCCTTCCTGCCGGTGTTCAACGCGTTGCTGCCGCTGGCGGCCGGCGGGTTGCACATGTCGTACCGGCGGTTCATCGGCTTCGCGACCCTCGGCGCCGGCGCGTGGGCCGGGCTCTACCTGGCGGTGGGCACCGCGTCGCGGTCGCTGGCCGGGCTGCTCCCGGCCGGCGCGAGCCCACTGCTGGTGACCATGGCCGGGGGCCTGCTGCTGGCCGCCCTGGTGTTGCTCGGCACCCGACGCCGGCTGCGACGAACGGTCGCGGGCTGATCCGGTCGCCTCGACGCCGGGGTCGCAGTGTGACGAGGATCATCGCGCTAGGACCGCCCGCCCACCTCGGTCACCAGCCGCGAGACCGCCACTCGGCCAGGTGGGGGCGCTCCGCGCCGAGCGTCGAGTCCCGGCCGTGCCCCGGGTAGAACCAGGTCTCGTCCGGCAGTCGGCCGAACAGCTTGTGCTCGACGTCGTCGATGAGGGTGGCGAAGCGTTCCGGATCCTGGTCGGTGTTGCCGACGCCGTTCGGGAACAGGCTGTCCCCGGTGAAAAGGTGGGGGCTGCCGACCGGGTCGCGGTAGAGCAGCGCCACCGAACCCGGAGTGTGCCCCTTAATGTGGATGACCTCCAGGGCGCAGTCGCCGACCGGCACGGTGTCACCGTCGGTCAGGGTCTCCGCCTCGATCGGCAACCCGTCCGCGTCGTCGGCGTGCACCAGCACCCGGGCGCCGGTCCTGGCCACCACCTCCTCCAGCCCCACCCAGTGGTCCATGTGCTGGTGTGTGGTGACCACCGCACGCAGCCCTGAGTCGGCGACCAGTTCCAGTAGCCGGGGCGCGTCGTTCGCGGCGTCGATCAGCACCTGGTCACCGGTGTCGTTGCAGCGCAGCAGGTAGGCGTTGTTGTCCATCGGTCCGACCGACACCTTGGTGATGGTCAGCCGGCCGAGTTCGCGTACTGCCGGCGGGCCGCCGGAGGTGACGTCTCCGCTGTAGGTCATGGCTCCCTAGGTCCATTCGGGTGGGCGGGGCGCTGGCGTACATCGGGATCCGCTCGCCGGTGCCCGCCGAGATGAGCAGGTTGCCGAGGCCGTCGGCTCGAATCCGGCCGCCGTCCGTAGTGGTCGTGCTGGGGCGTCGTCCACCTCACCGGTCAGCAGGAGGGGATCCATGGCCACGCACCGACCCTAGCCGCCCGTGCCCCGCCGCGTCGCTGTGGAATTCACTTCCCGTGCGGCACCGCCCGGCCTACCGTCGGTGTCCTCGAACCCCTTCTACCTGCGACGCGTCACCCGCTGGCGACCCTGTGGTCGTCGGAGCGCGGCGAGGTGGACAGGGACTCGTTCGCGGCGCCGGAGTGGAGGAGGTGGGGTCATGCCGGTCACCGCACCCGTCAATCACCCGCACCGACACTGAGCGAGGAATGATGGCCATCACGCTGAGCGCCCTCGGTTGGGACACCGACCGGGCGGCCCACCTGCGACGTATCCGTACCGACCACCGTCCGGGCCGCGTGTCCCGGGTCGACCGTGGCGTCTGCACCGTGCTCACCGAGGACGGGCCGTTGCGCGCCTCCCTCGGTGGGGCCGTCCTGGCCTGCGCCGCGGGCGATCACACCCGGCTGCCGTGCGCGGGCGACTGGGTGCTGCTACGCACCTGGCCCGACGCGCGGGTGACGGTGGAGGCGGTGCTGCCCCGGCGGACCGCCCTGATTCGGCGTACCGCCGGCAAGGACGCCGGTGGGCAGTAACTGGCCGCCAACCTGGACGTCGCCGCGGTGGTGGAGCCGGTTCACCCCGCACCGGACGCCGGCCGCATCGAGCGGCTGCTCGCCCTGGTCCACGAGTCGGGCGCCCGGCCGCTGGTGGTGCTGACCAAGACCGACCTGGCGGCCGATCCGGCGGCGATCGCGCGCCAGCTCGCCGCCCTCGCGTCCGGCGTACCGGTGCTGCCGGTCAGCGCCGAGCACCGCACCGGGCTGGGCCCGCTGCGTGCGCAGGTGGGGCCGGGCCGGACGCTCGGCCTGCTCGGACCGTCCGGTGCCGGCAAGTCGAGCCTGGTCAACGCGCTCGCCGCAGCGGTGATTATGCCCACCCAGGCGATCCGGCGGGTCGACGGCAGGGGGCGGCACACCACCACCTGGCGGTCGCTGGTGCCGCTGCCCGGTGGCGGTGCCGTGCTGGACACCCCAGGGGTCCGGGCCGTCGGGCTGCTGGACGGCTCGACCGGGCTGGACCGGGCCTTCGCCGACGTCGCCGAGATCGCCACCGGCTGTCGCTACGGCGACTGCCGACACGAGGCGGAGCCGGGCTGCGCCGTGCGGGCGGCGCTCGACGCCGGCGAGCTGACCGCCCGCCGTCTTCAGAGCTGGCGGCGGCTGCAACGGGAGATCGCCCACGAGACCCGCCGCCGCGCCGCCGGATCAATCCGCCGCCCCCGCTCCCGTTGACCCGCCGTCTTCCGTCCCCGTCTCGTCACGGGCTTGGGGTGGGGGACGTTGTCGGGGGGCGGGTCTACAGTTGCCGGGGCGCACTCTCCGCGCCGGCACAACCGCTGGATTCATCCCAGACGCGGACAGATCACCTCGTCATCCTCACCCGGGAGTACACGGACCGTGGCCGACCGTTTGATCATTCGTGGCGCACGCGAGCACAACCTGCGTGACGTCAGTCTCGACCTGCCCCGGGACGCCCTGATCGTGTTCACCGGGCTGTCCGGGTCGGGCAAGTCCAGCCTGGCCTTCGACACGATCTTCGCTGAGGGGCAGCGCCGTTACGTCGAGTCGCTCTCGTCGTACGCCCGGCAGTTCCTCGGCCAGATGGACAAACCGGATGTCGATTTCATCGAGGGCCTGAGCCCCGCGGTCTCCATCGACCAGAAGTCGACCTCGCGCAACCCGCGCTCGACCGTCGGCACGATCACCGAGGTCTACGACTACCTCCGGCTGCTGTTCGCCCGGGTCGGTGAGCCGCACTGCCCGGTCTGCGGCGAGCGGATCTCCAAGCAGAGCCCGCAGCAGATCGTCGACCGGGTGCTCGCCATGGCCGAGGGGACCCGCTTCATGGTGCTCGCCCCGGTGGTGCGGGGTCGTAAGGGCGAGTACGTCGACCTGTTCGCCGAACTCCAGGCCAAGGGGTACGCCCGGGCCCGGGTGGACGGCGTGGTGCACCAGCTCACCGAGCCGCCGAAGCTCAAGAAGCAGGAGAAGCACACCATCGAGGTGGTGATCGACCGGCTCAGCGTCAAGCCCAGCGCCAAACAGCGGCTGACCGACTCGGTCGAGGCTGCGTTGGGGCTCTCCGGTGGGCTGGTCCTGCTCGACTTCGTCGACCTGCCCGAGGACGGCCCCGACCGGGAGCGCCGCTACTCCGAGCACCTGGCCTGCCCCAACGACCACCCCCTCGCGATCGAGGATCTGGAGCCCCGGGTCTTCTCGTTCAACGCCCCCTACGGCGCCTGCCCGGAGTGCACCGGCCTCGGCACCAAGAAGGAGGTCGACCCGGAACTGGTCGTGCCGGACCCGGAGCGCACCCTGCGCGAGGGGGCGATTCAGCCCTGGGCCACCGGGCACAACCTGGAATACTTCCTCCGCCTGCTGGAGGCGCTCGGTGAGGCCGAGCATTTCGACATCGACACACCCTGGCGGGCGTTGCCGTCGCGGGCACAGAAAACCGTTCTGCACGGCTCCGACGACCAGGTGCACGTGCGCTACCGCAACAAGTACGGCCGGGAGCGCTCGTACTACACCGGCTTCGAGGGTGTCATGCAGTGGATCGAGCGCCGGCACTCGGACACCGAGTCGGAGTGGTCCCGGGACAAGTACGAGGGCTACATGCGTGACGTGCCGTGCGCGGCCTGCGGTGGCGCCCGGCTCAAGCCCGAGGTGCTCGCGGTCACGCTCGCGGGGCGCAGCATCGCGGAGGTCTGCAACCTTTCGGTCGGTGAGTGCGCCGACCTGCTGGCCGGCATCGAGCTGACCGACCGGCAGAAGCTGATCGCCGAACGGGTGCTCAAGGAGATCAACGCCCGGCTGCGGTTCCTGCTCGACGTCGGGCTGGACTATCTCTCCCTGGACCGGCCGGCCGGCACCCTCTCCGGCGGCGAGGCACAGCGCATCCGGTTGGCCACCCAGATCGGCTCCGGGCTGGTCGGCGTGCTCTACGTGCTGGACGAGCCGTCGATCGGTCTGCACCAGCGCGACAACCACCGGCTGATCGAGACCCTGATCCGGCTGCGCGGGCTCGGTAACACGCTGATCGTGGTGGAGCACGACGAGGACACCATCCGTACGGCCGACTGGATCGTCGACATCGGCCCGGGGGCGGGCGAGCACGGCGGCCAGATCGTGCACAGCGGCTCGGTGCCCGGGCTGCTGGCGAACCCGGAGTCGATGACCGGGGCGTACCTGTCGGGCCGCCGGGAGATTCCGACGCCGAAGCAGCGCCGGCCACACACCCCGGAGCGGGAGCTGGTGGTACACGGCGCCCGCGAGCACAACCTGCGCAACCTGACCGTGGGATTCCCGCTGGGCCAGCTCATCGCCGTCACCGGGGTCAGCGGCTCCGGCAAGTCGACCCTGGTCAACGACATCCTCTACGCCGTACTGGCCAACCAGGTCAACGGTGCCCGGCTGGTGCCCGGCCGGCACACCCGGGTCTCCGGGCTGGAGCACGTCGACAAGGTCGTCGGCGTCGACCAGTCGCCGATCGGGCGTACGCCGCGCTCCAACCCGGCCACCTACACCGGTGTCTGGGACCACGTCCGCAAGCTGTTCGCCGAGACCACCGAGGCAAAGGTCAGGGGGTACGGCCCGGGCCGGTTCTCGTTCAACGTCAAGGGCGGTCGCTGCGAGGCGTGTTCCGGCGACGGCACCATAAAGATCGAGATGAACTTCCTGCCCGACGTGTACGTCCCCTGCGAGGTCTGCAAGGGCGCCCGGTACAACCGGGAGACGTTGGAGGTGCACTACAAGGGCAAGACCGTCTCGGACGTGCTGCATATGCCGATCGAGGAGGCCGCCGAGTTCTTCTCCGCGATCCCGGCCATCCACCGACACCTCGGGACGCTGGTCGACGTGGGCCTGGGCTACGTCCGGCTGGGCCAGCCGGCGCCGACCCTCTCCGGCGGCGAGGCGCAGCGGGTCAAGCTCGCCTCCGAGCTGCAGAAGCGGTCCACCGGACGGACGGTCTACGTGCTCGACGAGCCGACCACCGGCCTGCACTTCGAGGACATCCGCAAACTGCTGCTGGTGTTGGACGGGCTGGTCGACAAGGGCAACACGGTGATCACGATCGAGCACAACCTCGACGTGATCAAGAGTGCCGACTGGCTGATCGACATGGGTCCCGAAGGCGGCCACCGGGGCGGGACGGTGCTCGCCGCCGGCAGCCCCGAAGAGGTCGCCGAGGTCACCGAGAGCCACACCGGGCAGTTCCTGCGTACCGTGCTCAAGCTGGACGGGTCGGCGAAGGGCGCGGCGGCGGCCACCGCCCGCGCGACCAAGGCCAACGGCACCAAGGCGCGCGGCGGGCGGAAGGTCACCGCCGGGACGTGCTGATCCACCACCCACCACCCACCACCCGGCGGTGCGGTCGACTGTCGGGAGGCGCCCCGGTCACCGGGGCGACGTGGCCGATCGGGTGAACCGCGAGGCAGAGTGGCGCGTGTAGGGAAGGTAGCCACAGACCATGCACGGTGGTAGCCGACGAAAGAGGCGAGACATGAGCGAGCGCAGCCGGAGGGCTGTCACGAGCGACGACCAGGTGCTGGCCGGCCCGGAGACGCGGACCCGCCGGGCCGTGCTGACCGGTGCGGGAGCGGTCGGCGCGGCGGTGGTCCTGGCCGGCTGCGGCGGTTCGGACTCCGGCGACGGCGCGGCGCCGACCAGCGGTGGTCC
Source organism: Micromonospora sp. LOL_024 (assembly GCF_048060415.1). NCBI lineage: Bacteria > Bacillati > Actinomycetota > Actinomycetes > Micromonosporales > Micromonosporaceae > Micromonospora > Micromonospora sp. LOL_024. Next base: position 127,728 of record NZ_JBHMIS010000005.1, read on the forward strand.
GCAGGTCACCAACACCGGTGACGCCGGTGGTGGGGATCGCGAGGGCGCCCAGTCGCTGGCCAGAACCGCCGACATCCCGGTCGGCGGCGGCGCGGTCTTCGCCGCCCAGGGCGTGGTGATCACCCAGCCCAGTCCCGGCGAGTTCAAGGGCTTCGACCCGGTCTGCACCCACCAGGGCTGCCCGGTGTCGAACGTCGACGGCGGCACCATCAACTGCACCTGCCACGGCAGCAAATTCTCCATCGAGGACGGGTCGGTCAAGGCGGGCCCGGCCACCACGGGCCTGCCGGCCAAGGACGTCAAGGTCGACGGCGACCGGATCTCGCTGGCCTGAGTCGTCCTCGGCGCGGTCGCGGCCGGGACGGAACCGTCCCGGCCGCGACCGCGCCGAGTTCACTGGGCGTACGCCGACATCTCCCACAACGAGAAGCCGTACGACGTGCCCCGGGTCAGCCCGTACATCCGCACGTACCGGGCCTGCTGCGGGGCGAAGGCGAGCACGTCGGTCCCGCCGTCGCCGGCCGTCGTCGACCAGACCTGTCGCCAGGTGTTTCCGTCGGAGGAGACCTCGACCCGGTAGGACCGGGCGTACGCCGCCTCCCAGGCCAGCACCACCCGGCCCACCGGCCGTACCGAACCCAGATCCACCCTGAGCCACTGGTTGTCCGACCAGGAGCTGGCCCACCGGGTGTTCAGGGCGCCGTCGACGGCACGGGCCGCGCCGTTGCCCCACTGGCTACTGGAGGCGGTCGCCGTCCGGCCGGCCGCCAGGTTGGTCAGGTCGGCACCGCGCCGGGCGGGGAACGAGACCACCTGCTGGTAGGTGGGACGGTTCTGCCAGGCGATGGTGGCGTGCCTGATGCCGCCCAACGGTGACTGGATGATCGCGTCGGCGCACCACTGGTTCCCGGCCGGGCAGCCGGAGTCGCCCGGGTAGGTCTGTGCGGCCGGCGTCGCCGCCGCCGTCGCGAGACCGTCGAGCAGGATCTGCCGGCAGGCGCCGAGGTTCCCGTTGCCGCAGAAGGTACGTCCGGGACCGCCGGCGACCGGGTCACCCAGGACGGCGCGGAGGTCCTTGTCGACGTAGCCCCACCAGCCGTACTGGAACGCCGAACCCTTGTGGGTCTGAGCGCCGCTCGCCGACGACGGCAGGGTAGACACGTCGCCCTGCTGGTGCCCGGAGGGCGACTCGTTGACCTGCAACGTGTTGACCAGGGACTGGTAGAGCTCCGCACCGAGGGGGGCGCGGAACATGCCCCGTACCAGCAGTGGCCACCAGGCGTCGAAGGTCCGGATCGCCTCGGCGTGCTGGTACACCCTGCTGCCCTTGGTCGTCTCCACCCGCAGCGCACCCGCCTGCCGCCAGGTTCTCAACCGACTGATCTCGGCGGCCAGGGCGCTGTCGGTGACTGGCTGGCTCTCCAACACCTGGATCAGCTCGTCGAGCACCTCGGCGCCGCGCAGGTCGGTCAGGCCGGCCCGCTGCACCAGTTCGGTCAGCGAGGCCCGGTCGAACTTGCGGCCGGCCGCCAGGGCCGCCTTCACCGGCTTGTCCAGCAGGTCCCCCCGGTGTACGGCACCGAAGCTGAAGTTGCCGTCGGCGGCTCCGAAGTCCTTGGCCTGCTTGTTGTTCCAGCTGATGTAGTAGTCCTGGTTGATCGACTGCGGGTGTGCGGCGGCCGGCGCGTACCTGGCGGTCCGGGTCTCCGGGTCGTAGTCCTGCCACTCGTAGGCCCGTTCGGCTTTCATCGGCAGGTTCGGGTTGGTGCCGGTGGCCCGCAGCGGGTTGAGGCCGGAATTGAAGTACGCCGACTCGGTGGAGTTGACGTAGAACCAGTTGAAGGCGTAGTCGACGTTCTGCGCCGAGCCGAGGAACGCGGCGGCCGAGCCCATCTGGGTCGGGTCGTTGAACATCTGGAAGCCGATGGCGGAGTCGGCCTCCCGCCCGTATGTGGAGCGCAGCTGGGTGAAGGCGTGCGGCACCCCGTCGACCGTGCCGCGCCAGGCCACCAGGCCCAGTCCGGTTCGCCAGGCGACGAGCTTGTAGGACCCGGCCGCGGTGCTGTCGGCGACGGTCGGGTTCCACCGGTTGACGTGCGACAGCTCCTCCATTGCCAGGCACTTGCCGCGGAACAGGTAGTGGTTGCTGGCCAGCGTCGGTGTGTCGCCGCCGGGTACGCAGAGCGGCACCGCGTACGTGTCGGTGATGTCGTGGACGGATGAGGTGGCGCTCCAGGCGTATTCCTGACCCCGACCGAGCAGGACGTAGAGGTTGAGCCCGGCGAAGGCGGCTCCCCGGGCGCTGATGCCCGGGCCCTGTAGCTCCTGGACCATCAGCAACTGGGGGGAGAAGTAGCCGGTCTGCGGCCCGAAGACGGCGATCGGGTGCCCGCTGGCGGAGTGCTCGGCGGAGATCACGGCCGCGTTGGACATGCCCCGGTGGGCCGGGCCGATGCTCAGCCCGGACAGCGCGGCGGCCAGCTGGGAACCGCTGTTCGAGCCGGTGGCCGCGGTGGCGGTGGCAGAGCCGGTCGGATTGGTGAAGATCGGCTCGACCCGGGCGGAGTTGGCGTCCGGCAACACCACGCTGGGTGCGTCGGGGGAGGCCTCGCCGGACGGGAAGCTCTGCCCGTCGTGCAGGGTCAGCACGGTCTCCGGGTCGTTCTGGCCCCGGAAGCCGTGCCACACCCGGTCACCCTCGACCGGGCCGTACTTGGCTCGGGCGGCGATGCGGACCAGCGCGGACTGCATCTCGGTGCCACCACCCCCGCCGAACAGGCCGCCGACCACGCCGGCGATGGCGACCAGGTCGGTCATCGCGAACGGCTTCGGCCCACCGGCGTTGGTGATCGCGTCGAGGTGCCCGGTCAGCACGTACTCCCCGGGACAGTTGCGGTTCGCCATGCAGGTCCGGATGTAGGCGTTGACGCCGGAGATGTACTCCTGCACGTCGGTGTAGAGCTGCTCGCCCCGCGTCCCGTCCCGCTGCCGCAGCGCGGACACCTGGGCCTGCAGGTCCGCCTCGGTGTACGGGGAGGTACGCCAGACGCTCTGCTCAAGGGCGCGGTTGCCGGGAGCGCCGCCGGCGAAGGGGGTCAGGGTGCCGCGTCCGACGTGGCGCAGCAGATCCATGGTGAAGAGCCGATCCTCGGCGCCGGCGTAACCGGCGCCGTACATGGTGCCGGCGCGGGTGGTGCCGGTGATGTGTGGGACGCCGGTGGCCCGGTCCCGCACGATGCGCACGTCGGAGCGCGGTGAGTAGTCGCGTTCGACCTGGCTGGGGGCGACCCCGAAGGAGGCGTCGTCGAAGAAGGTGCCGATCTGATCCTCGCGTAGCCCGGCGTAGCCGTAGACGAGGTCGGCGTATCTGTCGAGTTGGTCGGCGGAGTGCCGGGGGAAGGTGCCGAATGCCTGGTTGCCCAGGATTTCGACCAGGGTGGCGTTGCCGTTCTGGCCGGGCGGCAGGATCTCCGAGCACTCGCCGAGGCAGTAGTCGTTGCCGGCGAAGGCGTTGGCGACGTTCGCCGCGAGGGCGGTGGCCGGCGTGCCGGCCGAGGCGGGCGCGGTGGCGGTGGTGGGGACGGCGACCAGGAGGGCGGCGACGGCGACGGCGGTCGTCGCACCGGCGAACAGCCGGTGGCTGGCGGTGTGACCGGACATGGCGATCCTCTGTGGACGAGGCCATCGGACGGGAACATCACATGAAGAACATTCGGTTACTGGATGGTAGGCCGCACCGCTCAATATTGGAAGCCGTCGATTGATTTGCCGGGGCGCGGAGGCCGTGCCCGCACCCGGAAGAGGGTGCACCGACTCGGGGTCAGCCGGGGGTGTCGGAGGCGGCGGCTAGGCTCGCCGGTGTGGCTGATCCGTCGACCTACCGTCCCGCGCCGGGCACGATCCCCGAGGCGCCGGGGGTCTACCGTTTCCGCGACGGCACCGGACGGGTCATCTACGTCGGCAAGGCGAAGAACCTGCGCAGCCGGCTCAACTCCTACTTCGCCGACCTTTGGGGTTTGCACCAGCGCACCCAGCAGATGGTCACCACGGCGGAGGCGGTGGACTGGGTCACCGTCGGCACCGAGGTCGAGGCGCTTCAGCTCGAATACACCTGGATCAAGCAGTACGACCCGAGGTTCAACGTCCGCTACCGCGACGACAAGTCGTACCCGTACCTGGCGGTGACCCTCGACGAGGAGTTTCCCCGGCTACAGGTGATGCGGGGCGCCAAGCGCAAGGGGGTCCGCTACTTCGGGCCGTACTCGCACGCCTGGGCGATCCGCGAGACGCTCGACCTGCTGCTGCGGGTCTTCCCGGCGCGAACCTGCTCGGCCGGGGTGTTCAAGCGGGCTGGGCAGGTCGGTCGCCCGTGCCTGCTCGGCTACATCGGCAAGTGCTCGGCGCCCTGCGTCGGCAGCGTCACGGCGCAGCGGCACCGCGAGATCGTCGACGATTTCTGCGACTTCATGGCCGGGCGGACCGACAGCATGGTGCGCAAGCTGGAGCGCGAGATGGCCGAGGCCAGCGCGGCGCTGGAGTTCGAGCGGGCGGCGCGGCTGCGCGACGACGTCGCCGCGCTGCGTCGGGCGATGGAGAAGCAGACGGTGGTGCTCGGCGACGGCACCGACGCCGACGTGGTCGCCTTCGCCGACGACCCGCTCGAAGCCGCCGTCCAGGTCTTCCACGTGCGGGGCGGCCGGGTGCGCGGCCAGCGTGGCTGGGTGGTGGAGAAGACCGAGGATCTCACCGCGGGTGATCTGGTGCACCACTTCTGCACCCAGGTCTACGGTGGCGAGCAGGGCGAGGCCGACGTGCCGCGCGAGCTGCTGGTGCCCGAGTTGCCGGCCGACTCCGACGCTCTGGCTGACTGGCTCGCCACCTACCGCGGCAGCCGAGTGAGCCTGCGGGTGCCTCAGCGCGGCGACAAGCGCGCCCTGATGGAGACGGTCGAACGCAACGCCAGGGACGCCCTGGCGCGGCACAAGCTCAAGCGGGCCGGCGACCTGACCACCCGGGGCAAGGCACTGGACGAAATCACGGAGGCGCTCGGCCTGCGGACGGCGCCGCTGCGCATCGAGTGCTTCGACATCTCGCAGATCCAGGGCACCGACGTGGTGGCGAGCATGGTCGTCTTCGAGGACGGGCTGCCCCGTAAGAGCGAGTACCGCCGGTTCATCATCAGGGGCGCCACCGACGACCTCTCGGCGATGTCCGAGGTGCTGCGTCGCCGTTTCGCCCGCTACCTCGACGCCCGCGCCGAGACCGGTGAGGCCGGTGTCGAATCCGCCGCCGGCCTCGCCGAGCCGGCCGACGCCCACGGCCCTGCGGTGGCGGCCGACGACGGCAGTGACGAGCCGAGGATCGGCGTGCTGGTCGACCCGACCACCGGCCGGCCACGCCGGTTCGCGTACCCGCCGCAGCTGGTGGTTGTCGACGGCGGCGCGCCGCAGGTGGCCGCCGCCGCTCAGGCGTTGGCCGAGTTGGGCATCGACGACGTGGCGCTGTGCGGGCTGGCGAAGCGGCTGGAGGAGGTCTGGCTGCCCGGCGACGAGTTCCCGGCCATTCTGCCGCGCACCTCGGAGGGGCTGTACCTGCTGCAACGGGTGCGCGACGAGGCACACCGGTTTGCCATCACCTTCCACCGGCAGCGCCGCTCGAAGCGGATGACCACGTCGGCGTTGGACAACGTCCCCGGTCTCGGGGAGATCCGCCGCAAGGCGCTACTGCGCCACTTCGGCTCGCTCAAGCGCCTCTCGGCCGCCACCGTCGAGGAGATCACCGAGGTCCCCGGGGTGGGCCGCCGGACGGCCGAGGCAATCCTGGCCGCCCTTGACGGCGACGACAGGCAACCGTCCGTCGACTGACCGCCCGGCTCTCAGCCGGCGAGCACCCCGAGGATCTGCTCGCCGTACTTGGCGAGTTTGTTCTCCCCGACGCCGCTGATCCGCGACAGCTCCGCCAGCGACGACGGCGCGTCGGCGGCGACCTGCCGCAGCGTCGCGTCGTGGAAGATCACGTACGCGGGGACGCCCTGTTCCTTCGCGGTCGCCGCCCGCCAGGCGCGCAACCGGTCGAACGTGCCGACCGCCTCCGCCGGCAGCTCGGCGACCACCGTGGCCGCACCCCTGGGCTTGGCCACCTTCGCCGGGCGTGCCTGCTCACGGCGCATCATCACGGTGCGCCGCCGACCGAGCACCTCGTTGCTGCCGTCGGTCAGCGCCAGCGTGCCGTAGTCACCCTCGACGGCCAGCAGTCCTTCGGCGAGCAGTTGACGCACCACGCCGCGCCACTCCGTGTCGCTCAACTCGGTGCCGATGCCGAAGACGGTCAGCGAGTCGTGCCGGTGCTGCACGATCTTGTCGGTGCTGCGGCCCAGCAGGATGTCGACGCAGTGTCCGGCCCCGAACCGCTGGTTGCGCTCCCGGTCCAGCCGGAAAACGGTGGAGAGCAGCTTCTGCGCGGCCACCGTGCCGTCCCACGACTCGGGTGGCGCCAGGCAGGTGTCGCAGTTTCCGCAAGCGCCGTCCAGGGTCTGGCCGAAGTAGTCGAGCAGCTGCACCCGTCGGCAGCGGACCGTCTCGCAGAGCGCCAGCATCGCGTCGAGGTGGGCGGCGAGGTTACGCCGGTGGGCCAGGTCGCCCTCCGAGGTGTCGATCATCTTGCGTTGCTGCACCACGTCCTGTAGCCCGTACGCCAGCCAGGCGGTGGACGGCAGCCCGTCGCGGCCGGCCCGGCCTGTCTCCTGGTAGTAGCCCTCGACCGACTTCGGTAGGTCGAGGTGGGCGACGAACCGGACGTCCGGCTTGTCGATGCCCATGCCGAAGGCGATCGTCGCCACCATCACCACCCCGTCGGCGCGCAGGAAACGCTGCTGGTTGGCGGCGCGGGTCGCCGCGTTCAGGCCGGCGTGGTACGGCAGCGCGTCGACGCCGTTGGCGAGCAGGAACTCGGCCGTCTTGTCCACCGAGGCCCGGGACAGGCAGTAGACGATGCCGGCCTCACCCGGGTGCTCGTCGCGCAGCAGGGCGAGCAGTTGCTTGCGGGGCTCCCGTTTCGGCACGATCCGGTACTGGATGTTCGGCCGGTCGAAGCTGGCCACGAAGTGCCGCGCCTCGGTGAGCTTGAGCCGGCTGGCGATCTCGGCGCGGGTGGCGCTGGTCGCGGTGGCGGTCAGCGCGATCCTCGGCACTCCCGGCCAGCGTTCGTGCAGCATCGACAGGTTCAGGTAGTCGGGCCGGAAGTCGTGCCCCCACTGCGACACGCAGTGCGCCTCGTCGATGGCGAACAGGCTGATCCGGCCCCGATCCAGCAAACTGAGCGTCCCCCGGCTGGCCAGGGCCTCCGGCGCGAGATAGAGCAGGTCGATCTCGCCGGCCACGAACTCCGCCTCGACCAGCCGGCGGGTGTCCAGATCCAGCGTCGAGTTGAGGAAGCCGGCCCGGACGCCGACCGCGGTCAGCGCGTCGACCTGGTCCTGCATCAGCGCGATCAGCGGCGACACCACCACGGCGACGCCGTCGCGGACCAGCGCCGGGATCTGGTAACACAGCGACTTGCCGCCGCCGGTCGGCATCAGCACCAGCGCGTCGCCGCCGGCCACCACGTGGTCGATGACCTCCGCCTGGAAACCCCGGAAGGCGTCGTACCCGAAGACCCGCCGCAGTGTCTCCAGCGTGGCCGAGCCTTGCCCAGCCGGAGTCGGTTCGTCGATGTGCGAGTCGGTGGCGGTAGTCGGGTCGACGGTGCTCACGTCGGCGGGGGAGGGCATCCTGGGATTCTACGAGCCGCCCCGACGGCCTTACCGACCCACGCGGGGGTGTCGAACGTGGCCAACTGCGGGCCGAGTCCGGTCACCGGGCCGCAGTGTCGTCGCCCTCGCCCCAGCAGAGCCCGCCGAGTCCGGCCGCGCTGTGGAAACCGGGATGGCCGGTGACGTCCAGGCAGATCTCGTTGTCCGGGCCGATCCGGCCGCAGAACACCGGCTCGACATGGTTCCAGGCATCGGCCCGGGACAGCAGCGCGGCACCGGCGGGCAGTTCGGGACGCAGGATCGTCAGCCCTTCGGTGTAGACGAACGCCTGCTCCCGGGCCTCCTGCGGGTCAGGGGCCAGATAGGTCAGGTGCAGCGTCCAGCGGCGCGGCAGACGATCCCCGGTGGCAAGCCCCGACCGCGCTCGCGCTCCGTCGTGTATCGGTCGACCAGGGCATCGACGTACGAGGCGAGAGCGCTCGTCCCGGTCAGCGCGTGGGCGATGGCGGCCCGCTGACGTTCGGACACGCCCGCCCCGGCCAGCACGCCGGACAGGTCCTCCTGGAAGGTGCTGGCCCACCCGACCCGCGAACCTCGCCCCGACGATCGACTGTCAGTCATAGCTCCTCCTCTCGTTGCGTGATGAGGTGATTACCATGAGCCTGGCCTAGATCAGCGGGTTGCCTGGTCGGCGTTCGTGGCCGGACTGCGCGACTGATCCGCCCGGGACGAACGCTCGCACGGTGGCAGCTCAGCTGGTGTCGCCCCGGCGGGTCGACTGGCAACGGCGTCGCGCTGCGAGCCGACGGGGCCTGCTGCTGGCGGCGTGATCCCCGCCCGGTTAGATGGGCGGGTGGCGGTACGCATCGATATTGACGCCCTGCGGGCGGCGGCCGGGGCCGTGGCCTGCGCGGCGGCGGAGAAACTCAGGTCAGCGGGGCAACCCCAGGTGATCGTGGCGGTGGGCGGCGGCGCATCGTGCACTTTCCGCCAGACCGGACAGCCACCGTACGACGTGTGGGTGGGGATCACGGCGGACGGCTTCACGGCCGAGTGCGACTGCCCGACGCCGGAGGAGTTGTGCGGCCACGCGGTGGCGCTCGCCGATGCGGCCCTGACGGAGGAATTCGCGTGGTCCTCGTTGGCCACGCCACCGTCGGCCGAGGAGGTCGACCCCCGGGTCGCCGAGCTGGCCGACGTCGCGGGCGGCATCCCGGCCCGAAGGCTGGCGTGGCTGGTCGCCGAGTGGGCTGTTGCGGATCGCGTGCTGGAGAACCGGCTGCTGGGGTACGCCGGGCTGCTGGCGTCGCCCACCGAGGCCGAACTGGCCGACATCGGCCGAACTATCGACGACCTGGCCCACGAGGCGACCAGCGGCGACCGTTGGGACCTGCACGACGTGGAGAAAGCCGGCCGGGCCATCGTCGAAGAAGTGCGGGTGTTGAGCCAACGCCCCGCCGACCCTGCGGCGCTGCTGGTGGTCGAGCGGGCGGCCCGCGCGTGGGACGGGTTGGCCGGACATCTCAACGACGCCTGGGAGACCTACGAGGAGGAGCCGGCCGAAATCGGTGAGGCGCTGCGGGCGGCCCACATCCAACTCTGCGAGCAGGTGCAGCCGGACCCCGACGAGCTGGCCGCCCGGCTGACCGAGATCATCGAGGCGGCCGAGGTCGAGTCGTGCCTCGACGCGCCGGAGGACTACCTCGGTGTGCTGGGCCGTGACCGGGTCAAGGCGCTACTCCGCCGCTGAGTAGGCGGGCGGCCCGGATGCGGTGGAGCCTCGGTGGTCAGCGGGCCGCGGGGACCGGGACCTTCTTCGCCCAGCGGACCTCCCCGTCCGTCTCGACGTAACAGAACGCCACCACCAGGCGCGACGGGTCAGTCAACGGCGCGGCTCCGACGCCCATCCGGAACACCGCGACCAGGCTGCCGTCGGCGACCGCACGGGTGCCCACCGCGCCGAGGGTGTCCGGGGTCCTCAACGAGTCACTCGACCAGGGGCGCGGGGCGACGCCGGCGAGCCAGTCGTAGCGCTCGGCCAGCACCTCGTACGAGCCGGACCAACTGGATCCGGTGCCGCCGCTGGCGTTCCAGCCGAGGAACGGGCGCACCACCCGGGCGGGAAGGTCGCGGTCGTCCAGCAGGATCACCTGGTAGGAGCCCGGCTGGCCCGGCCCGGACCAGTGCAGCCGCAGCAGCACCGACTGGTCGTCCGGATCGCCGACCACAGTCTGCCCCGCGTTACGGGAACCGTGCGCGGCGGCGAGGTCGGACACCTGGTCCGGCCCGGGCAGCAGGGCCTCGACGGTCACCGTGACCGCGTCGCCGCCGCTACGCCACTCGTGCTCGCGTTCACGGAACCGCTCCACGGTGGCCAGCACGGCCACCGTCGCCGCCACGAGAGCCACCACCCAGCGCAGCCGCGCCCCGTGCCTGCCCATGGCCGGAGGATAACCGTGGGCAGGGCCGCGCGCGGTCACCCAGCCGACACCCAGACGAAGGAAGGCCCCTGTTGACGCCTGGCGCATGGCAGGGGCCCCAATCGACCCATTCCGGCCGCGCGCTCCGCGCACCGGCCGCGCGGTGGTGCATCCCGCCCACCCGGGGACGGCGAGCTAGAGTCGCTGCTGACCATGCCCGGTCGGTATCGACCGAGGCGCGACGGCTTGGGGGTTTTACCGGTGGGCGAGGCGCACACGAGTGGTCACCGCGTCGGCGTACCCGGTGAACAGACCGGGACCGCGGGGGAGGTGGACACGACCCTGGTCGTGGTCACCGGCCTGTCCGGTGGTGGGCGCAGCACGGTCGCCCGCGCCCTGGAGAACGTCGGCTTCTACGTCGTCGACAACCTTCCGCAGGCGCTGCTGCTGGAAATGGCTGAGCTGGCGGTGAAGGCCGGCGGAGCGGCCCGGCGTACCGCGATGGTGTTGGATGTGCGGTCCCGGGCTTTCTCCACCGACCTCGCCGGGGCGATCCGGGAGCTCAAGGAGCGCGGCTACGCCCCCCGGGTGGTCTTCGTCGACGCCGACGACGAGGTGTTGATCCGCCGGTTCGAGAGCGTGCGGCGCTCACACCCGTTGCAGGGTGACGGGCGGCTCGCCGACGGCATCGCGGTCGAGCGGGGCCTGCTGGAGGAGGCCCGCGACCAGGCTGACGTGATCATCGACACCAGTCACCTGAACGTCAACCAGCTGCGCCGTCGGGTCGAGGAGCTGTTCGGTGGCGAGGACGCGCGCCGGCTGCGGGTAACCGTGATCTCCTTCGGCTTCAAGTACGGTCTGCCGCCGGACGCCGACTTCGTGCTCGACGCCCGCTTCCTGCCCAACCCGTACTGGGTGCCCCAACTGCGTGAGCACACCGGACGGGAGGAGGCGGTCAGCGCGTACGTGCTGGGCCAGGAGGGCGCGAACGCCTTCGTCGACGCGTACACGGACCTGGTGAACGCCACCACCGCCGGCTTCGAACGAGAGGGCAAGCGGTACCTGACCGTGGCGGTCGGCTGCACCGGCGGCAAGCACCGCAGCGTGGCGATCGCCGAGGAACTGGCTGCCCGGCTGCGCCACGCCGGGCTCGCCGCCAACGCCCAGCACCGCGACCTGGGGCGGGAATGACGATCCGGGTGGTGGCGTTCGGCGGCGGACACGGCCTGTCCGCCTCGCTGCGCGCACTGCGACGCTGCGCCCCGGAGCTGGACCTGGACATCACCGCGGTGGTGACCGTCGGGGACGACGGCGGCTCCAGCGGCCGGCTGCGCGCCGAGCGGGGCGGCCTGCCCCCCGGTGACCTGCGGCAGGCGCTGGTCGCACTGGCCGGCGACCATCCCGCCACCCGGCGCAGCGCCGGCCTGTTCCAGCACCGCTTCGGTGAGGTGACGACGGTACGGGGCGACGGGCTGGCCGGGCACGCGGTGGGCAACCTGGTGCTCTGCGGGTTGATGGAGCTGCTGGGCGACCCGGTGGCCGCCCTGGAGCACGCCGGGGCGATGCTCGGCTCGGTCGGCCGGGTGCTGCCGATGTCCCGCCAGCCGGTGGACATCGAGGCCCAGGTGCGGGGGGCGGACCCGGGTCGCCCCGACGAGGTGTGCGCGGTGCGCGGCCAACACCAGGTCGCGGTCACCACCGGCCGGGTCGAGTCGCTGCGGCTCAGCCCGCAGGCACCGGCCGCCTGCGCGGAGGCGGTCGCGGCGATCGGTGCCGCCGACTGGTTGATCTTCGGGCCGGGCAGCTGGTACACGAGTGTGCTGCCGCACCTGCTGGTGCCGCAGCTGGCCGCGGCGATCCTGGTCAGTCCGGCCCGGCGGCTGGTCACCCTCAACCTCGCCGCCGAGAAGGAGACCCTCGGCCTGTCGGTCGCCGATCACCTGGCGGCGCTGCGCTGGTATCTGCCGGAGCTGACCGCCGACTTCGTGCTCGCCGACGCCAAGGCGGTTGGTGACCCCGAACCCGTCAGTGGTGCGGCAGAATCGCTGGGAGCCCGGCTTGTCCTTGCCCCCGTCGCGGTCGACGACGGCACTCCCCGTCATGATCCGGCTGCTCTGGGCGCCGCCCTGGTGCCCGTACTGGGCGCCGATCGTTAGACACGTACGTAATCTCCGGCGACACGCCGGAACGGGTCCGTGAGGGGACGCACAATGGCGATGACGGCTGCGGTCAAGGACGAGCTGAGTCGGGTCGACGTGCCCAAGCCCTGCTGCCGGCGGGCGGAGATGGCGGCGCTACTGCGGTTCGCCGGAGGGCTGCACATCGTGTCCGGGCGGGTGGTGGTGGAGGCGGAACTGGATACCGGCGCGGTGGCCCGCCGGCTGCGGCGCGAGATCGCCGAGGTCTACGGGTATCCGAGCGAAATCCATGTCCTCGCCTCCGGCGGGCTGCGCAAGGGCAGCCACTTCATCGTCCGGGTGGTCAAGGACGGCGAGGCGCTGGCCCGGCAGACCGGCCTGCTGGACGTGCGGGGTCGGCCGGTACGCGGGCTGCCACCGCACGTGGTCGCCGCCAACGTGTGCTGCGCGGTGTCAGCCTGGCGGGGCGCGTTCATGGCGCACGGCTCGCTGACCGAGCCGGGGCGTTCCAGCGCGCTGGAGATCACCTGCCCCGGTCCGGAGTCGGCCCTGGCGCTGGTCGGCGCGGCCCGCCGCCTCGGCATCACCGCCAAGAACCGTGAGGTGCGCGGCGTCGACCGGGTGGTGGTCAAGGACGGTGACGCGATCGCCGCGCTGCTCACCCGGGTCGGTGCCCATGCCAGCGTGCTGGCCTGGGAGGAGCGCAGGGTGCGCCGCGAGGTCCGGGCGACGGCCAACCGGCTGGCGAACTTCGACGACGCCAACCTGCGGCGCTCGGCTCGGGCGGCGGTCGCCGCCGCGGCCCGGGTCACGCGGGCGTTGGAGATCCTCGCCGACGACGCGCCAGAGCACCTGACCTCCGCCGGCCGGCTGCGGCTGGAACACCGGCAGGCGTCCCTGGAGGAGTTGGGCGCGCTGGCCGACCCGCCGCTGACCAAGGATGCCATCGCGGGGCGGATCCGCCGGCTGCTGGCGTTGGCCGACAAGCGGGCACGGGACCTGGGCATGCCGGATACCGAAGCGGCCGTCACGCCCGACATGCTCGTGGTCTGATAGGACGGTGGGTCGTCCCGGCAGACGGGTCGGCGGGAGCGGGCTCCCGTCGGTGTGTCTGCGGGGCGGTCGGCGTCCGGCGGCACGGGAGGACAACCACCCGGCGCAGCACGGCTTGGCGCGCTCGGATAGGGTCGCTGGGTACGGCAAGGGGGCCGGCACCGGCGCTCCCCGCCGCACCCACCGCCTCGGGCGGTCAGGTCCCTAGACCGCGGCGGGGCAGCCGAGATGAACCGTCGACGGCCGGCTCAACGGTCGGCGCACACCACTCTGCCGGCCGAAGGTCTCTATGCCGGCGGACCAGAACGCGAGGAGATGGGACCTGTGACCATCCGGGTTGGCATCAACGGCTTCGGCCGGATCGGCCGTAACTTTTTCCGGGCAGTGCTGGCTTCCGGCGCTGACGTCGAGGTCGTGGCCGTCAACGACCTGACCGACAATGCGACGCTCGCTCATCTGCTCAAGTACGACAGCATCCTGGGTCGCCTCCCGCACGAGGTCAAGGCCACCGCCGACGAGATCACCGTCGGCGGCAAGACCATCAAGGCGTACGCGGAGAAGGACCCGGCCAAGCTGCCCTGGGGCGACCTGGGCGTCGACATCGTCATCGAGTCGACCGGCTTCTTCACCGACGCCACCAAGGCGAAGGCGCACGTCGACGGCGGAGCCAAGAAGGTCATCATCTCCGCTCCGGCGAAGAACGAGGACGTCACCGTCGTGATGGGCGTCAACCAGGGCCAGTACGACCCGGCCAAGCACACCATCATCTCGAACGCCTCCTGCACCACCAACTGTCTGGCGCCGATGGCGAAGGTGCTGCACGACACGTTCGGCATCACCAAGGGTCTGATGACCACCATCCACGCGTACACCCAGGACCAGAACCTGCAGGACGCGCCGCACTCGGACCTGCGCCGGGCCCGCGCCGCCGCGCTGAACATCGTGCCGACCTCGACCGGCGCCGCGAAGGCCATCGGCCTGGTCCTGCCGGACCTCAAGGGCAAGCTAGACGGGTTCGCGCTGCGGGTGCCGATCCCCACCGGCTCGGCCACCGACCTGACCGTCGAGGTCAGCCGGGAGACCACCGTGGACGAGGTCAACGCCGCGCTCAAGGCCGCCGCCGAAGGTCCGCTCAAGGGCATCCTGGTGTACAACGAGGACCCGATCGTGTCGGCCGACATCGTCACCGACCCGGCGTCGTGCATCTTCGACGCGCCGCTGACGAAGGTCATCGGCAACCAGGTCAAGGTGGTCGGCTGGTACGACAACGAGTGGGGGTACTCGAACCGCCTGGTGGACCTGGTCAAGCTGGTGGGTCAGTCGCTGTGAGCATCCGTACCCTCGACGACCTGCTCGCCGAGGGGGTGCCGGGTCGGCGCGTGCTGGTGCGCGCCGACCTGAACGTCCCACTCGACAAGCAGTCCGGCTCGATCGCCGACGACGGCCGGATCCGGGCAGTGCTGCCGACCCTGGGTGCGCTCACCGAGGCCGGTGCGAAGGTCGTCGTCTGCTCCCACCTGGGCCGACCCAAGGGCGCACCGGACCCGCAGTTCAGCCTCGCCCCGGTCGCCGGGCGGCTCGGCGAGCTGCTCGGCACGGCTGTGCACTTCGCCACCGACACGATCGGCGACTCGGCCCAGGCCACCGTGGCGGCGCTCGCCGACGGCGAGGTCGCGCTGCTGGAGAACCTGCGCTTCAACAAGGGGGAAACCAGCAAGGACGACGCCGAGCGGGGTTCCTTCGCCGACCAGCTCGCCGCCTTCGGTGACGCTTACGTGGACGACGCGTTCGGCGCGGTGCACCGCAAGCACGCCAGCGTCCACGACGTGCCCGCGCGACTGCCGCACGTCGCCGGCCGTCTCGTGCTGCGCGAGGTGGAGGTGTTGTCGCAGCTGACCGGCGCCCCCGAGCGGCCTTATGTGGTGGTGCTCGGCGGGTCGAAGGTCTCCGACAAGCTCGCGGTGATCGAGGCGCTGTTGCCGAAGGTCGACCGGCTGCTCATCGGTGGTGGCATGTGCTTCACCTTCCTGAAGGCCCAGGGCCACGAGGTTGGTTCCTCGCTGCTGGAGGCCGAGATGGTGGAAACCTGCCGCAATCTGCTGGAGCGCTCCGAAGGCAAGATCATGCTTCCGGTCGACGTGGTGGCTGCCGACGCGTTCGCCCCGGACGCCGCGCACGACACCGTGCCGGCGGAGGGCATTCCCAGTAAGCGGGTGGGGCTGGACGTGGGCCCGAAGACGGTGGCGGGCTTCGCCGCCGCGCTCAAGGACGCCCGGACGACCTTCTGGAACGGCCCGATGGGCGTATTCGAGATGCCGGCCTTCGCGCACGGCACCCGGGGGGTCGCCGAGGCGATCGCCGCGTCCGGCGCGTTCAGTGTGGTCGGCGGCGGCGACTCGGCAGCTGCGGTCCGCGCCCTGGGGCTCGACGAGAAGGACTTCGGACACATCTCCACCGGTGGCGGCGCCTCCCTGGAGTACCTGGAGGGCAAAACCCTCCCCGGCATCGCGGCACTGGAGAACTGATGGCGAGCGCTCCCCGCCGGCCGCTGATGGCCGGCAACTGGAAGATGAACCTCAACCACCTCGAGGCGAACCTGCTGGTGCAGAAGCTGGCGGCCAGCCTGAACGAGAAGCAGCTGTCCGAGGTGGAGACGGTGGTCCTGCCGCCCTTCACCGACCTGCGCACGGTGCAGACCGTGGTGGAGGGCGACAAGCTGTTGGTCGGCTACGGCGCGCAGGATCTCTCCCCGCACGCCTCGGGCGCCTACACGGGCGAGATCGCCGGTCCGATGCTGGCGAAGCTGGGCTGCACGTACGTGGTGGTCGGACACTCCGAGCGGCGCGCCTACCACCGCGAGGACGACGCCCTGGTCGGCGCCAAGGTGCAGGCGGCGTTGACCCACGGGCTCACCCCCATCCTCTGCGTCGGCGAGGGGCTGGACGTCCGGGAGCAGGGCGGCCAGGTGTCGCACTGCACCGACCAGCTCGACGCCGCACTGAAGGGGCTGAGCGCGGAGCAAATCACCCAGGTGGTCGTCGCGTACGAGCCGGTCTGGGCGATCGGCACCGGCAAGACGGCCACGCCGGAGGACGCCCAGGAGGTGTGCGGCGCACTGCGGGCCCGGTTGGCCGAGTCCTTTGACCAGGGCACCGCCGAGAAGGTCCGGATCCTCTACGGCGGCTCGGTGAAGTCGTCCAACGTCGCCTCGATCATGGCGCAGCCGGACGTGGACGGCGCCCTGGTGGGCGGCGCCAGCCTGGACGCCGAGGAGTTCGCGAAGATCTGCCGGTTCCCGGAGCACATCACCGGCTGATTGCTCGCTATCCTTGACTCCGCCCGTCCGCCGGTCGGTGCCGCCGTGCCCGAACTGCCCGGGCGAGGATCGTAACGAGAGGACTGACCCCCGCCATGCCGATCTGGTTCGCCTACACGTTGATCGTGTTGCTGGTCATCACGAGCGTCCTGCTCACCCTGTTCATCCTGCTGCACCGGGGCAAGGGAGGTGGGATGTCCAGCATGTTCGGCGGTGGCGTCAGCTCCAGCCTGGCCGGGTCATCGGTCGCCGAGAAGAATCTCGACCGCTACACCGTCCTGGTGGGCATCGTCTGGTTCGCCTGCATCATCGGGCTCGGCCTCTGGCTCCGGCTCGAGGTGGGTACGGGCGTCTGAGCAGGCTGCCGAGTCGTACAATCTGCGCGCGGTCCGTCACCCGACGGGCCGCGCGCAGTCCGTTTCACCCGCTGCACCGCGTCGCCCGCCGTCCACTCCTCGACGGCGGCCCCTCCGACGACAGGAGCCAGCGCCGTGCCGAACGGCCACGTCATCCGCGGTGCCCGGGTCGGGTCCGCGCCCGCCCGCCACTCCGAACGCCACCTGCCGGTCCCCTGCCGGTCGGTGAGCTACTGGTGCCGCAACGGGCACAGAACCGAGATCCGGATCGTCGCTGACGTGACGGCGCCAACCGTCTGGGACTGCCCGCGCTGCGGGCTGTCGGCCGGTCAGGATGCCCAGGATCCGCCGGGCCGGACCCGGGCGGAACCGTACAAGACCCACCTTGCGTACGTGAAGGAGCGGCGTACCGAAGCCGAGGGGGAGGCGATCCTCGCTGAAGCCCTCGCCGCCCTGCGTCGGCGGCGTGGACGCCGCTGAACCCGCGCACCCCGCCGCCCGGTGTCAAGAAGGGGCCCCTCCACCTCACCAGGTGTCAACAGGGGGCCCTTCCTTCACCGCAGGCTGCGGAGGCGGGTGGGGACGTCGGCGGCGGCGGCCCGGTCCAGCAGCCAGAGGGTACGGCTGGTGCCCTGCACACCGGCCGCCGGGATCTGCACCGGCCCGGCACCGGCCAGCGCCATACCGACCGCGTGGGCCTTGTCGGCGCCGCCGGCCACCAGCCACACGTCCTCGGCAGTGTTGATCGTCGGGAGGGTGAGGGTGATCCGCACCGGCGGTGGCTTCGGGCTGCCCCGAACCGCGCTGACCGGACGGCTCTCATAGTGCACCGGGTGCTCCGGGAAGACCGATGCGACGTGCCCGTCCTCGCCGACGCCGAGCATCAGCACGTCGAAGTGGGGCAGCGTGGCGGTACCGGGGCGGGCCGCCCGAGCGAGTTCCGTCGCATACCGGGCGGCGGCCTCCTCCGCGTCGGCCCCGGCGTCGGCGGCCGGCATCGCGTGGACCCGGGCGGGATCCACCGGCAGCGAGTCGAGCAGCGCCGCTCGGGCCTGGGTCTCGTTGCGCTCCGGGTCGCCGGCGGGCAGGAACCGCTCGTCGCCCCACCAGAAGTCGACCCGGGACCAGTCCACCGCGTCCCGGGCCGGCAACGCACCCACCGCCCGGTAGACCGCGGCGGCGACCCGCCCGCCGGTGAGCACCACCGACGCCTGGCCGCGCTCGGCCTGGGCGTCGAGCAGCCTCACCACCAAACGGGCCGCGACCGCCTGCGCCAGCAGGTCGACGTCGGCGTGGACGGCGACACTCGCCTCACTCATGGTGTCCTTCCGGGACCGCGCGGCGGTCGTGTCGTACGAACAGGGGGTCAGGAGCCGGTGTTCGTGACCGGGTGGGCGGTGACGCCCGCCTCGGCCCGCCTGGCGGTGGTCGGATCCCGCCAGACATGTACCCGCTGGCTTGACCGCCGGTCCAGGTGGGTGAGCCCGGCGAAGGTGCCCAGCGCCTCCGCGTACACCTGGTCGGGGCCGAGCCGGCGCAACTCCTCGGCCAGCTCGTCGCCGAGCGGCCGGCGCACCAGCGGGAGCACCCGGTCCTCCTGGCCGGTACGGCGGAAGGTGGCCATGCTGTCCTCTCGGGTCAGCGTCAGCTCGTCGCCGTTGTCGCAGCGCAGCTGCACCTCACGCATCCGGGGGAACTCCCGGGTCCGGTCCCAGCGGGGTTTGATGTCCAGCCGGCTACGCAGCCAGCCGCGCATCAGCGCGGCGGTCGGGTCGGTCGGCGGCGCGACCACCGCGGCCTCGGTGAGCTGTGCCTCGGTGGTGTCGAACGCCCCGGCGACCAGGGTGCGCCACGGGGTGATCCTGGTCCAGGCGAGGTCGGTGTCGCCGGGCGCGAAGTCCCGGGCCCGCTGCCGCAGCGCCGCGATCGGGTCGGCGGCCTGCGCGGAGTCGGTGATCCGGCGGTCGGCGACCACACCGAGAAAGTCGGTGGCGATCTCCTCCGGCGGTTCACCGTGCCACCACGTCACCACCGGCACGTCCGGCACCAGCAGCGGCATCACCACCGACTCGGCGTGCAGCGCCAGCCGCCCGTACATCCGCATCACCACGGCCTCGCACGGGCCGAGTCGACCGCCGACCACGATCTCCGCGTCGAGGCGGTTGCGGTCGCGGTCCACGTCGGAACGGACGACCACCAGCAACCGGCACGGGTGCGCGGCGGCGGCGATCGTGGCGGCCGCCTCCGCGTCGCGGACCCGCTTCTCGTCGGCCACCACGATCAGGGTCAGTGCCATGCCGCTGGCCACCCCGCCGGCGCTGCGCCGTTCTGCGGCGAGCGCCTTGAC
Source organism: Micromonospora sp. LOL_024 (assembly GCF_048060415.1). Taxonomy (NCBI): domain Bacteria; kingdom Bacillati; phylum Actinomycetota; class Actinomycetes; order Micromonosporales; family Micromonosporaceae; genus Micromonospora; species Micromonospora sp. LOL_024. The sequence continues at coordinate 147,108 of NZ_JBHMIS010000005.1, forward strand.
CACCTCGTTGCCGGTGGTGTCCCACAGTCCGATCAACGGAGCCTCCTGCTTCGCTCGCCGTACCCGGTCACGCCCGCCGCCAGGCGCGGCCCTCACGGGCCAGCATCTCGTCGGCGGCCCGGGGCCCCCACTCGCCGGACCGGTAGGATTCGGGTTTCGCGCCCTCCCAGGCGTGTTCCAGCGGGTCCACCACGGCCCAGCTCTGCTCGACCTCGGCGGCGTCCGGGAACAGCGTCCGGTCGCCGATCAGCACGTCGAGCACCAACCGTTCGTACGCCTCCGGGCTGGACTCGGTGAACGCCTCGCCGTACTGGAAGTCCATCGCGATGTCGCGGACCTCCATGGTGGTACCCGGCACCTTGGAGCCGAATTTGAGTACCACGCCCTCGTCGGGCTGGACCCGGATCACCAGCTGGTTGTTGCCGAGCATCTCCATGTCCGCCGGGGTGAACGGCAGGTGTGGTGCCCGCTTGAAGATCACCGCGACCTCGGTGACCCGCCGGGGCAGCCGCTTGCCGGCCCGGATGTAGAACGGCACCTCCGCCCACCGGCGGTTCTGGATGCCGAGCCGCACCGCCACGTACGTCTCGGTGGTGGAGGTCGGCGGGACACCGTTCTCCTCCAGGTAGCCCTTAGCCCGCTGGCCGCCGACCCAGCCGGGCAGGTACTGCCCGCGTACGGTGCCCTCGGCAACGTCGCGCGGCAGCGTGATGGCCTTGAGCACCTTGAGTTTCTCGGCCCTGATCTCGTCGGCGTCGAAGCTGGTGGGTTCCTCCATGGCGACCAGGGCGAGCAGTTGCAGCAGGTGGTTCTGCAGGACGTCCCGGGCGGTGCCGACGGAGTCGTAGAAACCGGCCCGGCTGCCGATCCCGACGTCCTCGGCCATGGTGATCTGCACCGAGTCGACGTACTGCGAGTTCCACAGTGGCTCGAAGAGGCTGTTGGCGAAGCGCAGGGCGAGGATGTTCTGGACCGTCTCCTTGCCCAGGTAGTGGTCGATGCGGAAGACGTCCTGCCGGGTGAACACGTCGTCGACCAGGTCGTTGAGGGCCTTGGCCGAGGGCAGGTCGTTGCCGAACGGCTTCTCCACCACCACCCGCCGCCAGCCACCGCACTTCTCGTTGTCGGCCATGCTGGTGCGGGCCAACTGCTTGAGCACCACCGGGAACGCGCTCGGTGGGATGGAGAAGTAGAACGCCGCGTTGCCGTGGATGCCGTGGCTGTCGCGCAGGCCCTCCAGGCAGTGCGCGAGGTTGTCGAAGGCGGTGTCGTCGTCGAACGATCCACCGACAAACTTGATGTTGTGTTCGAGCCTCGACCACACCTCCTCGCGCCAGGGGGTACGCGAGTGTGCCTTGGCCGCCTCGCGGGCGAGCGAGGCGAAGTCGCCGTCGCGCCAGTCCCGCCGGGCGAATCCGACGACGACGAAACCGGGTGGCAGCAGCCCCCGGTTGGCCAGGTCGTAGACCGCGGGCAACAGTTTCTTCTGGGCCAGGTCGCCGGTCACTCCGAAGATCACCAGAGCGCAGGGCTCCGGGATCCGCGGCAGCCGCCGGTCCTGCGGGTCGCGCAGCGGGTTCACGCCGCCTCCTCGCTCCGCTCGTCCACGTCGTCCATCGTCATGCTCGCAGCGACCCGACCGCATCGAACAGCTGGGCCAGGCCCGCTGACCGCCCGGTCAGGTGCAGGCGCAGCATAGGACGTCCGCGAGCCGACAGGGCACGCCGGTCGCCGGCGGCCTGCGCCGCCTGTAGCTCCCCGAAGGAGTACGGCTTCCCGGGCACCGGTAGATCGACGTTGACGCTACCGGTTATCTGAAGAAAGCTACCCGCCGGCGGCCCGCCCTTGTGGTACTGCCCCGTGGAATGCAGGTAGCGCGGTCCCCAACCGAAGGTGACCGGCCGGTCGGTGGCCGAGGCCAGCAGCGGACGCAGCCGGGCCGCGCCAGCGTCGGCGTGCCGGTCGAGGTACGCCGTCACCGCCAGGTAGCCCTCGTCGGGCACCCCGTCGAGCAGGTGACGCAGCGCGCCGGCCAGGTCGCCCGGGGTGCCTGCCGGCGCGTACACCTCGATCGCGCCCTCGGTCGACGACGGTGTCGGTGTCGCCGACTCTCCGGCCAGGATCTCTGCTACGTGTTCCTTGGCCTCGGTCACGTTCGGCTGGTCGAACGGGTTCACCCCGAGCACGATCGCAGCGGCAGCGGTCGCGTACTCCCAGGCCAGGAACTGGGCACCGAGCGGCCCGTTCACCGCGACGTCGGGCGCGCCGGCCCCGGAGCCGGGCACGTCACCGGCGGCCAGCGCGCCACCGTAGCTGACGGTCAGCACACCGGGACCGGACAGCCCAGGGCTGTCCGGGGACTCGACCACCACGGGCAGGACGCCGAGGCCGTCCTTTCCGATGGACTCGGCGAGCAACTGCTCCACCCAGTCGCCCAGCCCTTCGATACCGGTGCCGTCGGCGAGCAGCGCGATCTTGTCTCGCCCGGCGGTGGCGGCAGCGGCGAGCGCGGCGCCGAGTGCCAGCGCCGGGTTGCCCTCCGGACGCGCCAGCGACGCCGCGAACGCGTCGGCCTGGTCGAGCAGGTCGGTCACCGCGACGCCGGCCAGCGCGCAGGGAACCAGCCCGAACGCGGTCAGCGCCGAGTACCGGCCGCCCACCTCGGGGTCGGCGGGCACGACGATCGCGCCCAGTTCGGCGGCGAGCGCCTCCAGCGGTGAGCCCGGGTCGGTCACCACGACGAAGTGCCGGCCGGCCTCGGCCTCGGTCATCCCCGCGTCCAGAAACGCCTGCCAGTACGCCCGCCGCAGGCTGTCGGTCTCCACGGTGGCGCCGGACTTGCTGGCCACCACCACGACGGTGCGCTCCAGCCGATCGGCCAGTGCGGCGCGAACCTGCCCGGGGTCGGTGGTGTCGAGCACGGTCAGCGGGCGGCCGGTGGTGCGCGTGATGACCTCCGGCGCGAGTGACGAGCCGCCCATGCCGACGAGCGCCACATGGTCCAGGTCGGCCAGCTCCGCCGTCAGTTCGGCCAGCTGGGGGAGCAGCTCCCGGCTACGGCGGTGGGTGTCCAGCCAGCCGAGCCCGGCCGCCGCGTCGGCCGCCGCGTCCGGACCCCACAACGTCGGGTCCCTGGCGGCGAGCCGGGCGGGGACATCGGCGTCGACCAGGGCCTGTCGGGCGGAGGCCGGCGCGTCGGCGTCGACGGTCTGCGCGCCGTACACCGCGAGACCCGCGGCGGCCTCGGCCGGTGCGGCCGGCAACTCACCCATGTCGCCACCCTCGTGGGGTGGCGACATGGGTGCTGACGTGGCGTACGGTCACGCATTTCCTCCAGCCCGCGCGGCGGCGGCGTTGCCGCTGGCGGCGTCGCTCGGATGATCCGTGCCCTGCCCGGCGGCGGCCAGCGACTTGCGTACGCCGGCGAGCAGCTCGCCCCAGCTCGCCTCGAACTTCTCCACGCCCTCGCGCTCCAGCGTGGCGATCACGTCGGCCAGGTCCACGCCCACCGACTCCAGGTCGGCGAAGACTGCCCGGGCGTCGTCGTAGGCGCCGGTGACGGTGTCCGGGTGGGTCTCGCCGTGCTCGGCGTAGGCGTGGATGACCGGCTCCGGCATGGTGTTGACCGTGCCGGCGGCGATCAGCTCCTCGACGTAGATCACATCCCGGTAGTCCGGATTCTTGGTCGAGGTGGACGCCCACAGTGGTCGCTGGGGGTGCGCCCCGGCGTCGGCCAGCACCTGCCAGCGGTCGGTGGAGAAGATTTCGGCGTAGCGCTGGTACGCCAGCCGGGCGTTGGCGACGGCGGCCTTGCCGCGCAGTGCCTTGGCCTGCTCCGAGCCGATCTTCTCCAACCGGGCGTCGACCTCGCTGTCGACCCGGGAGACGAAGAACGAGGCAACCGAACCGATCTTGCTCAGGTCGTGGCCGTTCGCCTTCGCCTGCTCCAGGCCGGTCAGGAACGCCTCCATCACCTGGGAGTAGCGGTCCAGGCCGAAGATGAGCGTCACGTTGACGCTGATCCCCTCGGCCAGCGTGGCGGTGATCGCCGGCAGGCCGGCCTCGGTCGCCGGAATCTTGATGAACAGGTTCGGCCGGTCGACCAGCCACCACAGCGCCCTGGCCTCGGCCACGGTGCGCTGCGATTCGTGGGCCAGCCGCGGGTCCACCTCGATGGAGACCCGGCCGTCCACGCCACCGCTGGCGTCGTACGACGGGCGCATCACGTCGCAGGCCCACCGCACGTCGTACGTGGTGAGCATGCGGACGGACTCTTCGACGTCGACGCCCCGACCGGCCAGGTCCCGTAGCTGCCAGTCGTACTCGTCGGCGTCGCTCAACGCCTTCGCGAAGATCGTCGGGTTGGTGGTCACCCCGACGACGTGCTTCTCTCGGCGCAGCTGGTCAAGCCCGCCGGAGGAGAGTCGTACCCGGGAAAGATCGTCGAGCCAGACCGCCACTCCCGTGGCGGTCAGCTCACCCAGCCTGTCGGTCGTCATGTACGCCAACGCCTCCCTCAGTTGCCGGTCGTGAAACCGGTGATGTCCCCGACCCGGGTCAGCGCCGCGTGCGCGGCGGCGACGATCCGGTCGGGGGTGAAGCCGAACTGTTCGAAGAGCACGGAGTGCGGGGCACTCGCGCCGTAGTGCTCCAGGCTGACGCTCTCGCCGCAGTCACCGACGATCCCGCGCCAGGACATCGCGATGCCCGCCTCCACGCTCACCCGGGCCTTTACCCCGCGCGGCAGCACCGACTCCCGGTACGCCTCGTCCTGCTCGTAGAACCACTCCTGGCAGGGCATCGAGACGACCCGGGTGGGCGTGCCGTCGGCCTCCAGCCGCTCCCGCGCGGTCAGGCAGAGCTGCACCTCGGAACCGGTGCCCACGATGATCACCTGCGGCTTGCCGTTGGCGGCCTCGGCCAGCACGTAGCCGCCCTTGGCGACGCCGTCGGCCGCGGCCAGCTTCGCGCGGTCCAGCGTCGGCAGGGCCTGCCGGCTCAGCGCCAGCGCGGTCGGCCGGTCGGCGTGTTCGAGGGCCTGGCGCCACGCCCACACCGTCTCGTTGGCGTCGGCCGGCCGGACCACGTCCAGACCGGGGATGGCCCGCAGCGCGCTCAGCTGCTCCACCGGCTGGTGGGTCGGGCCGTCCTCGCCGAGGCCGATGGAGTCGTGCGTCCAGACGTAGATCACCGGCAGCTTCATCAGTGCGGCCAGCCGTACCGACGGGCGCATGTAGTCGCTGAACACAAGGAAGGTGCCGCCGTACGGGCGGGTGCCGCCGTGCAGGGCGATGCCGTTGAGGATTGCGCCCATGGCGTGCTCGCGGATGCCGAAGTGCAGCGTCCGGCCGTACTCGTGGCCGGGGAACTCCTTGGTGGCGTACTGGCTGGGGACGAAGGACGGCTCGCCCTTCATCGTGGTGTTGTTGCTCTCCGCCAGGTCGGCCGAGCCGCCCCACAGCTCGGGCAGCACCGGTGCGAGCGCCGCCAGCACCTTGCCGGAGGCGGCCCGGGTGGCGACGCCCTTGGCGTCGGCGGGGAACTCCGGCAGCGCGTCGATCCAACCCTCGGGCAGGATCCGGCCGGACAGCCGGTCGTGGAACGCGCGCCGCTCGGGGGCGGCCTTGGTCCAGGCGTCGAAGACGGTCGTCCACTGCTGCTGCGCGGCCTCGCCGCGGCTCAGCGTCGTGCGGGTGTGGGCCAGCACCTCCTCGGTGACCTCGAACGAAGCGGTCGGGTCGAATCCGAGGATCTCCTTGGTGGCGGCCACCTCGTCGGCGCCCAGCGCCGAGCCGTGGATCTTGCCGGTGTTCTGCTTGTTCGGCGCCGGCCAGCCGATGATGGTGCGCAGCGCGATGAACGACGGGCGGCCGGTCTCTGCCTTGGCGGCCAGCAGCGCCTGGTACAGCTCCTCGACGTTCTCGTGGTAGTCGCTCTTCTCGGCCTCGCCGCGCCGCCAGTCGACTTGCTGCACGTGCCAGCCGTACGCGGCGTAGCGCGCAGCCACGTCCTCGCTCAACGCGATCCGGGTGTCGTCCTCGATCGAGATCTCGTTGTCGTCGTAGAGCACGCAGAGGTTGCCCAGCTGCTGGTGCGCGGCCAGGGCGCTGGCCTCGTGGCTGATGCCCTCCTCGATGTCGCCGTCGGAGGCGATGCACCAGATGTGGTGGTCGAAGGCCGACTCGCCGGCCTCGGTCTCCGGGTCGAACAGGCCGCGCTCGCGTCGTGCCGCCATCGCCATGCCCACGGCGTTACCCAGACCCTGCCCGAGCGGGCCGGTGGTGGTCTCCACGCCGGGGGTGTGACCGTGCTCGGGGTGCCCCGGGGTGAGCGAGCCCCACTGCCGCAGCGACTTCAGGTCCTCGAGGCCGAGTGGGTAGCCAGCGAGGAAGAGCTGGATGTACAGGGTGAGGCTGGAGTGGCCGGCAGAGAGCACGAACCGGTCCCGTCCGGGCCAGCTCGGATCGGCCGGGTTGTGTCGCATCACCCGGTTGAACAGCAGGTACGCCGCGGGGGCGAGACTCATCGCGGTGCCTGGGTGGCCATTGCCGGATTTCTCCACGGCGTCCATGGCCAGCACGCGGACGGTGTCCACGGCACGGCGGTCGAGGTCGGACCAGTCAAGTGCGGGGTGCGCGGGTCGGTTGGCAGCCACGGTGGTTTGTGCTCCTCGGCGAGTTGGGCGGAACCCTCACTGGTGACCCTATCGAGCGTTGCTAAACGTGCGCCCGAGGATCTCAGCATGCTGATCTGTACGTTTCCGGCCGGCCGCCCGGTTCAGCGGCCTCGCGGGGATGTCGTTCGGCCGCTGGTGTGACGGCCCGCACCGTTGCCGGGTCGCCCGGGCAGGCAAAACGACAGCGCGTAGTGTGTGGGTGCGGCGTGTGGACCCGAGCCGGATCCCGCCGCCCCGACCTCCCCTGCCGATGCCGGAAGGTGGCAATCCGTGAGCATGGTCACCGAGCGCCCCGTGAGTGATCCTGCCGGGCAGCCGCCGGTGCGCACGGCGGAGGAGGACCCGGCCCGCTCCCGTGACGTGCGGACGGTGCTGGCGGCCTACGTGACGCTGACCAAGCCGCGGATCGTGGAGCTGCTGCTGGTCACCACCGTGCCGGCGATGATGGTCGCGCACGGCGGGATGCCGTCGCTGTGGCTGGTCGCGGTGGTGCTGGTCGGTGGTTCGCTCGCAGCCGGCGCGGCCAGCGTGCTCAACTGCTACATCGACCGCGACATCGACCAGTTGATGCGGCGGACGAAGCGCCGGCCGCTGCCCGCGCACACCGTGACGCCCCGCAACGCGCTGATTTTCGGCCTGACGTTGGCGGCCGTGTCGGTCACCCTGATGGCGGCCTTCACCAACCTGCTCGCCGCCGGGCTCACCCTGGCCGCGATCGTCTATTACGACGTCGTCTACACGCTGTGGCTCAAGCGCACCACGGCGGCGAACACCTTTTGGGGTGGCGCCTGCGGGGCCGCGCCGGTGCTGATCGGCTGGGCGGCGGTGACCGGCTCGTTGTCGCCGGTGGCGTGGGCGCTGTTCGGGGTGGTCTTCTTCTGGCAGATGCCGCACTTCTACCCGCTCGCCATGAAGTACAGGGACGACTACGCCAGGGCGGGCATCCCGATGCTTCCGGTGGTGGCCTCGGTCCGGCGGGTCAACGCCGAGATCGTGCTGTTCGCCTGGTTGACGGTGCTCGTCTCGCTTGCTGTCTGGGCGCTGGGTCCGGGTCCTGTCTACGGCGTGCCGACACTGGTGGTGGGTGCGATCTTCTTGGCCGAGGCGCACAAGCTCGCCGGGCGGGCCCGCCGGGGCGAGCCGGTGAAGCCGATGCGGCTGTTCCACTGGTCGACGACATACCTGACGATCGTCTTCGCCGCGGTTGCCCTCGACGCCCTGCTCTGACCTGTCGTAAGGAAAAGCTTCTCTTACATAGCGCCTGCGGTATGGGAGGCGCTACTTCTTAACGGCGATCGGGTAGATCTGGACGACGCGCGGTTGTCCGTATTGTCGTTAATTTTCGGCCACTGAGGGATGCGTCTCATCCGCTCTATCCTGAGTCGCTTAATGGCGTTCTGGCGCGTCGTTCGGGCGTACTTAGTCCGGATAAATACCCCCGAAACGCCTTAGCTGTTCCTTAAACTTCGGGTAATCGGTATCACAAAAGCTTCACGGTTCTCGCACCTGCAAGTGGTTGTCTGCATAGGCTGCGGTTATGGCAGATGGTTCCGATACGACGCTGACGGCTGATCAAACCGCCTCAGCGCCAGCCCCCGACGGGTTGGTCGCCGGCATCAAGTCGTTCGCCGCCGAGCACGGCGGGGCGAAGGCGGTCATCGAGTACGTTGGCAAGCGCGGTGCACGCATCGTCCTGGTGGGTTCCGACGGCGCGTGGGGCGACCAGTTCGCCGAGGACACGGTCCTGGCCCGGGATGCCTGCGGGCAGGCCGGAGTGGCCGTGGAGAACGCCTGGGAGCGGGAACTGATGGATCAGATGCGTCCGAGCAACGACCTCTGGCGTTCGATGGCCCGACGCACGATGGCTCGGTGAGATAAATAGACCGACCACCACCAGCCGACCCGGGGGAAACCCCGGGTCGCTCTCGTCACCTGCGCCGCGCTGGCCGATCTCGACGGGGACGACAGCCTCGTCCTCGCCCCGCTGGCCGCGCGTGGGATCGTTGCCGAACCCGTCGTCTGGGACCACCCGGGCGTCGACTGGGCCGACTACGACCTCGTCGTGCTCCGCTCTCCCTGGGACTACGTTCTCCGGCCCGAGGAGTTCGTCACCTGGACCGGGCTTGTGCCCCGGCTGGTCAACCCGGCCGACGTGGTGCTCTGGAACACCGACAAGCGCTACCTGGACGAGCTTTCCGCCGCCGGGGTGCCGACGGCACCGACCGGCTGGGTGCTGCCCGGCGAGCCGTGGCAGCCACCAGCCGACCGGGGCGAGTACGTCATCAAACCGGTCGTCAGCGCGGGTAGCCGGGACACCGGTCGCTACGACCTGGCCGACCCGCGGCACCGAGACCTCGCGTTGTCTCACATTCGTCGCCTCGGCGCCGCCGGGCGGGCGGCCATGGTCCAGCCGTACCTGACCGCCGTCGACACCGAGGGTGAGACGGCGTTGCTCTTCCTCGCCGGCCCGGATGGCCTGGCCTTCAGTCACGCCGTCTGCAAGGGGCCGATGCTGACCGGACCCGACGAGGGCGCCGACGGGCGGCTCTTCATGCCCGAGAAGATCACCGTCCGGACGGCCGACCCGGCGCAGCACGCGGTCGCGGAGAAGACCCTCGCGGCGGTACCCGGCGGCACGGGCCGGCTGCTCTACGCCCGGGTGGACCTGATTGCCGGCCCCGACGGCACGCCGGTGCTGGTGGAACTGGAGCTGACCGAGCCGTCGCTGTTCCTCGGGTACGCCGCCGGAGCTCCCGAGCGCTTCGCCGACGCCATCGTCATCCACCTCACCCGCAGCCGGGCCTGACCGCGCGCGGTTAATGGCGGCCCTCATGGCGTCAGCGACGCGGCCCGCGCTCTGGCCGGCGCGGCGGTGCCGGCGGTGCCGGCGGTGCCGGCGGTGCCGGCGGTGCCGGCGGTGCCGGCGGTGCCGGTCGGGTCCGCCCGGCGTTCGCGGACCGACCAGAGCACGGCCAGGGTGGCGAGCCAGACCAGGCAGGAACCGAGCATGTGGGCGCCGACCAGCAGCACCGGCAGGTTCGTGAGGTACTGCACGAAGCCGATCACGCCCTGGCCCAGCTCGACCAGGAGCAGGGTCAGGGCGGCGCGGACGGTGTGCGCCGGCGCGCCGACCGCGCGCAGGGCCAGCCAGAGGCCGACGGTCAGGCCGACGAGCAGGAACACCAGGTCGGCATGGATCTGGGAGATCGTCTGCGGGTGGAGGCCGTTGCGGACCGCGTCGGCGTCACCGGCGTGCGGGCCGCTGCCGGTCACCGCGACCCCGACAATGATCACCGCAGCGCCGGCCACCACGGTGGTCCAGGTCAGGGCGCGCAGCGCAGGCGGCACCAGCGGGGCGGTGCGGCCTGCCGGCTCGCCCACCCGCCGCCACAGGGCGTACGCGACGAGCAGCAGCAGCATCGAGACGACGAAGTGGATGCCCACGATCGAGGGGTGCAACTGGGTGCGTACCGTGATCCCGCCGATCACCGCCTGCGCCACGATGCCGAGGACGACGACCAGCGCGAGCGGTACCACACCCCGGCGGCGCGGGCGGTGCGCCAGCGCGGCCAGCAGGGCGGCGCCCGCGATCAGCACCAGCACGAAGGAGAGCAGGCGGTTGCCGAACTCGATCACCCCGTGCACACCCATCTCGGTCGTGGCGGTGTAGGACTCGTCGGTGCACCGGGGCCAGGTGGGGCAGCCGAGCCCGGAGGCGGTCAGCCGGACGGCACCGCCGGTGACCACGATGGCGGCGTTCGCGACGATGTTGGCGAACGCGAGACGGCGCAGCAGGGTGGTGGAGACCGGGAACTGGACGGGTCGCTTCACGAGGCGAATCCTACGCACCGTAGTTTTCCCCGATCGGGTGACTCCGCACGTGCGGTGGCTCGGATCACCACACCCCGCGTTTGCAGGGCCTGACCGAATTACGTAACGTGGGCGTTGTGAAAAAGGCGGCGGGGCTCACCGGGCACCAGCCGGGGGCCTGGACGGCCGCCGGCGGGACCGTGCCGGCCGCCCCGGCCGCGTCCGCTCCGGGCACGCCCGCGGCGGACCTGTCGACCCGGGGCCGGGTGACCCAGCTGCTGCTGGAGCGCCGAGCCGCCACCGCCGCCCAGTTGGGCGACGCGCTGGGCCTCAGCCCGGCGGCGATTCGCCGGCACCTCGACGCGATGCTGGTCGACGGCGACGTCATCGCCCGCGAGCAGGCCGTCCGCGGCCACCGAGGGCGCGGCCGGCCGGCTAAGGTGTTCCTGCTGACCGACGCCGCCCGCAGCCGGTGTGGCACTCACCACTACGACAACATGGCCACCGCCGCGCTGCGTTGGATCGCTCGCACCGGTGGCTCCCAGGCGGTGGAGAGGTTCGCCGCCGAGCAGGTGGCCGCGCTGGAGGCTCGCTGCCAGGCTGCCCTGGCCGACGCGGGGGACGACCCGATGGCCCGGGCGGAGGCACTCGCCGCAGCGCTCACCGCCGAGGGATACGCTGCCAGTGCGTCCACGATCGCCTCCGGTGGTCAGCTCTGCCAGCACCACTGCCCGGTGGCGCACGTGGCCGCCGAGTTCCCTGCGTTGTGCGAGGCCGAGACCACGGTGATCTCCCGCCTGGTCGGTACCCACGTACAGCGCCTGGCCACCATCGCGCACGGGGACGGGGTGTGCACCACGCACATTCCCGGTCCGCCGCGCGCCCAGTCCGGTATGACCGTCACCACTGTGAGGACAGATAGATGACCGAGCAGATCGTCCAGCCCCTGACCCAGGAGGAGCAGCTCGCTGCCCTGGGCAACTACGAGTACGGCTGGGCCGACTCCGACGTCGCCGGGGCGGTCGCCCAGCGTGGCCTCAACGAGGCGGTGGTGCGGGACATCTCGGCCAAGAAGAGCGAGCCGGCCTGGATGCTCGACCTGCGTCTGAAGGGCCTACGGCTGTTCGGCCGCAAGCCGATGCCGGCCTGGGGCGCCGACCTCACCGGAATCGACTTCGACAACATCAAGTACTTCGTACGCTCCACCGAGAAGCAGGCCGCGAGCTGGGAGGACCTGCCCGAGGACATCAAGAACACCTACGACAAGCTGGGTATCCCGGAGGCGGAGAAGCAGCGCCTCGTCGCCGGTGTCGCGGCCCAGTACGAGTCCGAGGTGGTCTACCACAAGATCCGCGAGGACCTTGAGGAGCAGGGCGTCCTCTTCCTGGACACGGACACCGCGCTCAAGGAGCACGAGGACGTCTTCAAGGAGTACTTCGGCACGGTGATCCCGGTCGGCGACAACAAGTTCGCCGCGCTGAACACCTCGGTCTGGTCCGGTGGCTCGTTCATCTACGTGCCCAAGGGCGTGCAGGTGGAGATCCCGCTGCAGGCGTACTTCCGGATCAACACCGAGAACATGGGTCAGTTCGAGCGGACGCTGATCATCGTCGACGAGGGCGCGTACGTGCACTACGTCGAGGGCTGCACCGCTCCCATCTACTCCTCGGACTCGCTACACAGCGCCGTGGTGGAGATCATCGTCAAGAAGAACGCCCGGTGTCGCTACACGACCATCCAGAACTGGTCCAACAACGTCTACAACCTGGTCACCAAGCGCGCCGTGTGCCACGAGGGCGCGACCATGGAGTGGATCGACGGCAACATCGGCTCCAAGGTGACCATGAAGTACCCGGCGGTCTACATGACCGGCGAGCACGCCAAGGGCGAGGTGCTTTCGGTCGCCATGGCCGGCGAGGGCCAGCACCAGGACGCGGGTGCCAAGATGGTGCACGCCGCGCCGCACACCAGCAGCACCATCGTGTCGAAGTCGATCGCCCGGGGCGGCGGCCGTACCTCGTACCGGGGGCTGGTGCAGGTGCTGGAGGGCTCGACCAACAGCCGCAGCACGGTCAAGTGCGACGCGTTGCTGGTCGACACGATCTCCCGCTCCGACACCTACCCGTACGTCGACATCCGTGAGGACGACGTGTCGATGGGGCACGAGGCGACCGTCTCCAAGGTCAGCGAGGACCAGCTCTTCTACCTGATGAGCCGGGGTCTGAGCGAGGACGAGGCGATGGCGATGATCGTGCGTGGCTTCATCGAGCCGATCGCCAAGGAACTGCCCATGGAGTACGCCCTGGAGCTCAACCGCCTGATCGAGCTGCAGATGGAGGGCGCGGTCGGCTGACGCCGTCCCGCGGCGGGCCGCGCCCGGTCCCGGCCCGCCTCCGGTTCAACTGACACCGTCGTCGCAGAGACAAGCAAGGAAGAGATGACTACCCAGGCTTCCGCGCCGCCGAGCACCAAGTCGCAGGCGCTGCGCTCGTACGACGTCGCTGACTTCCCGGCCCTCACGGGCCTGGAGGAGGAGTGGCGATTTACCCCGCTCAAGCGGCTACGCGGGCTGGTCGGAGACGACCCGACCGCTACCGGCACGGTCCGGCACGAGTACGCAGACCTGCCCGAGGGTGTGTCCGTCGAGCGGATCGGCAGCGACGACCCCCGGGTGGGTGCCGTCCTGACCCCGTTCGACCGGGTCAGCGCGCTGGCGTTCGGCGGTGCCGGGCAGGCGTTGCTGGTGCGGGTGGCGCAGGACGCCGTCATCAGCGGGCCGGCGGTCGTGCGGGTCGTCGGCGAGGGCGCCGACGGGGTGGCCTTCGGGCACACCGTGGTGCAGGTGGAACGGTTCGCCGAGGCGGTCCTGGTGCTGGAGCAGGTGGGTTCGACGACGCTGGCCGACAACATCGAGGTCACGGTCGGCGACGGGGCGAAGCTGACGCTGGTCACGGTCGCCGACTGGGCCGACGACGCGGTGCAGGCGCAGCACCTGAAGGTACGGCTGGGCCGCGACGCGAGGGTGCAGCACATCCAGGTGACCCTCGGCGGCGACCTGGTCCGTCAGCACACCACCGTGGAGTACACCGACCGGGGCGGCGAGGCCGAGCTGTACGGCGTCTACTTCGCCGACTCCGGCCAGCATCTGGAGCACCGCCAACTGGTCGACCACACCGTGCCGGACTGCCGCAGCTACGTCGGCTACCGGGGCGCGTTGCAGGGGGAGAGCGCCCACACCGTCTGGGTCGGCGACGTGCTGATCCGCGCGGATGCGACGGGCACCGACACGTACGAGATCAACCGGAACCTGCTGCTCACCGACGGCGCGCGGGCCGATTCCGTACCGAACCTGGAGATCGAGACCGGCGAGATCGCCGGTGCCGGTCACGCGAGCGCCACCGGTCGTTTCGACGACGAGCAGCTGTTCTACCTGATGGCCCGGGGCATCCCGGAGAGCGAAGCTCGGCGCCTGGTGGTACGCGGCTTCTTCGCCGAGCTGCTGAACAAGATCCCGGTCGAGGAGCTGCGCGAGCGGCTCGGCGCGACGATCGAGGATCGGCTGACCAAGGCGGGCGCCTGATGCTCCGGATCTGCTCGGTCGAGGACGTGCCCAAGGGCACCGCGGTCAGCGCGGACGTCGACGGCACCCAGATCGCGGTGGTGCACGCCGACGACGGATCGTTCCACGCCGTGTTCGACGAGTGCTCACACGCCGCGGTCGCCCTCTCCGAAGGGGAGGTGGACGGCTGCACCTTGGAGTGCTGGCTGCACGGCTCCCGTTTCGACCTGCGTACCGGCGAGCCCACCGGGCTGCCCGCCACCGAACCCGTCCCCGTCTATCCCGTCGAAGTCCGTGACGGTGACATCTTCCTTCCCGTGGGCGACGACGGTCGCCCGATGCCGAGCAATGGAGTGACCCGATAATGAGCACCCTGGAGATTCGTGACCTGCAGGTGTCGGTCAAGCTGCCCGAGGGTGAGCTCAAGCCGATCCTGGCCGGTGTGGACCTGACCGTGCGCTCCGGGGAGACCCACGCCATCATGGGCCCGAACGGCTCCGGCAAGTCGACCCTGGCGTACTCGATCGCCGGCCACCCGAAGTACGAGATCACCGGCGGTTCGGTGACCCTGGACGGCGTCGACGTGCTGGAGCTCTCCGTCGACGAGCGGGCCCGCGCCGGTCTCTTCCTCGCCATGCAGTACCCGGTCGAGGTGCCCGGTGTGTCGGTGGCGAACTTCCTGCGTACCGCCAAGACCGCCCTGGACGGTGTGGCGCCGAAGCTGCGCACCTGGGGCGGCGAGCTGCGCGGCGCCATGGAGCGCCTGCACATGGACCCGGCCTTCGCCCAGCGCAACGTCAACGAGGGATTCTCCGGCGGCGAGAAGAAGCGGCACGAGATCGTGCAGCTGGAGTTGCTCAAGCCGAAGGTGGCGATTCTCGACGAGACCGACTCCGGTCTCGACGTGGACGCGCTGCGCGTGGTGAGCGAGGGTGTGAACCGGGTGCGCGACACCGGTGACACCGGCCTGCTGCTGATCACCCACTACACGCGGATCCTGCGCTACATCAAGCCCGACTTCGTGCACGTCTTCGTCGCCGGTCGGATCGTCGAGCAGGGCGGCCCGGAGCTGGCCGACAAGCTTGAGGAGTCCGGCTACGAGCGGTACGCGGCCGGGGCCGGCTCGGCGCGGGTCTGATCCCGAAGGAAGGGCCGGTCACGACGATGACCACCATCGCGATCCCGCCGGGGATGCCGCAGTACGACGACGCGCCCAGCTACGACGTGGCGGCGGTCCGCGCCGACTTCCCGATCCTGGGTCGGGAAGTCAACGGACATCCGCTGGTCTACCTCGACAGCGCCAACACCTCGCACAAGCCACGCCAGGTGCTCGACGTGCTGGCCGAGCACTACGCCCGGCACAACGCCAACGTGTCGCGGTCGGTGCACACGCTGGGCACCGAGGCGACCGAGGCGTACGAGGGCGCCCGGGCGAAGGTCGCCGCGTTCGTCAACGCGCCGAGCGTCGACGAGGTGGTCTTCACCAAGAACTCCACCGAGGCGATCAACATCGTGGCGTACGCGTTCTCCAACGCCTCGCTGCGTCCCGACGCCGACCCCCGATTCCGGCTCGGGCCGGGCGACGAGATCGTCATCTCGGAGATGGAGCACCACTCGAACATCGTCCCGTGGCAGCTGGTGGCCGAGCGTACCGGCGCCACGCTGCGTTGGTTCCCGGTCACCGACAACGGACGGCTGGACGAGTCGGGGTTGACGGACCTGGTCAACGAACGGACGAAGATCGTCTCGCTGGTGCACATGTCGAACATCCTCGGCACCGTCAACGCCACCGCACGGATCACCGCCCGGGTTCGCGAGGTGGGGGCGCTGCTGCTGCTGGACTGCTCGCAGTCGGTGCCGCACATGCCGATCGACGTGGTCGACCTGGACGCTGACTTCATCGTCTTCACCGGGCACAAGATGTGCGGCCCGACCGGCATCGGGGTGCTCTGGGGGCGTACCGACCTGTTGGCGGCGATGCCGCCGGTGTTCGGCGGCGGCTCGATGATCGAGACGGTGACGATGGCCGGCTCGACGTACGCCGCGCCGCCGGCCCGCTTCGAGGCGGGCACCCCGCCGATCGCGGAGGCCGTCGCGCTGGGCGCGGCCGTGGACTACCTCACCGGCGTCGGCATGCGGGCCGTCCAATGGCACGAGAAGCAGCTGACCGCGTACGCGCTGGATGCCCTGGCCACCGTGCCCGGCCTGCGGATCTTCGGGCCGGAGGTGCCGGTCGGCCGGGGCGGTACGATCTCCTTCGCCCTCGGTGACGTGCATCCGCACGACGTGGGTCAGGTGTTGGACTCCCTCGGCGTGCAGGTACGGGTGGGTCACCACTGCGCCCGGCCGGTCTGCCTCCGGTTCGGAGTGCCGGCCACCACCCGGGCGTCGTTCTACCTCTACACCACCAGAGACGAGATCGACGTTCTGGTCGCGGGCCTGGAGCAGGTGTGGAAGGTGTTCCGATGAGCCGGGCGACGCAGGAGCCTGGGCGAGTCGAGGGGGGGTCAGCCTGATGCAGCTTGAGTCTCTGTACCAGGAGATCATCCTGGATCACTACAAGCGCCCGCACGGCCGTGGCCTGCGCGACGCCGCAGACCCGGCCCACCAGGTGGGCGAGGCACACCACGTCAACCCGACCTGCGGGGACGAGGTGACCATCCGGGTGACCGCCGATGGCGACATCTTGCACGACGTGTCGTACGACGGTGTCGGTTGCTCGATCAGCCAGGCGTCCGCGAGCGTGCTGCACGAACTGCTGACCGGCCAAGGTGCGGCCGACGCGTTCGAGGTGCACGAGGCGTTCCTGGCGCTGATGTCCGGTCGTGGCCAGGTCACGCCGGACGAAGACGTGCTCGGTGACGGGGTTGCCTTCGAGGGCGTGGCCCGCTATCCCGCCCGGGTCAAATGTGCGTTGTTGCCGTGGATGGCGTTCAAGGACGCCGCGGCACGCGCCGGTGTGGGCGCGAGCCCGACGGAGGTGAAGGCATGAGCGACGAGACCACCACGCCGGAGACGGGTGCCGTGGCGACTGACGGCGCGACGACGCCGGCGACGGGCGGCAAGGCCGCCCTGGCCGACGTCGAGGAGGCGATGAAGGACGTCGTCGACCCGGAGTTGGGCATCAACGTCGTCGACCTGGGCCTGGTGTACGGCGTGCACGTCGACGACGAGAACGTGGCCACCCTGGACATGACGCTGACCTCGGCCGCCTGCCCGTTGACCGACGTGATCGAGGACCAGACCAGGCAGGCGCTGACCACCGGTCCGGGCGGCGGGCTCGTCTCGGACATCCGGATCAACTGGGTGTGGCTGCCGCCGTGGGGGCCGGACAAGATCACCGACGAGGGCCGCGACCAGCTGAGGTCCCTCGGCTTCAACGTCTGAGTCGGTCCCGTACGTTCATCGGCGCGGCATCCCCGGATGCCGCGCCGGTCGGCGGCGATGATGAGGGCATGAACGGTCCAGCCTGACGGCGATAATCCGTGGCGGCACCGGCAACGGCCGGCGCAGGATGGCCGGGTGAACGAGGCGTACCCGATGATGCCGTTCCCTGTCGCCGTGGCCACCGCCGACGGGATCTATGCCGGTGTCGCGGCGCTCGGCGGCGCGGTGGTCGCCGCCTGGCTCACCCCCCTCGGCGGGCCGGCCGGATGTCACGGTCGTGCGGGGCGGGCTGGACACCCCGTTGCGGGCCTTCGCCGGGGTCCTCGCGCTGACGATGCTCAATCCCGCCACCGTCGTCTACTTCACGGCCCTGGTGCTCGGCCGCCGCGACCTGGGCGGGCTGGACGCCGCAACCGGCATCGTCTTCGCCCTCGGCGCGTTCGTTGCCTCGGCGAGCTGGCAGCTGCTGGTCGCCGGGGGCGGCTCGTTGGTCGGCCGGACGCTCGCCAGTCACCGGGGCCGACTGGTGACCGCCCTGCTGTCGAGCGCCATCATCGCCGCGCTCGCCGTCGGCATGCTCCTGGGCGGATGACCGGCAGCAGCCGACCGGGCCGAGACGGCCGAGGCAGTCGAACTCCGATGAGCGGGCACGACCCGCCGTGCCGTACGGTCGGGTGATGAGCAGCCGACCCGCCGCCGGGGGAGGCCGGTGGGTCGAGGTCGACCCGGCCCGGATCGACCGCTGGGTGGGTGGTTTCACCGACCGGCACGGCCCACCCGTCACCACCGTCGAGGCGTACGGCCTGCTGCTGACCGCCCCGGACGGCGCGACCGCGGAGCTGCACGCCCCGCCTGGCGCACCGGCCACCACCGAGCTGCCGTCCTTCGTGGCCACCGCGACCGCCCCCCGGCGGATCGGCCTGCTGCTCGCCCGCAAGGGCGCGGTGGCGGTGGGCGTCGCCGAGGGGGAGCAGTTGCCCGTGCACAAGGTCGACACCCGGTACGTGCAGGGCCGAACCGCCGCCGGAGGCTGGTCGCAGCAGCGGTTCGCCCGGCGACGGGACAACCAGGCGAAGGCGGCGCTGGCCGATGCGGTCGACCTCGCGGCCCGGCTGTTGCTGCCGGCCGTCGACCGGCTGGACGCGCTGGTCGCCGGCGGGGACCGGCGGGCCGTGGACACCGTGCTGGCCGACCGCCGGCTCGCCCCGCTGGCCGCGCTGCGCGCCGACCGGCTGCTCGATGTGCCCGAGCCCAGGTACGCGGTGCTGGTCGACGCGGTGGCCGCGGCTCGGGCCGTGCACGTCCTGGTCCGCGACCCCGCCTGACCGCCGTCTCCCGACCCCTCAGACCGCCCCGCTGAAGGTGTCGCAGGAGGCCGGGTCGCCGCTGTCGTAGCCTCGGTTGAACCACCGCTTGCGGTCGGCAGACGAGCCGTGGGGGTGAACTCGTCCGGTTGACCGGCCGGTCGGCGCGCCTGGAGATCGCGTCGTCGCCGATGGCCTGCTCGGTGATGCTGGTGAAGATCCGCTGGCCGCTCTCGTCGGCCGTGCCGGTCGCGTTCTTGGCCCACGCACCCACGCAGCAGTCAGCCTGCAACTCCAGTCGCACGGACAGGTCGTTGACGTTGCCCGGGTCGCGCTGTCATGGCGTTGAGCCCGAAGCCACGGGTGCCGGCCGGGGCCCGGTACACTCGAACCCGTGCTGCTCTGCGAAGGCTGAACGCCCCGCGCCGACGGGTCTCCAGGATCCGCCGGCGCTTTCGTGTGCCCTGAGTCAGCCCTTCGGATCCCGAGAGCGAGTACCCCGACATGATCACTGCCAGCGGCCTCGAACTGCGCGCCGGCGCCCGAATCCTGCTGTCCGACACCACGCTGCGGGTGCAGCCGGGCGACCGGATCGGCCTGGTCGGCCGCAACGGCGCCGGCAAGACCACCACCCTGAAGGTCCTCGCCGGCGAGGGGCAGCCGTACGCCGGTCAGATCGACCGGCGTAGCGCCGTCGGCTACCTTCCGCAGGATCCGCGTACCGGTGACTTGGACGTCATCGGCCGGGACCGGGTGCTATCCGCACGTGGGCTGGACACGCTGATGGCCGGGATGAAGGATCTGGAGGAGAAGCTCGCCGACGGCGGCGACGAGCGCCTGGTCCGCCGCTACGGTGCGCTGGAGGACCAGTTCGCCGCCCTGGGCGGCTACGCCGCCGAGGCCGAGGCGGCCCGGATCTGCGCCAACCTGGGATTACCGGACCGGGCCCTGACCCAGACCATCGGCACGCTCTCCGGCGGCCAGCGGCGCCGCATCGAGCTGGCCCGGATCCTGTTCCGCGACGCGGGCGAGAACGGCGGTGGCATCCTGCTGCTCGACGAGCCCACCAACCACCTCGACGCCGACTCGATCACCTGGTTGCGGAGTTTCCTGGCCAATCACAAGGGTGGGCTAGTGGTGATCTCGCACGACGGCTCGCTGCTGGAGTCGGTGGTGAACAAGGTCTGGTTCCTCGACGCCACCCGTTCGGTGGTCGACGGCTACAACCTCGGTTGGAAGGCCTACCTGGAGGCGCGGGAGACCGACGAGCGACGTCGGCGCCGGGAACGGGCCAACGCCGAGAAGAAGGCCGGGGCGCTGATGGCCCAGGCCGACAAGATGCGGGCGAAGGCGACCAAGACCGTCGCCGCGCAGAACATGGCCCGCCGTGCCGAGCGCCTGATCTCCGGCCTTGAGGAGGTGCGCGTCGCCGACAAGGTGGCCAAGGTGCGCTTTCCCGCTCCCGCGCCGTGCGGCAGGACCCCGCTGACCGCGACCGGCCTGTCCAAGTCGTACGGCTCCCTGGAGATTTTCACCGACGTGGACGTGGCGGTCGACCGGGGCTCCCGGGTGGCCATCCTCGGCCTCAACGGCGCCGGCAAGACGACGCTGCTGCGGATGCTCGGCGGGCTCCTTGAGCCGGACACCGGCGAGGTGCACGCCGGTCACGGACTGCGACTGGGATACTACGCGCAGGAGCACGAGACGCTGGACGTCGAGCGGACCGTGCTGGAGAACATGCGGGCCGCGTCGATCGAGCAGACCGATACCGATCTGCGGAAAATCCTTGGTGCCTTCCTCTTCTCCGGCGAGGACGTGGACAAGCCCGCCGCGGTGCTCTCCGGTGGGGAGAAGACCCGGCTGGCTCTGGCCACTCTGGTCTGCTCCGGCGCCAACGTGCTGCTGCTCGACGAGCCGACCAACAACCTCGATCCGATCAGCCGGGAGCAGGTGCTCGACGCCATCGCCCGCTACCCGGGGGCGATCGTCCTGGTCACGCACGATCCCGGCGCCGTTTTCGCGCTCAAGCCCGACCGGGCGATCCTGCTGCCCGACGGCGACGAGGACGCCTGGAGCGACGACCTGCTCGAACTGGTCGAGCTGGCCTGAGCGGTCGTGGCGTCACCTATCGGGAAGCTGACAATGCATAGCGTGTCGGTTGGCGAATAGTTGATATCTGGCGCATGATCGTCCGAGGCGGTCTAATAGGTGGGACCGTATCCGAACCGCACAGTCTGGGACGTGAGGACACAGCATGGCAGCCACTGGCACAGCCACCAGCACTGAGAAGGGTCGCCGGATCGTCGGAGCCGAGCGTCAGACGCTCGCCAAGGACCTCGTCAAGCGGTACACCGGAGGCGAGAGCATCCGGGCGCTCGCAGCCTCGACCGGCCGATCCTACGGGTTCATCCACCGGGTGCTCACCGAGTCCGGGGTGCAGCTGCGGCAGCGCGGCGGGGCTCGCCGCCGTAAGAAGGCGTGATCCGTCCGTCGACATCGTTCACCAGCGCCACCACCGTGACCCGGGCCGCCCGGTGACCGCCGAGGCGACCGGGGTCCGGCTGGACTGCGACGGGCCGGTCGCCACAGTCACCCTGTGCCGGCCCGACGTGCTCAACGCACAGACCCCGGCGATGTGGCGTGCGATGAGCGACTTCTCCCGGGACCTTCCCGGCGACGTGCGGGTGGTCGTCGTGCGGGGAGAGGGGCGGGCCTTCTCCGCCGGCCTCGACCTGTCGGTGGCCGGTGCGTCCGGGCCCGGCTCCTTCGCCGAGTTGACGACCCTCCCCGAGCAGGAGTGCGCCGACCGGATAGCCGACTACCAGGGCGGTTTCACCTGGTTGCACCGGCCGGACATCATCTCCGTCGCCGCCGTGCACGGGCACGCCATCGGTGCCGGCTTCCAACTTGCCCTCGCCTGCGACATGCGGGTGCTGGCCGAGGACGCCACGTTCTCCATGGCCGAGGTGACGTTGGGTCTGGTACCGGATCTGGCCGGCACCAGCCGCCTAGTGGAACTAGTCGGGTATGCCCGAGCACTGGAGATCTGCGCCACCGGCCGCCGGATGGACGCCCCCGAGGCGGATCGGATCGGCCTGGCCACCCTTGTCGTGCCGAGTCCTGAGCTGGGCGGTGCGGTGCGGGATCTGGTCGCCGGGCTGCTCGCCAACCCCCGGGGCGCGGTGGTGGAGATCAAGGCGCTGCTCGCCGGCGCTGCCGGCCGGAGCCCCGCCGAGCAGCAGCGGGCCGAGCGGGAGGCGCAGACCCGACGGCTGCGGGACCTCGCCGGCCACGGAGATTAGGTAAGGACCGTTCGGGAAGATCTGGGTTACTCGCGAAGTTGTCGTAGTCGTCGGGAGAATTGACCCGACGGCGTGATGACGTACCAGCCCGGAGGTTGAACGTGTCCAACCCGATGACCGCCGGTGGCATGGGCGGTTGGAGCATGCTCCAGTCGATGCGCCGCGAGGACGACATCTCCACGCACCGGCTGCAGCGTGGCGTCGCACGTCGGATCGTGGAGTTCGCCCGGCCCTACCGGCGTGACATCGTGGTGTTCCTGGTCACCGTGATCATCGCCGCGGTGATCGGGGTGGCCACCCCGCTGCTCGCCGGCGACGTCATCGACGCGATCACCCGGGGTGGCCCCGAGGCCGGCGCGTTGGTGATCCGGCTGGCCCTGTTCATCGCCGCTCTCGCGGTCGCCGACGCACTGCTCTCACTCGCCCAACGGTGGTACTCGGCCCGCATCGGCGAGGGCATCATCCTCGACCTGCGTACCCGGGTCTACGACCACGTGCAGCGGATGCCGCTGCAGTTCTTCACCCGCACCCAGACCGGTGCGCTGGTCAGTCGGCTCAACAACGATGTCATTGGTGCGCAGCGGGCCTTCACCTCGACCCTGTCCGGCGTGGTCAGCAACGTGATCCAACTGGTCCTCACGGCCGCGGTGATGTTCACCCTCTCCTGGCAGATCACCGCGCTCTCGCTGGTGCTGCTACCGGTGTTCATCATCCCGGCGCGCCGGGTCGGCCGTAGGCTGGCCGAGATCACCCGCGAGTCGTACAACCTCGACGCCAAGATGAACACGACCATGACCGAGCGGTTCGGGGTGGCCGGCGCGTTGCTGGTGAAGCTCTTCGGCCGGCCGGACGCGGAGTCGGGCCGCTTCGCCGCCCGAGCCGAGCGGGTGCGCGACATCGGCATCACCTCCGCGATGTACTCGCGGACGTTCTTTGTCGCGATGCTGCTGGTGGCCTCGCTGGCCCAGGCGTTGACCTACGGCCTCGGTGGCTGGCTGGCCGTCGCCGGCAACGTCAGTGCCGGCACCGTGGTGACCCTGGCGCTGCTGCTCACCCGCCTGTACGGCCCGCTGACCGCGTTGAGTAACGTGCGGGTCGACGTGATGAGCGCACTGGTCTCGTTCGACCGGGTCTTCGAGGTGCTCGACCTGGACCCGACGATCAAGGAACGGTCCGACGCGGTGCCGGTGCCCCGCGGCACCGGGACCGTCGAGTTCCGCGACGTGCGGTTCCGCTACCCGAGCGCCGCCGAGATCTCTCTCGCGTCGCTGGAGGAGGTCGCCGCTCTGGACCGTACGGTCAACGAACCGGTCCTCAAGGGCGTCTCCTTCAAGGTCGATCCCGGTCAGATGGTGGCCCTGGTCGGCCCCTCCGGCGCAGGCAAGTCGACACTGTCCATGCTGATCTCCCGCATCTACGACGTCACCGACGGGCAGGTGCTGGTGGGTGGGGTCGACGTCCGTGACGCCACCGCGGACTCGCTGCGCGACGAGATCGGTGTGGTCACCCAGGACTCACACCTGTTCCACGAGAGCATCGCGGAGAACCTTCGCTACGCCAAGCCGGACGCCACAGAAGACGAGTTGTGGGCGGCCCTCGCGGGCGCGCAGGTCGCCGATTTGGTGCGTACCCTGCCCGACGGGCTGGACACCACCGTCGGTGAACGCGGTTACCGCTTCTCCGGCGGCGAGAAGCAGCGCATCGCCATCGCCCGGCTGCTGCTCAAGGCGCCCTCGCTCGTCATCCTCGATGAGGCGACCGCGCACCTGGACTCGGAGAGCGAGGCGGCCGTTCAGCGGGCGCTTGCGGTGGCGTTGACCGGGCGTACCGCTCTGGTGATCGCGCACCGGCTCTCGACGGTCCGCGACGCCGACCAGATTCTCGTCCTCGACGCCGGCCGCATCGTCGAGCGGGGCCGCCACGAAGAGCTGGTCGCCGTCGGCGGCCTCTACGCCGAGTTGTACCGCACCCAGTTCGCGGTGGCCGACTCGCCCACTCCGTACGTCGACGCGACCGGCCCCGAACCGGTGGTGATCCCGACCCGCGAGTACATCGCCGAGGAGGCTCTGCCCCCCGCCGCCGCCAACTGACGGCGAGCCCTCGCCCGGGCCGTCGGCGGGTGCACGCCGCCAACCTTGCATACCGGTGATCAACGACAGCGCGTTGACCCGCCCGGGCGGCCTCAGCTGGTGGGACTGCCGCCTCGGCCCGGTGCCCGACCCGGCGGTCCAAGCCGCTCACTGCTGGCGGGTGGCCTCCCGGAGTTCGGCGAAGGCGGCGCCAAGCGTCTGTGGGGTGAAGTGGGCGTTCAAGCCGCTGGGATTGGGCAGCACCCAGAGCCAGGCGCCCGCCAGTGACACCGGCTGTGGGCCGAAGACCGCCTTCGGTCGGGAGAACCCCACGCGGTACGCGGTCACCCCGACCACGGCCACCCAACGGGGCCGGTACCGGGCCACCTTGGCGGTCAGCGTCCGCGCGCCGTCGACAAGTTCGGCGGCGGTCAGCTCGTCGGCGCGGGCGCTGGCCCGGGCGGCCAGGTTGGTGATGCCCAGGCCGAGCCCGGGCAGCTCTTTCTGCTCGCTGGGATGCAGCAGGCGCGGCGTGAACCCGCCCCGGTGCAGGGCCGGCCAGAACCGGTTGCCGGGGCGGGCGAAGTGCCAGCCGGTGGCCGCCGACCACAACCCGGGGTTGATCCCGACGAAGAGGACGTCAAGGCCCGCCGTGATGACGTCGGGAAGGAGTTTGTCGGCGGCCGCCGACAGTTCCTTCCGGCTCGGGCGCGGGTTGGGTCGGTGCGCTGGCCTACCGCGCTCGGCAGGTCGGTAGCGGCTGGCGGGCGGTTCGGCGGTCACAGGCCACGCAGCGCGCCGCCGTCGACCGGGATGGTGACCCCGGTGAGGTAGCTGGCCGCGGGGGAGAGCGTGAAGGCGGCGATCCGGCCGAACTCGGCCGGGTCGCCGATGCGACGCAGCGGGATACCGGTCTGCGCCTCTGTCCTCGCCCGCTCGGGGTTGCCGGTGGCGGCGAAAAGCTCCCGGTTGCGGTCGGTCATGAATCGACCCGGCAGGAGGCCGACCACCCGCACCCCGCGCGGCCCGTACTCGTCGGCGACGTCCTTGGCGACGCCGGCAAGGCCGGGGCGTAGCCCGTTGGAGATGCCCAACCCGGTGACCGGGCCGCGCGCCGAGGTGGAGAGCACCAACGCGATCGCGCCGCCGTCGGGCAGCGCGGCGGCGACCGTACGCACCATCCGGACGCTGCCGAGGAAAACGGTCTCGAAGGACTGCCGCCACTGCTCGTCGTCGACCGCGGCCGCGCTGCCCGCCGGCGGTCCGCCGACCGAGACCAGCGCGCCGTCGAGCCGGCCGAAGTGCTCGTGCGCGGCGGTGAGCAGCCGGCCGGGGGTGGTTGGGTCAGTCAGGTCCGCGGTGATGCCAACGGCCCGATCCGGTCTGGCGAAGCCGGCCGTGGCGGCGTCGACCATGTCGGGGTGCCGGGCAGAGAGCACCACCCGGGCGCCGTCGGCCACCAGGGCCTGGGCGGTGGCATAGCCGAGTCCACGGGAGGCTCCGGTGAGCACGTACACCCGATCGGTCAGTCCGAGATCCATGCCGCCGATCCTGCCCGAACGAGCCCGACTCGGCTATCCGGGCCCGAGTCGGCAGCGACGAGGAGGTGTCAGGAAGGGGCCCTTCCCAAACCGGAGGCGTCAGTTGGGGGCCCTTCCTTAGACCTAGCCGGGCGGAGTAGGCGCACCCGGCCGGCGACCTGGATGGCGACGGCGCCGCCGGCCCGACCGACGGCCGGCAAGCGGCGCCGCCGCGGGGCCTGCCGCCCGTCGTAGCGCAGACCCGCCTCCCGGACCGCGAGTTCCTCGGCGCCCAGCATCGGCAGTGCGTCGCGTGCGTGCAGTGTGCGGGCCAGGTCCCAACCGTCGCGCAGCCCGCCGGCGGGGGACCGGCTCGCCGCCCACTCGCCGAACACGGTCGACCAGTTGCCGCCGAGGCCCGCGGTGAGCAGCGGCCAGTGCCGGGCGACCTCACCGGCCCGCTTGCGCAGCAGCGCGGCCCGGGCGGCGGCGAGCGGTCTGGTCGCGAAGCCGGGTGGCGGTGGGCCGCCGGTGGTCAGGGCCAGGACCAGCTCCGCCTGCCGTGCTGCCAGCGACCCGGTCGTGCTCATGTGACCACCGAAAACCCGCAGGTGGTGGCCACGGCGTCCAGTTCGGCCCGCAACTCGGCGGCCGAGGGGTAGTGCCCGTCGCGTTCCAGCAGCGCCGCCGGTGGGCGACGCCGGGCGCAGAGCTCGCCGAGCAGCTCCAGCACCTCCCGGTCCACCGGATCGGTGTGCGTGTCGTGGTAGAAGCCGCCCTGCTCGGCACCACCGGCGACGTGCAGGTACGCCACCCGTTCCAGGGGCAGTCGGTCCAGCAATGCCAGCGGGTCGGTGCCCCGGTTGCGGGCGTTGGCGTACACGTTGGCGATGTCGAGCAGCAGCAGCGCGCCGGTGCGTTCCAGGATCTCGCCGAGGAAAGCCGCCTCGTCGAGTTCGTCGTCCGGCCAGTCGAACAGTGCCGCGATCGGTTCCAACGCGATTGGCACCGGCAACTCCGCCTGTGTCCGGGCGACGTTCGCGCAGACCACGTCCACCGCCTCACGGGTGCGCGGGAGCGGCAGCAGGTGCCCCGCCTCCAGGCCGCCGGCCCGGACGAAGGCGATGTGCTCGCTGACCAGTGGGGCGGCCAGCAGTTCGGCGACCGCGGCGAGGTGGGCGACCCGGGTCGGCTCGACCGGGTCCGCGCCGCCGAGGGAGAGCCGCACCCCGTGCGGTATGACGGCCACCCCGCGCTGCCGAAGCTCGACCAGCCCGGCGGGTGGTGGCCCGACAATCGGCACTGTCTCGGCGACCACCTCGACGAAGCGTAGGCCGGGCAGCTCGGCGACGAAGCCGGCGATCTCCGGCCGCCAGCCGATGCCGACCCCGTGCGGGCCGGTCATCCGCCGCACCCGCCCCCTCCGCACCCGCCCCCGCCGTCGCCGCAGCCGCTGTTCCCATCTGCGGTGCTGCCCCCGCTGCAACTGGTGGTGGCATCACCAGAGGTCGCTTCCTGGCGCTGGATCTCGGTCTGCTGGGCGAAGGTCGGGTCGAGGGCCCAGATCGTTGCGGTGCCGTAGAGCGCCACCGCCATCGCCAGGCCGGCGGATCCGTAGACGGTGTAGGCCGGGTTCGAGGCGGGCGCGAGGTGGTGGTTGCGCTGCTGCAGCCGCCGGATCGCGAGATCTGCCGCCCGGGTCCGCCGGGGCATCCGTACGAACAGCACGGTGGTCACCGCCGCCAGGCCGCACACGATGAACACGAGGTACCAGACCGGGCGGCCGTTGGCCAGGCCGGCGGCGAAACGTGCGACACCGAGCAGCAGTAGCGCGGCCAGCAGTAGCGGGCCCAGCCGCAGGGCCGCCCGCCGGTCCGAACCGATCAGCAGGCCGTGGCGGTCCAACCCGTCGCGCAGTTCGGTGAGGGCCCGGGCGACCCACTCGGTCTGCCGTAGCTGCCGGGCCGGGTGGTGCTGGCTCGCGGCGTGGTGGACGGCCCGGTCGAGCGGGGTGGCGCCGGCCGGCAACTGGCCTTCGGTGGTCAGCGCGCCGTTCGTCTGCACCCCGATCAGGCCCTGGTTGCGCAGGCTGCTGAGCGAGGTCCAGACCGCCAGGTCCTCGCCGCCGTTGAGGTAGGCGATCTGCTGCGGGCCGAGCTGGTCGGCCGGTGGTGCCGTCCGGCCGGACAGCAGGTTCCGGCGGTGGACCAGGGCACCCGTGACGAGCACGAGGGCAGTCACCAGGTAGAGAGTCAGGAAGGTGCGGCTGGGGACACCCCAGGTGTCGAAATCTGCCGCGAGATCCATCATGGCCTGCTCCTGTCACACGAGGGGATTCGCGCTCATTGTGGAGCGGCCACGCCAGCGTTCGACCACGGCGGTGGCGCAGTTATCTCACTGTTATCCGACGGTGCGAGCATCCGTCTCATCCGTCACAATCTCCGCCGCAGATGGCCTCAGTGCCGGCGGACGGCCTCCTCGACGAGGTCGAGCACCGGGCCGAGGTCGCCGGCCGGACGTCCCATGGCCAGGTGCAGCACCAGACCGTCGTGGGCGAGTTCGAGGAAACGGGCAAGCACGTCGATCGGCACGTCCTCACGCAGTACGCCGGCCTCCCGTTGCCGGGCGAGGCGTTCCCGGGTGGCCTCGGCGATGGCCGCCGACCGCTGCGCCCATCGTTCGGCGAAGGCGGGATCGGTCCGTAGCCGGCGGGAGACCTCCAGTTGGCTGCCGAGCCAGCCGGTGGTGTCCGGGGAGACCGCGCGTGCGAGCAGGTCGCGCATCACCTGGACCAGGCCGTTACGGGCGACCGTCTCCACCATGACCGCCGCGTCGTCCTCGGCGACGGCGAGGAAGAGGGAGTCCTTGTCCCGGAAATGGTGGAAGATCGCCCCTCGGGACAGCCCGGTCGCCTCCTCGAGGCGACGCACGGTCGCGCCCTCGTAGCCGTGCCGGGCGAAGCAGTCCCGCGCGGCGGCGAGAATCTCCTGTCGACGGGCGTCGAGCTGATCCTGACTTACTCTTGGCACGTGTCGATCGTGTCAGTTCACCCCGGGCAGCGCAAACCGTACGTACGGCTTGGTATTGCGACCCGCCGGGATTGCGACACCGCGCGACCGGCTCCCGGACCGGCGACCGACCCGGTCTCCGGTACCCCGCTCGACACGACCACGTAACCTGCTGCCCTGTCGGCGGGGTACCGGATTCCCGTAGGGTGCCCGAGTGCCGCTGCTCCTGCTGGACTTGGACAACACCCTGCTCGACCGGGCCGGGCCGTTCCGCAACTGGGCAGCGCGCTTCCTCGACGACATCGGGGCCCCATCGTGTGACATCGAGTGGCTGCTGTCCATCGACGCCGACGGGCTGACCGATCGCTGGGACGTCGCCGATGCCATCCGGGACCGTTACCGGCTGAGGATCCCCTCCATCGACCTGGTCGAGGAGTTGCACGACGGAGTCGTCGAGTTCACCCGGCTCGACCCGCTGGTGGCCTGCGCCCTACGGATCGCCGACGATGCGGGCTGGATGCCGGTGGTCGTGACCAACGGCGCGGTACGCCAACAGGACACCAAGATCCGGCGAACCGGGCTGGACCGGTACGTCGCCGACTGGGTGATCTCCGAGGAGGCCGGGGTCAGCAAACCCAACCCCAGGATCTTCGCGCTCGCCGCCCAACGGGCCAGGATGCCACTGCGCGGCGCGTGGGTGATCGGCGACGGCCCGGAGGCGGACATCGGCGGGGCGACGGCCGTCGGCCTGCCCAGCGTCTGGCTGCACCGCGGGCGCCCGTGGACCGACGCCCGGTTCGCGCCCACCGCGACGGTCGACACGGTGATCGCCGCGATCGCCGAGATCATGGGCGCCTGAGCCCGAGCCGAAATTCGGTTGACCCGGCGTGACGGGTCTCGCGAACATGGTCCGCGCATCGTGCATCCCGGGCGTGCGCCCGGTCGAGGAATGGGGTGGGTCATGGCCGTTCTCGTAGGTCGCTTCCTGCCTCCCATCGACTCGACCAAAGGATCACCAGCGCGATGCGCGATGATGACTTCCCGGCTCCGGAGCGCCGTACCCGCGGCCGGCGCCGCTTCGACGACGACGAGCAAGACTTCCTGAAGCGGGGCCGGCCGGCCAGCCCCGCACCGACGGACCCTGACGACGAACCGGATCCGGTGACCGGGGCTTCCTGGTCCTCCTGGGACGACTCCGTGCACGGCCCGGAACCCCACCCGGAATGGCTGGTGACCGAGCTGGCCGCCAAGGACACCGATCTCGGTGTGCTCAAAACCGGCAAGGAGGCGGACGTCCACCTCGTGCGTCGGGCCGCCCCCGACAGCGAACGGTCCTGCCTGTTGGCGGCGAAACGCTACCGTGACCCCCGGCACCGGCTCTTCCACCGCGACAGCGGCTATCTCGAAGGGCGCCGGGTGCGCCGGTCCCGGGAGATGCGCGCGATGACGGGCCGGACGGCCTTCGGCCGGCAGATGATCGCCGGGCAGTGGGCGGCGGCGGAATTCGCCGTGCTGGGCCAGCTGTGGGAAATCGGCGAGCGGTACGGCACGGTCGCTGTGCCGTACCCGGTCCAGCTGCGCGGCACCGAACTGATGCTGGAGTTCCTCGGCGATCCCGACACGGGACAGGCCGCGCCACGCCTGGCCGAACTGCGCCCGGCCCCTGCCGAACTGCGTGAGCTGTGGGAGCAGTTGGTCGACGCGCTGATGGTGCTGGCCCGGGCCGGATACGCGCACGGCGACCTGTCGGCGTACAACCTGCTGGTGCACGCGGGGCGGCTGGTGCTGATAGACCTGCCGCAGGTGGTCGACGTGGTGGCGAACCCGCAGGGGCGCGACTTCCTGACCCGCGACGTCCGGGTCGTCGCCACCTGGTTCGCCGCGCGGGGCCTGCCCCCGGGCCTCGCGGACCCGGTGGAGCTGACCGGGATGCTGTCCCGGGAGGTGGGCCTACGCTGACCTCCGGGCTCCGGGTGGCGGTCACCGCCACCCGGAGCCCGGTGGGGTCTACTGCAGGTACCGCTCGACCTCCGGCACCGGGCGGACGCCCTGTGCCTCGGGGTCGCCGTGCGCCTGCCGGGCCGCGCGACGGCGGCGGAGCAGATCCCAGCACTGGTCGAGGGACTCCTCCAACGCGCGCAACCGGGTTCGGGCCTCGTCGTCGGTGCCCGCCTCGGTGGTCTGGGCCTGCGCGCGCAGCCGGTGCTCCTCGTCGACCAGATCAGAGATCCGGCTCAGGATGGTCATGTCGTCCATTCCCTGAGCCTGGCACAGCGCGGCGGCCCGCGCCCACGTTCCCTGCCATGGCGCACCCGCCGTCGACCGTCGCCTCCGCAGCAGTATCGGCGGCGTCGTCGCCGTGCCGGTGTCGCCGCGCGGTGCGCCGCCCCGGGGCGACCAGGGCATGATCACGGAGCGCTTGAGTTGACGCGGTGACGTTGTTAGCGTGCGCCGGGGTCTGTGTGCGTGCCGCACTCCTGACTGACCGATCAGCTAGCCCAGGGCCAGGGACGGTGTAATGGGTTCC
Organism: Micromonospora sp. LOL_024; assembly: GCF_048060415.1. Classification (NCBI taxonomy): domain Bacteria; kingdom Bacillati; phylum Actinomycetota; class Actinomycetes; order Micromonosporales; family Micromonosporaceae; genus Micromonospora; species Micromonospora sp. LOL_024. The sequence goes on from NZ_JBHMIS010000005.1 coordinate 178,270, forward strand.
CGCAGTACCAAGGTCGTGGCCCTGCTGGCGTTGCTGGTGGCACTCTGGGGCTTCTCCGCCTGGGTCACCGTCCGGGATGGAATCGATCTTCTCGCGGTGCGGGCGCTCGACGCGCGCGTCTTCGACCCCACCGAGCCGTTGCTACTGCGGTTGCAGGTCGAGCGGCGCACCTCGTTGGCGTACCTCGGGCGACCGGACGAGTCGAAGCTGACGGAGTTGGCGCAGCTGCGGCTGCGTACCGACCAGTCGGCCGCAGAGTTCACCGAGTCGGTCGACAGCTGGCAGGTCGATCTGCTCGGCAGCCACGCGTTGCACGAGCAGATCGCGAGGCTCGGCCAGCGCCTCGCGGCCCTGCCGGACACCCGTACCGCGGTGGACGGACGCAACATCGGCCGCCGGGAGGCCGGCGCGGTGTTCGACGGCCTGATCGCGTCGATCCACGAGGTCTACGACGAACTCGGCAACCTCGACGACGACCAGGTCGCCGACGACACCGACCAGTTGATCCGGCTCAACCTTGCCCGGGAGCTGCTGTCCCAGGAGGACGCCCTGCTCGCCGGAGTGCTGGCGGCCGGCCGGATCACCTCGGTCGAGCGGGCGGAGTTCACCCGGGTCGTCGGCGCCCGCCAGTTCGTCGCGGAGCAGGCGATCGTCCGGCTACCCGACGCCGACCAGCGTCGCTACGAGCAGCTGGCCACCGGCGCGAGCTTCCGGCGGCTGGCCGACCTGGAACAGCAGATCATGCTCGGCCGGGGCACGACCCGCACGCCCTTCACAGCCGCCGAGTGGGCCGCCGCCACCGGGCCGGCACTGATCGAGGTCGGTGACCTGGTCCTGGCCGGTGGCGAGGACACCGTCGACCGGGCCACGCCGGTCGCGGTCGGTGTCATCGTGCGGCTGGTGCTCGCCGCCGGTCTCGGCCTGCTCGGGGTCATCGCCACGGTGATCGTCTCGATCACCACCGGGCGCGCCCTGGCACGGCAGCTGCGCCGGCTACGCGACGCCGCCTTCCAGATCGCCGACGAACGCCTGCCGAGCGTGGTGGCGAGGCTCGATCGCGGTGACCGGGTGAAGATCGCCGAGGAGACACCGCCGCTGGCCTTCGGTGACGACGAGATCGGCGAGGTGGGTCGGGCCATCGACGCGGTGCGGATCACCGCCGTCCGTACCGCGGTGGAGCAGGCCGAGCTACGCCGGGTCGGACGCGAGGTGTTCCTGAGCCTGGCCCGGCGTACCCAGGCTCTGGTGCACCGCCAGCTCACCGTGCTCGACGCCCTGCAACAGCGGGAGCAGGACACGGAGGGACTGCACGGGCTGCTCCACCTCGACGACCTGGCCACCCGGATGCGGCGTAACACGGAGAACCTGATCGTGCTGTCCGGCGCCACGCCGGGCCGTACCTGGCACCGCAGCGTGCCGATGGTGGATGTGCTGCGCAGCGCGGTGGGCGAGGTCGAGGACCACAGCCGGGTCACCGTGCTGCCGTTCGACGGCGTGTCGCTGGACGGGCGGCCGGTCGGTGACGTCATCCACCTGATGGCCGAGTTGATCGAGAACGCGCTGGTCTTCTCGCCCCCGCACACCAGCGTCGAGGTTCGCGGGCAACTGGTCGCCAACGGCTTCGCCATCGAGATCGAGGACCGTGGCCTGGGCATTTCCGATGAAGACCTCGTCGCCACCAACCACCGCATCGCGGACCCTTCGGAGCGCAACCTCGCCGACGCGGAAGGGCTGGGCCTCTACGTGGTGGCCCGACTGGCCGGCCGGCACGAGGTGCGGGTCCGGCTCAAGGAGTCCGCCTTCGGCGGAACGACCGCCGTGGTGCTCATCCCGAGGAGCCTGATCGTCGCAGACGGTGCGATCAGCCCGATCGTCGGGGACGATGCGCAGGCGAGCGACCCGGGCGCCTCACCGCCCACGGACGACCCCGACGGCGGGCCATCGGGTGCCTCGCACCGCAGCGGAGACGACCCCGCCGAGGGGAACCCGGACCCGGACCACGGTCCCGCGGCCGCGGACCAGCCGGGGCGCAGGCCGCAGCGCCCGTCCCAATGGGACGGCCCGACCGTCCTGCTCGGACCGCCGGTCACGTCGACCTCGGGCGGGGCGGCGCCCTGGTCTCCGTGGGACATGGCCGGCGCCGCTGCGGCCGTACCCGCGCCTGTGGACCGGTCCTCCGTCAAGCCCGCCGAGCCCGGCGAGCCGGTTGGCGCGGAAGCCGAACTGACCCGGACCGAGTCGGGTCTGCCGGTCCGGGTCAGGCAGGCCAGCCTCTCACCGGCGTTACGCGACGAGCCCGAGCCCATGGCGGAGCGTGACGAGCCGATTCGCGAACCCGAACAGGTTCGGCGCATGATGAACTCGTACCAGACCGGCACCCGACGGGGACGCTCCGACGCCGCCCGCCTGCTTGGTGGGGGCGGTCGGGCCGAGGCCGGGCCCGAGGCCGACGACGCTGGTACAGGCGACCTGACCCGGTAGGTGACCCCGGCGAACGGGCGGGACCGGTCAGACCAGATGAGCACGGCGAAGAGCCAGACGAACACGGCGAAGAGCCGAGGGAGAAGAGGACGACGAAGTGGCGCAGAAGACGCCTTCGAGTGCCGACCTGACGTGGCTGCTGGATGATCTGGTAGGCCGGGTCAAGCAGGCCGAGCACGCGGTCGCGCTGTCGGCAGACGGTCTACTGATGGCCTCGTCGCAGGGGCTCGGCCGCGACGACGGCGAGCACCTGGCGGCGATGGCAGCCGGCATCCAGAGCCTCGCCCGCGGCGCGGGCAAGCGGTTCGGCGGCGGGCAGGTGCAGCAGACAATCATCGAGATGCAGTCATCCTTCCTCTTCGTCACAGCCGCCGGCCGCAACGCCTGCCTCGCGGTTCTGGCCACTGAGGACGCCGACGTCGGGCTGATCGCGTACGAGATGGCGATGCTGGTCACCCGGGTGGGCCAGTTCGTCGCGTCGCCGCCGAGGGCCGAACAGGTCGGCGGGGAGCAGTAGGCCGGATGGCGGGGCGGGGAGGCTTCACCGACCACCAGTGGGTGGACGACCACGCTGGTCCGGTGGTTCGCCCGTACGCGGTGACCGGCGGCCGGGCCCGCCCGGTCACCGGCACGTTCGACCTGATCTCCCTGGTGACAGCGACCAGTCAGGACATCGCTTCGGAGGTCGACCTGGGCCCGGAGCACCTGGCGATCGTCTGCCGTTGCCAGCGGGTACAGTCCGTCGCCGAGATCGCGGCACACCTGGACCTGCCGATCGGCACCGTACGGGTGCTGCTCGGTGACCTGGTGGCGCGCAACCTGGTACGGATCCACGAGCCGCACATCACCGACGGCATTTCCGACCACAGCATCTTCGAGGCGGTTATCCATGGACTACGGGCACTCTGAGCGGCCGGCGGGCACGGTCACGCTGCCCACAGCGATCAAGATCCTGGTCGCGGGCGGCTTCGGGGCGGGCAAGACGACTTTGGTCGGCGCGGTCAGCGAGACGCGTCCGTTGCGGACCGAGGAGGTGCTGACCGAATCCGGAGTGGGCATCGACAACCTGACTGGTGTCGAGGCGAAGCGGACCACCACGGTCGCGATGGACTTCGGGCGGATAACCATCAGTGACGACCTGGTGCTGTACCTGTTCGGCACCCCGGGACAGGACCGGTTCTGGTTCGTCTGGGACGAGTTGGCGCTCGGCGCGATCGGTGCGGTGGTGCTGGCGGACACCCGCCGGCTGGCCGACTGCTTCCCCTCCATCGACTACTTCGAGGAGCGGGGAACGCCGTTCCTGGTCGCGGTGAACTGCTTCGACGGGGCGCGGCAGTACCGCCTCGACGAGGTGCAGACCGCGCTGGATCTCGATCCTGAGGTGCCGGTGCTGCTCTGTGACGCCCGGCAGCGGGACTCGGCGAAGGAGGTGTTCATCACGCTGGTGGAGCATGCCATGAAGCTCCGGGAGGCCCGCCGCAACCCGCGGTGAGGCCCGTGCCCGCCAGGGGCCCAGGGCCGGCCACCGGCGCGACCGGAGCACGACGAAGGGCTCTCCCCGCGGGCGGGGAGAGCCCTTCTGGTCGGTACGTCAGTTGGCGATCATCCGACGCAGCACGTACTGAAGGATGCCGCCGTGCCGGTAGTAGTCGGCCTCACCGGGGGTGTCGATCCGCACCACCGCGTCGAACTCCACGCCGCTGTCGGTGGTCACCTTCACCGTGCGCGGGGTGTTGCCGTCGTTGATGGCGGTCACCCCGGTGACGGTGAACGTCTCGGTTCCGCTGAGCCCCAGCGAGTCGGCGTTCTCGCCGACCGGGAACTGCAACGGCAGCACGCCCATGCCGATCAGGTTGGAGCGGTGGATCCGCTCGTACGACTCGGCGATGACCGCCTTGACGCCGAGCAGCATGGTGCCCTTGGCCGCCCAGTCCCGCGACGAGCCGGAGCCGTACTCCTTGCCGGCCAGGATGACCAGCGGGATGTCGGCGGCCTGGTACGCCGTCGAGGCGTCGTAGATGGAGGTCTGCTCACCGGTCAGGTGGTTGATCGTGAAGCCGCCCTCCACCCCGGGAACCAACTGGTTGCGCAGCCGGATGTTGGCGAAGGTGCCGCGGATCATCACCTCGTGGTTGCCCCGGCGCGAGCCGTAGGAGTTGAACTCGTGCCGCGGCACGCCGTGCTCGGCGAGGTACGCCCCGGCGGGGGAGTCGGCCTTGATCGAGCCGGCCGGCGAGATGTGGTCGGTGGTCACCGAGTCACCCAGCCTGGCCAGCACCCGCGCCGGACCGATGTCGGCGACCGTGCTCGGCTGGGGCTGCATGCCCTCGAAGTACGGGGGCTTGCGGACGTAGGTGGACTCGCTGTCCCAGGCGAAGGTGTCCCCGGTGGGGGTCGGTAGGGACTGCCAGCGCTCGTCGCCGGCGAAGACGTCGGCGTAAGCGGAGCTGAAGCCGGTGGCGCCGATCGCCGAGGCGATGACGTCCTGGATCTCGGTGCTGCTCGGCCAGATGTCCCGGAGGAAGACCGGCTTACCCTCGCTGTCCTCGCCGAGCGGTTCGTTGGCCAGGTCGATGTCCATCGTGCCGGCCAGGGCGTACGCGACCACCAGCGGTGGGGACGCCAGGTAGTTCATCTTCACGTCCGGGTTGATCCGGCCCTCGAAGTTGCGGTTGCCGGAGAGCACCGACACGACGGCGAGGTCGGCGTCGTTCACCGCGGCGGAGATCTCCTCCGGCAGTGGGCCGGAGTTGCCGATGCAGGTGGTGCAGCCGTAGCCGACCAGGTGGAAGCCGAGCTTCTCCAGGTAGGGCGTGAGGCCGGCCCGGTCGTAGTAGTCCATGACGACCTTGGACCCCGGGGCGAGGGTGGTCTTCACCCACGGCCTGCGGTTCAGGCCCCGGTCCACCGCGTTGCGTGCGAGCAGCGCCGCGCCGATCATGACCTGCGGGTTGGAGGTGTTGGTGCAGGAGGTGATGGCGGCGATCACCACCGCGCCGTGGTCCAGTTCGAACTCGGTGCCGTCGGCGCCGGTGACCCGGGTCGGGTTGCTGGCCCGCCCGCCGGCGCCCACGGCGGCGTTGACCAGCTCGCGCGGTGCGTCGGCCGGGTCCGCCACCCCGTTGGCCGGGGAGTCGTTGGCCGGGGAGTCGCTGGCCGGGAAGGACTCGGCGCTGGCCTCGTCGGCATGACCGGTCACCCCGAACGGCTGCTCCTGCTGCGGCACGCCGGGCTTGCGGCCGGGGTCGCCGCCGGTCTCGTCGGCTGCCACGTAGTCGCTGAGCGCGGCGCGGAACAGCGTCTTCGCGCTGCCCAGCGGCACCCTGTCCTGCGGGCGCTTCGGGCCGGCGAGGGAGGGCTCGACGGTGCCCAGGTCGAGTTCCAGCTGCTCGGAGTAGTGCGGCTCGTGGGCCGGGTCGTGCCAGAGGCCCTGCTCCTTGGCGTACGCCTCGACCAGGGCGACCTGCTGGGCGTCGCGGCCGGTCAGCTCCAGGTAGCGGACGGTCTCGGCGTCGATCGGGAAGATCGCGACGGTGGAGCCGTACTCCGGTGACATGTTGCCGATGGTGGCGCGGTTGGCCAGTGGCACAGCGCTCACGCCGGGGCCGTAGAACTCGACGAACTTGCCGACCACACCGTGCCTACGCAGCATCTCGGTGATGGTGAGCACCAGGTCGGTGGCGGTGGTGCCGGCCGGCATCTCACCATTGAGCTTGAAACCCACCACCCGGGGGATCAGCATGCTGACCGGCTGGCCGAGCATGGCGGCCTCGGCCTCGATGCCGCCGACGCCCCAGCCGAGCACGCCCAGGCCGTTGACCATCGTGGTGTGCGAGTCGGTGCCCACGACCGTGTCCGGGTACGCCTGGCCGCCCCGTTCCATCACGCTGCGGGCCAGGTACTCGATGTTGACCTGGTGCACGATGCCGGTGCCCGGGGGGACCACCTTGAACTCGTTGAGGGCGCTCTGACCCCAGCGCAGGAACTGGTAGCGCTCCTTGTTGCGGGCGTACTCCAGCTCGACGTTGCGTTCGAAGGCGTCCTGGCGCCCGAACAGGTCGGCGATGACGGAGTGGTCGATGACCAGTTCGGCCGGGGCGAGCGGGTTCACCTTGCTGGGGTCGCCGCCGAGGTCGCGGACCGCCTCACGCATGGTGGCCAGGTCGACCACGCACGGTACGCCGGTGAAGTCCTGCATCAGCACCCGGGCGGGGGTGAACTGGATCTCGACGCTCGGGTCCGCGGTCGGATCCCACCCGCCGAGTTGGCGGATGTGCTCGGCGGTGATGTTCGCGCCGTCCTCGGTCCGCAGCAGGTTTTCCAGCAGGATCTTCAGGCTGTAGGGGAGGTGTTCGTGCCCCTCCACCTTGCTGATCTTGAAAATCTCGTAGCTCGCGTCTCCGACGCGTAGCTGGGTCTTCGCACCGAAGGTGTCGAGGCTCGCCACGTCGTACTCCTTCACACCAGCGACCGTGAGTAGTCCTGAGCAGTCTGTCGCACCGGCCGGAGGGTTGCCGTGGTTAGGCAACACTTACCGCCGATTCTCGCCGTCAACAAAACCGTACGTCCGTCTTGCTACAAGTGCAACCCGGTGCCGTCGTGTTCGTCTGCTCGGAAGGTGGCAACATGATCCACCACGACCGGCTCGCCTGCCCGCAAGATTCCGAGGATCTCTCGCGGGACCTCTACGCCGACGTCTTCGGCCTGACCGAACTGGTCAAGCCGCCGGCCCTCGCGGCCCGAAGGGCCGGCCCCAGGCGGGGCCGGCCCTTTCGGCGGGAGGTCGGTCAGGAGGCGGTGCTGTAGCCGCGGCTGGCGATCCAGTTGGCGAGCGCGTCGATGCTCACCTGGTACGAGGCCTGGGCGGGGTCGGCGGAGTCGGCGACGGTGACGGTGTCGCCGTTGTCGTGGTAGCCGACGACGCTGATGTAGTGGCCACCCTCGAAGGCGTGGGTGGTGCCGTCGGTGTCGGTGGTGGTGCCGGCGATGTTGGCGACCACGGCGCGGCCCCCGTCGACGGTCCGGACGACGTCTTCGCGCAGCTTTTCCACCTGCTTGGCCTCGGCCCTGGCGCCCGGAATCTCGACGGACTTGTAGACGTCCTTGCCGGTCTCCTTGTTCAGCACCGGGGTGATGTCGTTGATGGAGTTGGTGCCGGCCTCGGTGGTGCCCATCTGCTTGGCCATGGCGTGCACGTCGATGTTCTTGCCCTGCACGCTGAGGGCGTTGCGGGTGGCGGCGGGGCCGCAGTAGTAGAAGTTCGGCTGGGCCTCGTAGCGCACGTCGAGCTGGCGCTCGCCGTTGCTCTTGCGGTCGGCCTGCACCACGGCGGCGCTGGCCTGCGCGCCCGGGGTGGCCTGGGCGGCGATCGCGGGACCGGCGATGCCGCCGGCGGTGGCGGCGGCAGCGGCGATGGTCAGGGCGGTCTTGCGCAGGATGTCGGTACGCATGATGGGGGGCACCTTTCATTCGGGGGTGCGCGCGGCCCGTGCGAGGGGTGCGGCGGGACCGTGCGAAAGGGGGAGGTCGAGCAGGGATCGTCGGGGGTCCTCAGGGCCGCTCACGACGTCCGGATGGGGTATAACGCCGGGCGGCCCGAGGTCATTCCGGCCGGTGCCCGGTGCGGCGCCGGAGGGCGTCGCGGTTACGCCATGTTCAACGACCGGGGTGGGTGCATGATTCCGCGATCATGGTGGCCTTGACCACATCGCAAAACGGCATATAGGGGACAAATGGTCGGGCGAGGGGGGGGTGTTTTCCGATGGGGTGAGCGGGAAAGCGCGGTGCGCAGCAACCGACGACCGAGGGGAGTGGGCCGTGTGGCAGCCCGCAAGATCCATCGCCACCCGCGAGCGCCCGGCCCCGGTCGCCGGGGCGCCGCTCTGGTGTGACGCACCGGATTTCGGCCTCCGGGGCGACGGCGTCACCAATGACCAACCGGCGCTGTCGGCGCTGGTCGACCGGCTCGGCGAGGGGTACGCGGCCGACGGTCGGGCCCGGGTCATCTACTGCCCACCGGGCATCTACTCGATCCGGGACGCGGGGACGGTCTGGCGCAGCGGGGTGTCACTGCTCGGTGCGGGGCCGGGGGCGACCCGATTCGTGCTGAGCAACGAGGGCAACCGCGCCGAGCCGACACCGTTGGCCTTCTGGACCACGGTGCAGCACGGCGCCGACCGCGACCGTCACATCGCCGACTGCACCTTCGCCGACTTCGAGATCGACGGCTCGGGCGTGGCCCTGGCGCAGTACGACTACCTCGCCAAGGGGCTCGGTCTCCAGTACGTCGTCCGCGGTGTCTTCCGCAACCTCTACATCCACCACACCGGTGCGACCGGGCTGGGCTGCGACTTCCTTCAGGACAGTCTGATCGACGGCGTCGTGGTCGTCGGCTGTGGGCGCCTGGACAACGGCGAGGAAATGGGCGGTGCGGGCATCGGCATCGGCATCGGCGGCTGGGGTGAGGTGGAACGCTGCACCATCAGCAACTGCACCACGCTCGGCAACGGCACCAACGGGATCTTCCTGGAGTTGCAGAAGTCGTACTGGACGCCGCCGCGCGGGTACCGCATCGTCGGCTGCCACAGCCAGGCCAACCGGTTCGGCATCTCCGACTGGGGCGCCGACGGACTGATCGTCTCCGCCTGCACCCTGACCGGCAACCTGGAGGCCGGCTTCGACGTCTCCGCCAACGGCACCGCGGGGATCGCCGGCCGTGGCGGCATCTTGAGTGACTGCGTCATCGACCGCAACGTCCGCGACGGGATCAGCATGGGCAACACTCCCGGGCCGTACTCGATCCGGGGAAACCGTGTCAGCGGCAACGGCGGGTACGGCTATCACCAGCACGACCTGGGCAGCGGTTACCAGGGCGCGGCCTCGGACGTGGTGATCGACAGCAACGAGTTCTGGGACAACGGACTGGACGCGATCCGGGTCGACCGGCCGATGGTCGACGCGGCGGTGGTCGACAACCGGATCCGCAACAACGGGCGGCAGTGCGCTCCGGCGGCCACCGGCTCCGGCGAGTCGGTGCGGTACGCCCGGCGCGCCATGACAGACCAGAACGCGGGTTGGCCGGCTGACGGACACCGGGGCAAGGTGCTGCGGGTCGGTACCCGGCTGGCCCTGGTGGTCGGCAACACCGACACCGCCCTGACCCTGGCCGATCTGCGGCCGGACGCGGCGACCGCCTGGAACGAGGACGTGCCGTCACCGGGGGACCGGTACGAACTGCCGGCGGCGGCACCCGTGCGGGCCGGCATCGTCGTGAACGCGCACTTCGAGTCGGCGATGGTGCGCGGCAACCGGGTCTGGGACAACCGCGACGGGCCGACCCAGAGCTACGGACTGTGGATCACCGAGCTGGGCTCGTGTGTCTCCTGCCGGATCGAGGACAACGACCTCGCCGGCAACGCTGAGGGCGCAATGCGGTTGGACAGCCAGCCGGTGGGCGGACGCTGGGACCGCAACCACACAGACATGGACTGACCGCCGGGTGGGCGAGTCCGCTCAGCCGGCCCCGTCCGTTGGTCGGACCGGCGAGAGCGAGGTGGCCTCCGCGTGCCGGTCGCGCAGCCGCGCCCGGATCTCCTCCGGGGAGTACGCGCGCCGCCGTCGCTCTGCGCGGGCGATCACCACGCCGGAGGCCGCGACACCGGCCAGACCGGCCAAGCCGAGGACCTTCCACCACCGCAACCGTCGCGTCATCCGCTTAGGGTAGTCCTTCATGAGCATCAGCCTGGACGAGGCGGTGGAGCTGACCCGCACCGGCGACCTGTGGGTCTTCCGTGGTCGCAGCGTGCCCGACCGCGCCATCCAGTTGACCACTAACAGTCCCGTCAACCATGTCGGGATGGCGGTGGTGCTGGACGACATGCCGCCGCTCATGTGGCATGCCGAGCTGGGCCGGTCGTTGCCCGACCTGTGGACCGGCACCCACCAGCGCGGTGTGCAGTTGCACGAGCTTCGGGACGCGACCTGCGTCTGGGCCAACCGGTACGGTCAGCGGGCGTGGCTGCGTCAGCTCGAGCCGCCGGCCGACCCGGAGATGGAGCGGTCGGTGCTGCGGACGATCGCCCGGCTGGACGGCACGCCGTTCCCCTCCACGGCGCAGCTGACCTGGCGGTGGCTGCGGGGTCGGGTGCCGTCGCTGCGGGGTCGGGTGCCGTTGCCACGGGTGCCGGGGCGGGCGCCCCCGGGTTCCGCTCCGCCGACCCGGGACCTGGCTCTTGAGACCGCGTACTGCGCCGAGGTCGTCGCGGTCACCTATGAGGCGATGGGTCTGCTGCCGCCGGGGCGACGGCCGAACTGGTACGACCCGGGTCGGTTCTGGAGTGGCGACCACCTGGACCTGCACGGCGGTGCCCGGCTGGGCAGCGAGGTCGAGGTGCGGATCCCGGCGAGTTGAGGTCTCACCGACCGGCCTGCCGGCAATCTCCTGCGGCGTGACTGCTCGACACACTGACCGACTTCTTCGACCGGTACGGCGTGGCCCTGACCGCCGGTGACCTGCCTGTTTCGTGTCCCGGCCCGGCGTGACTAGGCTGCGCGTCGGCGACGACGAGTGGGGACCTCAATGTCAATGCGGCCGTCCGGCGAAGAATCCGCTGATGCGACCAACGCAGAGCCTGGTGCTGTGGACAGTGCGGCGACCGGTGCCGCGCCCAGCGGGCGCACGCTGCCCAGGATGGTCGCCTCCGCGCCTTGGGCGGTGGTGTTGGTCGGCACCGTGGTGTTGACGGCTCTGCTGGTGGTCGCGGTGCTGTCGTTCCGTGGCCCGGAGCGTCCAACGGCCTGGGCACCCGGCCCGCCGATGGTCCTGCCGGCGCCGACGGCGACGGCCGGCGGGGCCACTGAGACCGCGAGCCGGACGACCGCGTCGTTCACGCCGCCCGCGTCCGCCTTCCCGTCCGGCTCGGGCTCGCCGTCCGGGTCTTCGGCGCAGCAGGTGGATCCGTCGCCCGTGCGGTCGGCGCCGCCGGCAGGTTCGGACGGCACCCGGTCACCGAGCGCTTCCGCGCCCACGCAGTCGCCGCCGGCCGCCGACACCGGTGTCGTCTCGGCCAGCTACCGGTTGCAGGACAGCGACGCCGGGTCGTTCGAGGCCCAGTTGGTGGTGCGCAACGGCACCGGCCGGTCGAGTGACTGGCAGGTCGAGTTGAGGTTCAATGCTGGTGTCACCGGCATCCGGGCCTCCAGCGGCCCCGGCGTCTCGGTGACCATCAGGGGTGGCGGTTGGTACCTGCTCGGCGGCACCGGGCAGCTCGGCGCGGGCGCGCAGCAGTCGGTGCAACTGCGGTTTACTCGGACGGAGGGCGGCGAGTACCCGGCACTGTGTACGGTGAACGCCGCCGCTTGCGGAACGGGTTGAGTGCACTGTGGACAGATGGTGGTGGCGGGGCACTTTCCGGCATAGCTGAAGATCGTTACGCTTGCCGGGCTGCCCGCTGAGGAGAGACATGTCTGGTACGCGTCGCGCCCCGCGTGAGTTCCAGCCCCAGAGCTCCGCCGCTGTCGCCTATTCGTCGCCCTGGATCCTGGTCTCGGTCGGGGTCGCCATCATGGTGGTGCTGCTCGTCATCGCGGTCGGGGCGTACCGAGGTCCCGGGCCGGATTTCCAGCCGGGGCCGCCGGCTGTCGCAGTGCCGCTGCCGGAGCGGGCGTCGTCGGCGGCACAGGAGGTGCCGGCACCGCTGTCTCCGGCGGTGCCTGGGCTGTCGCCGCGCCGCACCGACCAGGCGAGCCGTACCCCGATGGCTTCGCCGACATCGGGATCGCCGGCCACCCCGCCGGCCACGCCTCCGCCCACGCCCCCGCCCACCCATCCGGCTCCGCCCTCTTCGGCTGCCGCGTCCGCTGCCCCGCCCGCCCCGCTGCACGCGCGTTACCGGGTGATGGACACCTTCTCGGGCGGCTTCATCGCCGAGGTGCTGATCCGTAACACCTCCGATGGGGATCTGGGCTGGGTGGCGCGGGTGGACTACCCGGGCGGCCGGGTGGTCACCGCCTGGCTGGAGGGCGTGCCACAGGGGACTTTCAGCGGTGCCGGTGGGACCTTGACGTACCGCAGCGGGCCCGCGCTGGCTGCCGGCGAGTCGGTGCCGCTGCGGTTCCACATCGAGTCTGCCCGCTCGCGCCCAGCCGGTTGCAGCGTCTCCGGGCGGGCCTGCAGCGGACTCTGAGGACGGTTCGTCGCTACTGATGGCTCGCTGCGACCGACACGCCATCCTTGCGCAAGAAGACTGCGTTGTTGCGGGCATGTTTGCAAGCTGTTGCAGAATGTTTCGGCAAGGGCTAGCGTGCGGGCCAATCAGCGACCAGAGGAAGGCCGTCGATGAAACTGCCGCCGATAGCTCGCAAGGCCGTGCCCGCCCTCGTCTTCCTGCTCACCCTCACCCTGGCCGGCACGCCGATCGCCGCGTACCCCACCGGTGCCGCCGCGGCCGGCCGGTCGACCGGCGGCGGCCAGCCCAGCGCCACCGGTGCTGCCACCTGGGCCAGCGAGCCCTCCGCCGCAGCCCTGCTCGACGCGGGAGGCAGCCGGGCACCGGCCGAACAGTTCTACTTCGTCCTGCCCGACCGGTTCGCCAACGGCGATCCTCGCAACGACCGGGGCGGCCTGACCGGCGACCGGTCGCGCACCGGGTTCGACCCCACTGACAAGGGGTTCTACCAGGGCGGTGACCTCAAGGGTCTGATCGACCGGCTCGACTACATCGAGGGGTTGGGCAGCACCGCCATCTGGCTCGCGCCGGTGTTCAAGAACCGCCCCGTGCAGGGCGAGGGCGACGACGTCTCCGCCGGCTACCACGGCTACTGGATCACCGACTTCACCCAGGTCGACCCGCACTTCGGTAGCGCCGCCGACCTGAAGAAGCTGGTCCGACACGCCCACCGGCGGGGCATCAAGGTCTACCTCGACGTGATCGTCAACCACACCGCCGACGTCATCAGCTACGAGCAGGACCGGTACAGCTACCTCGACAAGGCGACCGAGCCGTACCGCGACGCGCGGGGCCGACCCTTCGAGGACCGCAACCACGCCGACGGCAGCAGGGGCTTCCCCCCGGTGAACGCGGACTCGTTCCCGTACACGCCGACCTTCGACACCCCGGCCGACGCGAAGGTCAAGGTCCCGTCCTGGTTGAACGACCCGACCATGTACCACAACCGTGGTGACTCCACCTTCGTCGGAGAGAACAGCGAGTACGGCGACTTCTTCGGCCTCGACGACCTGTGGACCGAACGACCCGAGGTGGTCCGCGGCATGACCAGGATCTACGCCGACTGGGTGCGGGACACCGGCGTCGACGGCTTCCGGCTGGACACCGTCAAGCACGTCAACATGGACTTCTGGCCGCAGTTCAGCCAGGGCGTCAAAAAGGCCGCGGCCCGCGCCGGCAAAAAGGACTTCTTCATGTTCGGTGAGGTCTACAGCGCCGACCCGGAGATCACCTCCGACTACGTACGCCAGGGCGGCCTGGACGCCACCCTGGACTTCGGCTTCCAGGAGGCGGCTCGCGGCTTCACCGCCGCCGCAGGATCCGCGAGGGCACTGGCCGACGTGTACGCCCGCGACGACCTCTACGCCGCCCGGGACACCCACGCCGGCCGGCTGACCACCTTCCTCGGCAACCACGACATGGGCCGGATCGGGTCCTTCATCGCGAACGGAACCACCGAGCCGGCCACCCACCTCCGCCGCGACCAGCTCGCTCACGAGCTGATGTTCCTCACCCGGGGCCAGCCGGTGATCTACTCCGGCGACGAGCAGGGCTTCACCGGCCCCGGCGGGGACAAGGACGCCCGGCAGCCGATGTTCGCCTCGCGCACGCCGGACTACCTCGACGACGACCTGCTCGGCACCGACCGCAGCCACGCGGCCGACCAGTTCGACCGGACGCACCCGCTCTACCGCTCCATCGCCGAGCTGGGCAAACTGCGCAAGGCGCATCCGGCGCTGCGCGACGGTGTGCAGGTGACCCGGCACGCGGCCGACGGCCCCGGCGTCTTCGCCGCCTCCCGGTTCGACCCGGACGACCGCACCGAGTACCTGGTGGCGGTCAACAACGCCACGACCCCGCAGACTGTCACCGTGGACACCTGGTCGGCCGGTGCCACCTTCACCGGCGTCTACGGCGCCGACGGCCGCCCGGTGGCCGCCGGTGACGGCAAACTGACCCTGAGTGTGCCGCCGCTGTCGGCGGTGGTGCACCGGGCCGACAAGCCGGTCGCGTCGCCCACCGCCAGGCCGGGCATCACCGTCACCGCCCCGGCGCCCGGCGAGTCGCCGGCCACCCGGACGGAGGTGACCGCCCAGGTCACCGGAGACCCGTTGGCGACTGTCACGATGGCCGCCCGGGTCGACGGCGGGCGGTGGACGCTGCTCGGCTCCGCCCACCGCGCGCCGTACACCGTGCACCACGACCTGACCGGCCTGCCCGCCGGGACGAAGGTCGAGTACAAGGCGGTGGTCCGCGACGGTCGGGGCCGGACCGCCGCCACCCGCGCCGCCGCCACCGTGGGCACCCCCGAGGAGTCCGGCTCGTCCCGGGACTGGCTGGTGGTGCACCACCAGCGACCCGACGGCGACTACACCGACTGGGGCCTGTACACCTGGGGTGACGTCGACCCGGAGTACGCCACCGAGTGGCCCCAGGGGCAACCGTTCGCCGGCACCGACGCCTACGGGCGGTTCGCCTGGGTGAAGCTCAAGCCCGGGGCGCAGTCGGTCGGCTTCCTGGTTGTCCACGCCGACGGCAACAAGGACGTGGAGAACGACCGGACCGTCGACGTCACGCAGACCGGCGAGGTGTGGGTCAGACAGGGCGACCCGGCCACCTACCCGAGCCGGGAGGAGGCCGCCGGTGCGCCCGCGCCGCCGGTCGAGGACGGCACCGCGGTGATTCACTACCGCCGGCCGGACGGCAACTACGACGGCTGGGGCCTGCACCTGTGGGACGGTTCGGCCAATTCCACCGACTGGGCGACCCCGATGCCGCCAGCCCGGGTCGACTCCTTCGGCGCCGAGTTCCGGGTGCCGCTGGCAGCGGGCGCGACCGGACTGAGCTACATCATCCACTCCGGCGACGAGAAGGACCTGCCGCAGGACCAGCGACTCGACTTCGCCGAGGCCGGCCGTGAGGTCTGGCTGCTCGCCGCGACACCGGGCCGGCTGTTGCCCTCGACGGCCACCGGCTCCGGCGGGGACACCGACATCGGCAAGCAGCAGGCGCACTGGATCGACCGGTCCACCGTCGCCTGGCACACCGGACCCACCGACGGTCGGGCGTACGCGCTGGTGACCGCGCCGGCCGGCGGAGTCAGCGTGGTCGACGGCGAACTGGTCGGGGCGTACACCTCGATGCCGTTGACCGCGCAGCGCAACGGGCTCACCGAGGCCCAGCGTGCTGCCTTCCCGCACCTGTGGGCGCACCGGGCCTTCACGCTGGACCGCAGTGACCTGGCTGGCGTGCCGGCGGCGCTGCGCGGGCAGCTGCTGGTGACCGAGCGGGCCGCCGACGGCACCCTGCTCGGCGCCACCGGTGTGCAGATCCCGGGCGTGCTCGACGACGTGTACGCCCGGGCCACCTCGGCCACCCTCGGCGCCACGTTCACCGGAGGCAGACCGACCCTGTCGGTCTGGGCGCCCACCGCCCGGACGGTGTCGCTGCAACTGTTCGACTCGCCCACGGCGACGCCGCGCACCGTGGCGATGCGCCGGGACGACCGCACCGGCGTGTGGTCGGCGCGCGGGCAGCGGTCCTGGACCGGCAAGTACTACCGCTACCGGGTGCGGGCGTGGCAGCCGGCGGCGCAGCAGGTGGTCGACACGTCAGTGACCGACCCGTACTCGGTGGCGCTGGCGACCGACTCCACGCACAGCCAGATCGTCGACCTGGCCGACGAGGAACTGGCCCCGCCCGGCTGGGCGAGGCTGCGCAAGCCGGCGGCGGTGCCCCCGGCCAGGGTGCAGATCTCCGAGCTGTCGGTGCGGGATTTCTCCATCGCCGACACCACGGTCCCCGAGCAGCGGCGGGGCACCTTCCTCGCCTTCGCCGAC
Source organism: Micromonospora sp. LOL_024 (assembly GCF_048060415.1). Lineage (NCBI taxonomy): Bacteria > Bacillati > Actinomycetota > Actinomycetes > Micromonosporales > Micromonosporaceae > Micromonospora > Micromonospora sp. LOL_024. Next base: position 194,816 of record NZ_JBHMIS010000005.1, read on the forward strand.
CCGGCCAGCGCCGGCATGAGACACCTCAGGGCGATCAGCGACGCCGGGGCGACCCACCTGCACCTGCTGCCCGCGTTCGACTTCGCCACCATCCCCGAGCGGCGGGCCGACCAGCGGCAGCCGGACTGCGACCTGGCGGCCCTGCCGCCGGACTCGCAGCGGCAGCAGGAGTGCGTCGCGGCGGTACGGGAGACCGACGGCTACAACTGGGGGTACGACCCGTTGCACTACACCGTCCCCGAGGGCGGGTACGCCGTCGACCCGGAGGGCGCGCGACGCACCACCGAGTTCCGACAGATGGTCGCCGGGGTCAACGCCGCCGGCCTGCGGGTGGTCATGGACGTGGTCTACAACCACACCTCGGCCGCCGGCACCGACCCGCGCTCGGTGCTCGACCAGATCGTCCCCGGCTACTATCACCGGCTGCTCGACGACGGCACGGTGGCCACCTCAACCTGCTGCGCGAACACCGCGCCGGAACACGCCATGATGGGCAAGCTGGTGGTCGACTCGCTGGTCACCTGGGCGAAGGCGTACAAGGTCGACGGGTTCCGCTTCGACCTGATGGGCCACCACCCGAAGGTGAACATCCTGGCCGTCCGTAGGGCGCTGGACAAACTGACAGTGGCTCGGGACGGTGTGGACGGCAAGCGGATCCTGCTCTACGGCGAAGGCTGGAACTTCGGCGAGGTGGCCGACGACGCCCGGTTCGTCCAGGCGACACAGGCCAACATGGCGGGCACCGGGATCGGCACGTTCAACGACCGGCTGCGCGACGCGGTCCGCGGCGGCGGGCCGTTCGACGACAACCCGCGGCAGCAGGGCTTCGCCTCCGGGCTTTTCAGCGACCCCAACGGTGACCCGGTCAACGGCTCCGCCGCCGAGCAACGGACCCGCTTGCTGCACCAGCACGACCTGGTGAAGGTCGGGTTGGCCGGCAACCTGCGCGGCTATCGGTTCACCGACTCCTCGGGGCGGGCGGTGACCGGCGCGCAGGTCGACTACAACGGCTCGCCGGCCGGCTACACCGACGCGCCGGGGGAGTCGATCACCTACGTCGACGCGCACGACAACGAGCTCCTGTACGACGCGCTGGCGTACAAGCTGCCGCAGGACACCTCGGTGACGGACCGGGCCCGGATGCAGGTGCTGGCCCTGAGCACGGTGGTGATGAGCCAGGGTGCCGGCTTCGTCACCACCGGCACCGAGCGGCTGCGGTCAAAGTCGCTGGACCGCAACTCGTACAACTCGGGGGACTGGTTCAACCAGATCCGCTGGGACTGCGCGCAGGGCAACGGCTTCGGTGTCGGGTTGCCGCCGGCCGAGGACAACGAGGCCAAGTGGCCGTACGCGAAGCCGCTGCTGGCCGACCCGGCGCTGGTGGCGGACTGCGCGGCGGTCGAGTTGGCCGACGCCCGGTACGCCGAGCTTTTGAAGATCCGGGCGTCCTCGCCGGTGTTCGGGCTGCCCACCGGGCGAGAGGTGCAGCGGCGGGTCGCCTTCCCGTTGTCGGGCCGGGACGAGACGCCGGGGGTGCTGACCATGACCCTCGACGCCGGCCGCCTCGGCGGGGCGTGGAAGTCGGTGACGGTGGTCTTCAACGCCACCCCGCAGACCGCCACCCAACGGGTCGCCGGGCTGCGTGGTGCCGACGTCACGCTGCATCCGGTGCTGCGTACCTCGGCCGATCCGGTGCTGCGTACCGCCTCCTTCGCCAGGTCCAGCGGCACCTTCACCGTGCCCGGGCGCAGTGTGGCGGTCTTCGTGCAGCGGTAGGCGTACCGGCGAACCGGCCCTCTCCCGCGGTTGCGGAAGGGGGCCGGCCCGAGTTGACCTGACGGGCGGCCAGGTGGCCGCCCGTCAGGTGATCAGCCGAAGCAGTTCGTGATGGCGGTGAACGTCCCGGTGCAGTTGGTCGGCTTGTTGGCCGTGATGGCCGACTCGTCGTCCACGTTGACGACCCCGATGAAGCTGAACACGCCGCCCGGGGCGAGGGTGGCGAAATTGTGCGCCACCCGGGTCTTCTCAAGGTCGATTACACCGGCGACGGTGAAGATGCCGCCGCCGACACCCAGCGGACCGACGGCCCGGTTGCCGCTGATCTCGCTCTTGCGGAAGGTGGCCGCACCGGAGACGTTGAACACGCCGGCACCGAAGAAGCCAGCCTTGTTCTCGACGATTTTGGTTTCCTCGACGTTGGCGATGGCGCGGAAGCCGAGCGCGATGCCGCCGCCGACGCCCACCGTGGTGTTCTTGGCGACCTCGACGTGTGCCAATTCGACCGTGCTGTCGTCGCCCGCCGCGGTCACCCCGGCACCGGCCAGGACCGCCGTGTTGCTTGTGATCTTCGAGTGCTTCACCGTCGTGTCGCCGTCGATGTCGAGCAGGCCGCCGCCGAAACCGAGCACCTCGTTGCCGGTGATCTCGGCCTTCTCGATCCAGCTGGTGCCGCCGTCGATGTCCCGACGGAAGATGAACGCGGCACCGTTGGCGATGCCGCCGCCGCCGATGATGGCGTCGTTGTTGACGACCTTCGACTCGGCCACCCGCAGCACGCCCGCGTTGAAGATGCCACCGCCGTAGAGGAAGGCGGTGTTGTCGGCAACGGTGGTGTGGTAGAGGCTGGCCTTGCCGAAGTTGGCCAGGCCACCCCCGACGCCGCCGGCCTGGTTGGCGACGATGTGCGTCTCCTCGAACGAGGCGGTGCCGCCCGGCTGGACGAGCACGCCCCCGCCGTCGTTCGCCGCCGGCTCGGCCAGCACCGAGACGTCGTCGGCGGCCTGGGCGGCCTTGGCCTTGACCGCGATGCCCTTCGGCTCGGCCTGCAGCAGCGGCAGGTACGCCTGCTTCGCCTCGGCCGCCTCGGTCGCCTCGACCGAGTTGGAGAAGCGTGACCATACGGCTTCCGGGGTTTCCGCAGCCGCCGCGTTGACGGCGAAGGGAGCGGTCTGGCCACCCTTGATGGTCAGCCCCTTGACGGTGAGGTTGCCGCCGCGACCCACGTTGAGGATTCGGAAGTCGTAGCCTGTGGCCTCACGGACGATCTTGGTGTCGTGCCCCTTGAGTACGACGTTCTCCGTGATCACGGGTAGGCCGTTGGGGCCGCTGCCGTCGCCCGCGTCGGAGCGGGTCAGCGTGTAGGTGCACCCCTTGGCCAGGTTCAGCACGCCGCCGTGGTTCTCGTTGGCGAAGACGAGCGCCTGGATCAGCTTGTCGGAGTTGCAGGGCACCTCCTTGCCGTGTTCCTCCTTGTCGTCGCGGCGGTCTTCCCTGTTGTCGTCGCGACGGTCGTCCTTCTTGCCCTCGTGCTCCTCAGGGGCCACCGTGCCCTGGTCGCCGTCCTTGCTGACCTGCTGGGCGGTGGACCAGCGGAGACTGTCGGTGCCGACCGCGCCGGCGCCGGTGGCGATACCGACGGCGGCGATGCTGACCACGCCGGTGAGACCGGCGACGCCGCTGGCGATCCAGAACTTGCGACGCCGCTTCGGCGCCACCTCCGGCTCCGCGGCGTTGTTTTTAGCTTGGTAGTTGGACATCGGAGCTCTCTGCCCTCTCGTCGTACCAGACAGGGTCGTCACACGCGGGTGAGCTTCCCCTGCTACAAATCGGTTGTAGCTCCCACATGCACCGTATGAGAGTGTTCCTCGCTTCGGGCTCATATCCGAAATAACCCCGCATAAGGGGCTGGTCGCCGCGACCGGTGCCGGAGGGCGTCGAGTGACGCAACCGGGCAGGTCTTCCCGGGCAGGCGACGGACCCGCTGTCGACCCGGACCGGACGGCATCGTCGTCGGCATGCCCGGGTGCCCGTCGTAGCGCCATCTCCGGACCCAGGGCCGCGGCTGCCCGGGTCGGTGCCGCCACCAGGCGGCCGGCCGCCGCGCGACCGGGGCTCCCCCGCATGGCGGAGGAGCCCCTGTTATGTGGTCGTGCTGTCGGTTTCACGTGCGTGGCGTGGGGTGCTCAGCCGAAGCAGCGTTCCGGCACGACCGGACTGCCGAGGCAGTTGGTCGGCCGGTTGCCGGTGACGGCGGAGTCGCGGTCGATCTCCACACCCTCGTTGTCGGTGTAGATGCCACCAGGCGGCAGCACCGAGAAGTTGTCCGCGACCTTTGACCGCTCCAGCCGGACCTGGCCCCCGTCACTGAAGATGCCGCCGCCCACAGAGGCCAGCCCGACCACGCGGTTGGCGACGACCTTGCTGTCCCGCAGGACGGTCGTGCCGCCGAACGTCGCCAGCCCGCCGCCCGACTGCTCGGCGACGTTATCCTTGATCGTGCTGCGCTCGATCACGGCGGTGCTGCCCACGCCGACCGCCACACCGCCGGCGGTGTAGTCGGCGGTGTTGCCGGCCACCCGCACCTGCTCCAGCGCGAGTTGCCCGTCGCCGACCGAGACCAGGCCGCCGCCGTCCTGACCGGAGTGGTTGTCGTGCACCTCGCTCTGGGCCAGCGTGGTGGTGCCCCGGTAGTTCAGCACGCCGCCCGCGGTGCCGGTGGCCCGGTTGTGGCTGATCGTGCTCTTCCAGGCCCAGAAGGTGCCACCCCCTCCGGAGCCGTCGAGGCTGGGCACGCCGTTGCCGACGCCGCCACCGGCGCCGGCGCTGTTTCCGGTGATCTTCGACTCCTCGACCCTGAGCACACTGGCGTTGAACACGCCGCCACCCACCTCACCGGCGCTGCTGGCCTCGACGAGGCCGTGCGCGAGCCGGGCGGTTCCGTAGTTGGCGATCGCGCCGCCGTTGCCGCCGGCGTGGTGCAGCACGAACTCGGCATGCTCGAGGTCGGCGTGCCCGCCCCGCTGGACGAGGATGCCGGCGCCGTCGGCGGGTCCGGCGTCGACCAGAGTGCTCACCCCGCTCACACCGGGCGCGGGAGCCGCCACGGCCCGCGCGGTCGTCGCCGCCTTGGGTGCGGCGGCTTCGGGTGCGGCGGCCCTGGTGGCGGTCGGGCGGCCGGACAGCTCGACCGGCGCCGGCGGTGTGCCGATCAGGTCGGCTGTGGTGAGCCCGCCCTTGACGATCACGTTCTTCAGGGTCAGGTGACCGTTACGGCCGACGTTGAGGATCCGGAACGGGTCGGCGTTCGCCGCCCGGACGATCTTCGTCTCGTGGCCGGTGAGGACGATCGCCTGCGTGATCACCGGCAGGCCGTTGGGCCCGGTGCCGTCGCCCGCGTCGGAGCGGGTCAGCTCGTAGGTGCAACGCTTGGCCAACTCCAGCGTGCCGCCGTGGTTGTTGTTGGCGTGCTCGATGGCCTGGATCAGCTCGTCGCTGTCGCAGGGCACCGGTCGTCCGGGTTGCGTGGCGCCGGGGCGGTCACCCGAGCCCTTCCACCCGGTGCCGCTGGCATTCACGTCCTCGCCGGTCCTGGCCGGGTCGCCGTCGGTGTCCTGCTTCGGCACGGCCGCGGGTTGCGTGTCCGAGGCGCGGTCCTGGTCGCCGGACCTCTGATCGCGGGCGGTGATGCCGCCCAGCGCGGCCAGGCCGACGACGCCGGTCAGTCCGGCGACCCCGGCGGCCATCCAGAGTTTGCGTCGTCGGTTTCCTGGTGGTGGTGCCGGGGGTGGCCCACCGTAGGAGGTGATCACGTCATCAGACATCAGAGCCTTCCAACCTTTCCTGCTCCCAGACTGCCCACACGACACGAACCCGTGTGAGCCGCTACAAATGGGTTGTAGCCCCTGATGAACACCGTATTAGAAGGATCCTCACTAGGGGGACGTATGCGAAACAACTCCGTATTCGGTGTGTATCGGTCGTCACGCCGCAGGATGTCGGTGGGCTGTCGGAACGGGCCGAGCGGCCCGTAAACCCGTGAACCGGGACAGCGAAGGGCGGGCTCCCTTCCGGTGCGACGCCGCGGCGCCGGTACCAGGAGAGCCCGCCCAGATCGGTCGGGTCGTCGGGTCAGCCGGGCAGGCGGGGCCCCGCCTCGCGCTGCTCGGCCAGCCAGGTCTCCACCTCGTCGGCCCGGCGGGGCAGGCCCGCCGACAGGTTCACCGCCCCGGCATTCGTGACCAGGACGTCGTCCTCGATCCGGATGCCGATGCCGCGCAGCTCCTCGGGGACCAGCTCGTCCTCCGGCTGGAAGTACAGCCCCGGTTCCACGGTGAGCACATACCCCTCGTCCAGCTCGCCGTCGCGGTAGGTTTCCCGGCGGGCGTTCGAGCAGTCGTGCACGTCGATGCCGAGCATGTGCCCGAAGCCGTGCAGCGTCCAGCGGCGGTAGACCGTGGACTTCTCGTCCATCGCCTCGTCCACGCTCACCGGCAGCAGACCCAGGTCGGCCAGCCCCTCGGCGAGCACCCGCATGCAGGTCAGGTGGACGTCGCGGAACTGCACTCCCGGCTTGACGGCGTCGATGCCGGCCTGCTGTGAGGCGTACACGACGTCGTAGACCTGGCGCTGCAATGGCGTGAACCGCCCGTCGACCGGCAGCACCCGGGTCACGTCCGCGGTGTAGAGGTGATGTCCCTCCACTCCCATGTCCATCAGCAGCAGCTCACCCGGCCTGGTGACACCGTGATTGTGTACCCAGTGCAGGATCGTGGCGTGCTCACCGGCGCCGACGATCGAGCCGTAGCCGACGTCGTTGCCGTCGTGTCGGGCACGCAGCGCGAAGATCCCCTCCAGCAGCCGCTCCGAGACGCCCCGATCGGCCGGCAACGCCCGGGCCACGTCCTCGAAGCCGCGAACCGTCGCGTCGACCGCGTCCTGGAGCTGGGCGATCTCCCACTCGTCCTTGACCAGCTTCAGCTCCGCCACGGCGATCGCCAGCTCGCTGTCGCGGGCCGGCTGCCCCTCCTCGCGGGGCCCGTCCCAGCGACGTACGGCCGCGTCCACCTGGGCGTCGAACCCGCGCAGCACCCGGGTACGCCCGGGAGCCAGATCGGCCAAGGCCGTGTCCAACCCGACCAGGTCGGCCGTGGGCAGACCCAACTCGGTCGACTTCTCGGCCAGGGTGTGCCGCCGGCCCACCCACAGCTCACCGTGGCGGCTGCGGAAGAACTCGTCGGTCTCGCGCGACGAGCGGGGCCGCATGTACACGGTGGCGTCGTGCCCGGAGCCGTTGGGCCGCAGTACCAGAACCCCGTCCGGGTCGTGGTCCCCGGTCAGGTAGACGAAGTCGCTGCCCGGGCGGAACCGGTACTCGGTGTCGTTGGCGCGCACCTTCTCCCCGCCGGTGGGGATCACCAACGTCTCGCCCGGGAAGGCCGCCGAGAGGGCGGCCCGGCGCTTGGCGTAGTTCGGCACCTCCGGTCGTGGCCCGACCAGCAGGGCGCCGTCCCGCCAGCCCTGCCGCATGAAGGACAGGAACGCCGGTGGGAACTCCGGATCGTGTGACTCCGTGCCGTCGGCCGGATCTCCGTCGGCGCGTTCCTCGGTCATGGCCCGCTCCCTTCGCCTCATTGCAGGTCCCGACGGTACCGCGAACCGGCCTCGGGTTGAGCTGGCGGATGCCGCCGCGAAGAGGCCGGCAGTGCCGCGACACCTCATCCGGGCGCGTGGAAAGATGACGACCATGTGCGGACTCCTGGCTTTCTTCAGTGCGCGCGGTGATGCCGCCGCCCACCGCGACAACATCGCCGGGGCGTTGGAATGTTTGCACCACCGCGGCCCGGACGAGACCGGCGTCGAGGTGGTCGGGGACGCCTCCGGCCGGTACGCGGACGGCGTGTTCGCCCACAAGCGGCTGGCGATCATCGACGTGGCGCTCAGCCACGAGCCGCTGCCCTACGCCGGCGGTCGCTACCTGCTGACCTTCAACGGCGAGATCTACAACTACATCGAGCTGCGCGAGGAGCTGATTCGCGAGCACGGGGCCCGGTTCGCCACCAACGGTGACGGCGAGGTGATCGTCGCGGGCTTCCACTACTGGGGCGAGCAGGTGCTCGCTCGGCTGCGTGGCATGTTCGCCTTCGTCATCTGGGACCGCCAGGAGCGCCGCGCCTTCGGCGCCCGCGACTACTACGGCATCAAGCCGCTGCACTACCTTCAGACCGCCGACGGGCTCTACCTCGCCTCGGAGAAGAAGGCCCTGCTGCCCTTCGCGCAGTCCGCCTATGAAGGGGACGCCGGGGTCGACCCGGCGAGTCTTAGCCACTACCTGACCCTGCAGTACGTCCCAGAGCCGGGCACCCTGCACAGGGGGATCAGTCGGATCGGGTCGGGGGAGTACCTCACCTGGACGCCGGGCGGGCGGATCGAGGTGCGGCGCTGGTACCGCCCGGTGTTCCGGCCGGCCCCGGTCCCCGACGAGCAGAAGCTCTACCACGAGATCCGGGAGACGCTGCGCGAGAGCGTACGCATGCACATGCGCTCGGACGTGCCAGTCGGTTCGTTCCTGTCCAGCGGAATCGACTCCACCGCGGTGGTGGCGCTGGCCCGCGAGTTCAACCCGAACATCCTGACCTTCACCGTCGGCTACGACGTGCCGGGATACTCGGAGATCGACGTCGCCCAGGAGTCGGCTCGCCACCTCGACGTGACCACCATCCCGACGAAGATCGGGCCAGAGGACATGATCGACGCATTGCCGAAGATCGTCTGGCATCTGGACGACCCGGTCGCCGATCCTGCCCTGGTACCGCTCTACTTCGTCGCCAAGAAGGCTGCCGAGCACGTGACCGTGGTGCTCTCCGGTGAGGGAGCCGACGAGTTCTTCGGCGGTTACACGATCTACCGGGAGCCGCTCTCACTCAGCGGGGTCAACGGGCTGCCCGACGGTGTCCAGAAGGGTCTGCGGGCGGTGTCCAAGGCGATCCCGCAGGGAGTCAAGGGCAAGAGCTTCCTGGAGCGCGGCACCACCCCGATCGAGGAACGTTACTACGGCAACGCGCGGATGTTCACCGAGGAGGAGAAGCAGCACCTGCTGCGCCGCTACGACCCCTCGGTGCGCTACACCGACGTGACCGCACCGATCTACGCCGAGTGCACCGAACTGGACGACGTCACCAGAATGCAGTACGTCGACCTGTACACCTGGCTGCGCGGTGACATCCTGGTCAAGGCCGACCGGATCTCCATGGCGCACTCGCTGGAGGTGCGGGTGCCCTTCCTGGACCGTGACGTGTTCGAGGTGGCGGCGAAGATCCCGGTGGAGTTGAAGCTGCCGCCCCGCTCCGACGCCACCAAGTACGCCATGCGCCAGGCGTTGCAGGGCGTGGTGCCGCCGGCCATCGTCAACCGCAAGAAGCTCGGCTTCCCGACCCCGACCCGGGTCTGGCTGCGAGGTGAGATGTACGAGTGGGCCCGACACGTGCTGAGCACCTCCGGCGCGGGCGACCTGCTCGACCTGTCCTACGCGCTGCGTCTGCTCGAGGAGCACAAGCGTGAGGAGTTCGACCACTCCCGCAAGGTGTGGACGGTGCTGATCTTCTGCATCTGGCATGCGATCTTCGTCGCCAAGACGCTGGACCCGGGCATCCAGCGCAACCAGTCCGCCCTGCTCACCAAGCCCGTCGTTGGTTCAATGGTGCGCTGAGCCGTAAGGAGGGGCCCCCTGCTACCGCCTGAGGCACAGTAGGGGGCCCCTTTTAACAGCTGGTACGGGTCAGCTGCGGGCGCAGGTGACCGTGGGCAGGCTGTTGGTGCCCGTGGTGCTGCCGAGGAAGCCGAACGTCGTACTGGCCTCGACGCCGACGTTGCCGTTGTACGACACGTTGCGCACTGTCACCGACGATCCGGACGTGGTCTGGGTCGCGTTCCAGATCTGGTTGATCTGTTGACCACTCGGCCAGGTCCAGCTCGCCGTCCAGCCGTTGAACGGCGTACTGCCGTGGTTCGTGATCTCGACCTCGCCCTGGAAGCCGCCGGACCAGGTGCTGGTGATCCGGTAGATGGCCATGCAGTCACCGCTGTGCCCCGGCGGCGGGGTGGTCGGGTTCGGCGGGGGCGTGGTCGGGCTCGGCGGCGGGGTGGTCGGGTTCGGCGGCGGGGTGGTACCGTCCGAGCCGATGCCGGTGACCTCGCCGTTACCGCCGTCGAAGGTCACATCGGAGCAGCCGAAGAAGTTCTCCTGGCTGTCCGAGCGGACCCACCGAGAGTAGATGATGTGCCGGCCGCTCTTGTTGGATGGCAGGTTGCCGGTGAAGTAGTAGTGGCCGTCGTTGGTGCCGACCGCGCCGCGCTGCGGTGGGTTGGTCACCGTCAGGAACGGCTGAGTCTCCAGGTCGCTCCAGGCCAGCGCCCGGGTCGGGCTCCAGCTGTTCTTGGTCACGTAGAAGTAGAACGTGCCCGGGTGGTGGGCCCAGTTGCTGTACTTGAACTCGATGGACCGGCCGGCCGTGAGGTGGGTCAACGGCCAGTCGTTGCGGGCCAGGTCGAACCCACGGAAGCCGGTGGCGCCACCGCTGCACAGCTGGCCGTCGGGGATGAAACCGGTGGTCCGACCACCGGCGTCGGAGCGCAGCACGCTGAACCAGTTGTAGAGCGAGTTGGGGCCGCTCTGGGCGACCGCGGCGGCACAGGCCGGATTCTGTGGCCGGATCTCGCCGGTGGGGGACAGTCCGTCCTTCCAGCAGAGGAAGGTTCGGGCGCCCGGCGTCATCGCCGCGCCGTGCGCGGCGGCCGGGTCGGGGTTGGCGGTCAACGCGACCGCGCCCGCGACGAGGGTGACGGCCGCGGTCAGCAGCGCGGCCAGACGAGGTCGGTGCACGGGTTCTCCTGACTCGCGGAGCACATCGAGTGGGTGTGCTCCGCTGGAAGCGCGAGGAGGCGGGAGGGCCGCCTCGCTGCTGAGGGCGAATGCGACGATACGGCGGCCTGCGGACGGGAAGGATGGCCCGACCGGCACGGTGCCGCCAGCGATCTGACGACGCGAATGAAAGCCCTCGCGTGATATGAACCCGGCGCCGGTGACGCGCAGCCCCGCGCCACCCGGCACCACCATCTCAGCATGTCAGACGCGTCGGCGCAATAGTCGACTGTCGATGCGTCTGAACGGCCCCGGCGTCGGGTCGGCCTCGGCCCGCCAATACCGTGGCTTCCACGCCCGGCACGCACCGCTGTGCCAGCCTGGGCAACACGGACGCTGACGGAAGGACCCGACGATGGGATACGCGGTGGTGCTCGGCGAGGCGCTCGTCGACCTGCTGGACACCGAGTGTGCCGGCGTGCCGGTCTATCGGCAGGCGATCGGCGGTGGCCCGCTGAACGTCGCCGTCGGGATCGCCCGGCTCGGTGGGGCGGTGCAGTTCGTCGGGTCGTTCGGTGACGACGTGCTGGCCGACCGGATCCGCGACTTTCTGACCGTCGAGCAGGTGGGTCTGGTCGGAGCGGTGACCGTGGCGGCACCGACGACGCTGGCCGTGGCCACCTTAGCCGGGGCGGAGCCGGACTTCCGCTTCTACGGCGAACCGCCCTCCTACTCGATGCTCGACCCCGACCAGGTCGACGTCTCGTTGATCGATGAGGCCGACGTGGTCTACTGTGGCTCGATCGTGCTGCTGTCGCCGGCTACGTTGGCCGCCGCCCGTAGGGCCTGGTCCCTGACGCGTGGCCTGCGGGTCTTCGACCCCAACGTCCGCCCCCGGCTGCTGGACGGCGCGGCGGCGCTGTCCGGGTTGCGGGCGGTGGTCGCCGAGTTCGCCGCCGGCGCGCACCTGGTGAAGCTCAGCGCCGCCGACGCTGAGCTGCTGTATCCCGGTGAGCCGGTCGAGTCGGTTGCGGTGTACCTGCGCGAGCTGGGCGCGGCAACCGTCGTGCTCACCCTGGGTGCCGCGGGTGCGCTGGTCGCCGCCGCCGGCACCGATCCGGTACGCGTACCGGCACCGAAGGTCGAAGCCGTCGACGCCACGGGCGCGGGCGACTCGGTGATGGCTGCCCTCGTCGCCGACCTGCTGACCGGCGGTGAGCCGCTGGAACCGGCTGGTTGGCGCGACCGTGTCGCCTTCGCGTTGCGGGTCGCCGGGCTGGTCTGTGAGCGCCCCGGTGGTGCGGTTGCCATGCCCACCCACGCCGAGGTACGCCAGAGGTTCGGTGGTTGACGACCAGGGCGTCTGCTCAGGCGGTGCCGTCCAGCTCGGCGTAGCCGCGGCGGGCGGCGATCAGTGCCTGCCGGGCCGGGAACGGAGCGTCAGCCGCGACCCGCTCCGGTGGGGCGCTGCCGGTGTGCCCGGCCCGGATCAGCCAGGCCAACTCGACCAGTTGGGCATGCTGTGCCCGGACGAACTCCGCGTCGACCGGTTCACCGTGCCCGGGCACCACCACGGTCGCCGGCGAGGTCCATCTCAGCAGCTCGGCCAGCGCGTCGGGCCACTGCAACGGGTAGGAATCCTCGAACGCCGGCGGGCCGGACTGCTCGACCAGGTCACCGGCGACCAGCAAATCGACATCCGGTACCCGCACCACGAGGTCGGCGTCGGTGTGGCCCCGGCCCGGGTGGCGCAGCACCACCCGCCGGCCACCGACGTCGAGGGTGGCCTCGGTGTGCACGGTGTGAGTGGGTGCGAGCAGGGCGGTCTCGGCCAGCTCGGCGGCGAGTTCCGGATGACCGTCGTGCAGCTCCGCGTACGCCTCCTGGCGTAACCGGTCGGGTTCGTCGCGGATCGCGGCGGCGGCCAGTTCGTGCGCCCAGATCGGGCGGGCCTGGGCGCCGGCGAGCGTGGCGTTGCCGAAGCAGTGATCGAAATGGTGGTGGGTGTTCACCAGCGTCAGCGGATCGCCGGTGACCGCGCGCACGGCGGCGGCCAGCTTGGTGGCCTGTCCGGCGGTGGAGAGCGTGTCGACCAGCAGCGCGGCGCCGTCGCCCAGCACCAGGGTGACGTTGACCGCGAGCAGCGGCTCGCGCAGCACAAGCACCCGGTCGGAGACCTCGACGAAACGGCCGGTCATGACGGCTGGCCGGCACGCTCGACGAACCGGTGCCGGTCGACCAGGATCCGCTCCACCCGGCCTTCGGCCACGGTCTGCCCGCCCTCGGTGACGGTGATCTCGAACACCAGCCGGCGCCGGTCGACGGTGGTCAGCCGGGCCTGTGCCGCCACCGTCCGGCCGACCGGCGTCGCGGCCCGGTGATCCAGCTCGACCCGGCTGCCCACGGTGGTCGACCCGGTGGGCAGGTGCCGGGCGGTCGCCGCCACGGATGCCGCCTCGGCCAGCGCGACCACCCGAGGGGTGCCGAGCACCGGTACGTCGCCGGAGCCGACCGCCTGGGCGGTGTCGGCGTCGGTGACGGTCAACTCGACCCGGGCGGTCAAGCCCGGCGTCAGGGCACGATCCGGCTGCTCCTGCATGGCCACAGCGTAGGTGCTCGAACCGGGCCGGGGGGTGCGCGGGCCGGGTTCAGACAGGGGCCCTTCCTATACGTGAGGCGGTAGGCGGGGCCCCTTCCCTCCATGGGCTTGATGCGCCGTTAACCTTGTCCGCGATGTCTGCCATGACCGATCCCCAGTCCCCGGCCCCGACCGAGCCGACCGCCACGCCCGACGGCGGTCGCCGGCGGGTGGTCGCCATGTCGGTGTGGGGCGTCGCCTTCGTCGCGGGCTGGCTCATCATCGGCCTACCCACCGACCCGGTCTACGCATTCTTCTGGATCTGGGCCGGGACCATCGCCTGGAACTCCGCACGGCCGTGGCGCAGCCACCTGCGTTTCGCCCGCGACTGGGTGCCGGTGGTGCTGCTACTGGTCGCCTACAACCTTTCCCGTGGCTTCGCCTACCACGACGGTACGGTCCCGCACGCATACGAGCTGATCCTGGCGGACCGGCTGATGTTCGGCTGGGCGATGGACGGCCAGGTACCGACGGTCTGGCTCCAGCAGCACTTCTACCAGCCCGAGGTGCGGTGGTGGGACGTCCTCGCCAGCTGGGTGTACTTCTCGCACTTCGTGGCCGCGCTGGCCGCCGCCGCGGTGCTCTGGATGCGCGAGCGCAGCCAGTGGGCGGCGTTCATGCGGCGGTGGGCGTTCCTCTGCGCCACCGGCCTGGTCACCTACTTCCTCTACCCGGCCGCGCCACCGTGGTGGGCGGCGCAGAACGGCCTGATCGAGGAGGTCGCCCGGATCTCCACCCGGGGCTGGAAGGCGTTCGGCATGCACGGCGCCGGCAACCTGCTCAACGCCGGGCAGTTGGCCTCGAATCCGGTGGCCGCGATGCCGTCGCTGCACACCGCCTTCGCGCTCTTCGTGGTGCTGTTCTTCCTACGCAGCGTCCGGCGCCGCTGGTGGCCGCTGCTGCTGGCGTACCCGCTGGCGATGACCTTCACGCTGGTCTACAGCGGCGAGCACTACGTGATCGACGTGTTCGTCGGTTGGGCGTACGTCGGGATGGCCTTCCTCTTCGTCGGCCTTGCCGAACGCTGGTGGGCCCGGCGGAAGACTCGCCCGGCCCCCGCCGAGCCGGCCCCCGCCGAGCCGCCCGAAATTCCCGCCGTCCGCTGATCCCGGCACCGGCCGGGGTCAGGTCGTACGTCGGGCGAGCTCGGACCGGACGGTCAGCTCCGCCGCCAGCGCCCAGGCATCCGCGACGTCCCGGTCCACCGCCGCCGCGCCGGAGCCGCCGGCGGTGTCGACGTGTACGGTCGCCAGCCCGAGTAGGCGCTGCACCGGCCCCCGCACCACCCGCACGCTCTGAAAGCGGGCGTAGGGCACGATCGTCAGCCGACGGGTGAGCAGGCCGGAGCGTACGACGAAAACCTGCTCGGTCAGGCCGGCGCCGAGGACCTGGCGGCTCAGCGGGTTGACCCAGCGGGCCCGGGTCGGCGGCCGGCTCAGCGGCAGTGACGACAGCGCGACACCCGGCAGCACCTCGGCAACGACTGCCTCGCCGGTCGGCTGGTCACCGACGGGGAGCAGCCGGTCCGGCCGGTTGCGTCCGTCGAGCTCGCCCGCGGCGTAGCCGGCAACCTCGAGGCGCAGGCGTAGCCAGCCCTTGAACCGCCACAGCAGCGGCCAGGTCACTCCCACGGTCTGCACCCGGTGCAGCGGAACGGTCTGCACCCTGGTCTCCAGCAGGCCGTTGCGGATCCGCAGCCGGTCGTCGTCACGGGACAGCTGGAACCGCCAGTCGTCGAGCACCCGTCGGACGGGTTGCAGCAGTACGCCCGCCATCGCGGTGAGCGTGCTCGCTACCGCGACGAAGGACCAGGAACCCTCGGACAGGAACTGCGTCGCCACGA
Source organism: Micromonospora sp. LOL_024 (assembly GCF_048060415.1). Classification (NCBI taxonomy): domain Bacteria; kingdom Bacillati; phylum Actinomycetota; class Actinomycetes; order Micromonosporales; family Micromonosporaceae; genus Micromonospora; species Micromonospora sp. LOL_024. The sequence continues at coordinate 209,933 of NZ_JBHMIS010000005.1, forward strand.
AGGCCACACCGAACGGCAGCAGGAACGCCTGCGGGGTCAGCAGTTGGCTGATCAACAGGTCCCGGTTGCGTACCGCGTGCAACAGCCGGCCGGGCGGCCCGGACGGTTCGTCTCCGGCCGGTGCCGCGTGCTGCGCCTGCGTGACGCCGGCCGGGGCCGAGGCCGCGGGGTGGCCGGCCAGGGCCAGCAGGCGCTGCCGCAGCACCGCCGCCTCGGCGACACTGAGAAAGGCGAGCGGCGCCTCCGTCTTGCCGCCGCCGACCACCTCAAGTCGCAGCTCCGCCAGACCGGTGAGCTGGGCGAGCAGCGGCCGGACCACCTCGACGGCCTGGAGCCGTTCCAGCGGGATCGCCCGGGTCCGTCGCCACAGCAGCCCCTCGTGGATGCGCAGCTCCCGGCCGACGATCTGGTACCCGGTGTTGTACCAGCTGACCACGGCCAGCACGCTCGCGCCGAGGGCGAGCACGATCACCATCGCCACGAACCAGCCGAACCCAACCCGGGACAGCGTCGACCAGGACAGCCCGGCGATGACCACCACCAGGGACTTCGCGCCGTGCAGGGCCGGACTCAGCGGGTGCAGGCGCTGCCGCGACAGCATGGCGTCCGGCGGCGGTCCGGGCCAGCCACCGGGCGGGTGCGGTGGTGACGGCGGTACGTCCGCGGGCGCGGGCGTGGTGGCGCCGAGGGCGGGCGCAGCTGGGTGCGGGTCCGGAGCGGCCGTCAGGTGATCCAGGGCTGGCGGGACGTGGTCCGGAGCGGGCGGGACGTGCTCCGGGCCCGGGGCGGCGGGGCCGCTCAAAGCCCTTCCGCCCGGTCCTCGCCGAGCGCGGTGAGTCGGTCACGCAGCCGGGACGCCTCCGCCGGCCGCAGGCCGGGCACCCGGGCGTCGCTCGCTGCGGCAGCGGTGTGCAACTGCACGGTGGCCAGGTCGAACGCGCGCTCCAGCGGCCCGGCGCTGACGTCGACGAACTGCATCCGGGAGTACGGGACGATCGACAGTCGGCGGACCAGCAGCCCGTGCCGGACCAGCAGGTCGTCCTCGCGTTCGGCGTAGCCCCAGGCGCGTACCGCCCGGACGATGGTCACCGCCCGCCAGGCGGCGAACAGTAGGACCCCGGCGAGCGCCACGCCGAACGGCCACGAGTCGGTGAGCGCCCAGCCGACGCCGAGTACGGTCGAGACGACGGCCACCCCGGCGATCAGACGCAACAGCTCCACCCAGATCAGATCTGTCGAGATCGCCTGCCACCGGACGGTGTCCGGCCACGGTTCGAGCGGGCCGCTCGGCACGGTCGACGGTGTCGGCGGCGGGCCGCCGGGTACGTCATCGCTCACCGGACCAGCTTTCCGTTCGCGACTGCGGGGCTCGCAAGCTCACTCCTCGCGCTCACCGGACCAGCTTTCCGACGGCGACTGCGGTTCCGTTGTACGCGTCCACTGTTCGAGCGTAGGCGATTCGGCCAGCGGGGTGACCTCACGCAGGAAGCCGCGCGCGGCGAGAAAATCGCCGAGAGTCGAGCGGTGGGTGTCGCAGGCGAGCCACGTCTTGCGCCGCTCAGGCCGGTGCAGGCGAGGATTGTTCCAGCGCAGTGACCAGGCGGCCGGGGCACGACACCCGCGGGCCGAACAGATCGGGGCCTCGGCGATGGTGTCAGGGTCGTTCATCTCGGCCAGTCTATGGCGACCGGCGAAAGAGTGAGCGCCGGGCGGCCACGGGGGAAGCCGCCCGGCGACGGATGAATGGTACACACGCGGGGGGAGTTTCTGTCCACCGGCGATCGGCGATTCGCCGGTCGCGGGACGGCGTGGCGGAATTCGGTCGCTCCCTCCGTCGGTCCTCAGCCGGGCATGCGAGGCTTGGTACCGCACACGCCGCGACGACCGATCACGCTGTGGAGGACCAGTGGCCCAGCCGACCACGCCCGAGGCCCCGACGCCGAACGGCACGCAACCGCAGGCGGCTGCGCCGCTGACCACCCCGGCGCAGGACGCCACCCTGCTGGAGCGGGCGCTGTTCGAGATCAAAAAGGTGATCGTCGGGCAGGACCTGATGATCGAGCGGATGTTCGTCGCGCTGCTCGCCCGGGGCCACTGCCTGCTGGAGGGCGTGCCCGGGGTGGCCAAGACCCTCGCGGTCGAAACCCTCGCCGAGGTGGTCGGCGGGTCGTTCGCCCGGGTGCAGTTCACCCCGGACCTGGTGCCGGCCGACATCATGGGTACCCGCATCTACCGCCAGTCCAGCGAGAAGTTCGACGTGGAGCTGGGCCCCGTCTTCGTCAACTTCCTGCTCGCCGACGAGATCAACCGGGCGCCGGCCAAGGTGCAGTCGGCGTTGCTGGAGGTGATGAGCGAACGGCAGGTCTCCATCGGCGGTGAGACCCACCGGGTGCCCAACCCGTTCCTGGTGATGGCGACCCAGAACCCGATCGAGCAGGAGGGGGTCTATCCGTTGCCGGAGGCACAGCGGGACCGCTTCCTGATGAAAATCATCGTGGGGTACCCGACCGACGCCGAGGAACGGGAGATCGTCTACCGGATGGGGGTGGCCCCACCCGAGCCGACCGCCGTGTTCGACACCGCCGACCTGATCGCCCTGCAGCACAAGGCCGACCAGGTGTTCGTGCACAACGCGCTGGTCGACTACGCGGTCCGGCTGGTGCTGGCCACCCGTACGCCGGCCGAACACGGCATGCCCGACGTGGCGCAACTGATCCAGTACGGTGCCAGCCCACGTGCCTCGCTCGGGCTGGTCCGGGCGACCCGGGCGCTGGCGCTGCTGCGCGGACGCGACTACGCCCTGCCACAGGACGTGCAGGACATCGCGCCGGATATCCTGCGGCACCGGCTGGTGCTCAGTTACGACGCGCTCGCCGACGACGTGCCGGCCGACCACGTGGTGCACCGGGTGATGTCGACCATCCCGTTGCCGTCGGTGGCGCCCCGGCAACAGGCCACGCCGCCGCCCGGTGCCGTGGCCCCGACCTCGGGGTGGCCCGGGCCGCGGCCGTGACCTCGACCACCCCTCGACCCGGAGATCCGGCCCGCCCACCGGACATGGCCACCGACCGTTCCGGCGCGGTACTGGCCCGGCTGCAACTGATGGTCACCCGCAAGCTCGACGGGTTGCTCCAGGGCGACTACGCGGGACTGCTGCCCGGACCGGGCAGCGAGGCGGGTGAGTCGCGGGAGTACCGCCCCGGCGACGACGTACGCCGGATGGACTGGCCGGTCACCGCCCGCACGACCACACCCCACGTGCGGCGTACGGTGGCGGACCGGGAACTGGAGACCTGGTTGGCGGTGGACCTGTCGGCGAGCCTGGACTTCGGCACCGGCCGGTGGCTCAAGCGGGAGGTGGTGGTCGCGGCGGCGGCGGCGATCACCCACCTGACCGTGCGGGGCGGAAACCGGATCGGGGCGGTCGTGGGCAGCGGCGGCGAACCGTCGGGCCCCCGACGGGCCCGGCGGGGGGTGCCGCCGGTGGCCGCTCCGGGCCGGTTGGTCCGGCTGCCCGCCCGATCCGGGCGCAAGGAGGCACAGGGCATGCTGCGCGCCATCGCGGGCACCGAGATCCGTGCGGGCCGGGGTGACCTCGGTGCGCTGGTCGACATGCTCAACCGTCCGCCCCGACGGCGTGGCGTCGCGGTGGTCATCTCCGATTTCCTCACCCCGCCGGCGCAGTGGGCGCGTCCGCTGCGCAAGCTCCGGGTGCGACACGACGTGCTGGCGATCGAGGTGGTCGACCCCCGGGAGCTGGAGCTGCCCGACGTCGGAGTGCTCCCGGTGGTCGACCCGGAGACCGGCGAACTGCACGAGGTGCAGACCGCCGATCCGAGCCTGCGGCACCGTTACGCCGCGGCCGCGGCCGCGCAGCGGGCGGAGATCGCCGCCGCGATGCGCGCCGCGGGCGCCGCCCACCTGCGCCTGCGTACGGACCGAGACTGGCTGCTGGACATGGTGCGTTTCGTGGCCGCGCAGCGGCACGCCCGCACCCGAGGGACGACACGATGATTCGACTGCTGCAACCGTGGTGGCTGCTGGCCGTGCTGCCGGTGCTCGCCCTCGCCGCACTGTACGTCTGGCGGCAGCTGCGCCGCCGGGACTACGCGTTGCGGTTCACCAACGTGGATCTGTTGCGTACCGTGGCGCCGAAGGGGCTGGGCTGGCGTCGGCACGTGCCGGCCACCGCGTTCCTGCTGGCCCTTCTGGTGTTGACGGGTGCGCTGGCGCGGCCGGCGATGGACACCCGGGAGCCACTGGAACGGGCCACGATTATGTTGGCCATCGACGTGTCGTTGTCCATGCAGGCGGACGATGTGCCCCCGAACCGGCTGGAGGCGGCGCAGGAGGCGGCCAAGCAGTTCGTTGCGGAGCTGCCCGAGACGTACAACGTCGGGCTGGTCTCGTTCGCCAAGTCGGCCAACGTGCTGGTGCCGCCGACCAAGGACCGCCCGGCGGTGACCGGCGCCATCGACGGGCTGGTGCTGGCCGAGGCGACCGCGACCGGTGAGGCGGTCTTCACCTGCCTGGAGGCGATCCGATCGGTGCCGGCCGACGGCGCGTCGGGGATCCCACCGGCCCGGATCGTGCTGCTGTCCGACGGCTACCGGACGGCCGGTCGGGCGGTGGAGGAGGCGGCCGCGGCGGCACAGGCGGCGAACGTGCCGGTCTCCACGATCGCCTTCGGCACCGATGTCGGACACGTCGACATCGGCGGCCAGTTGCAGCGAGTGCCGGTGGATCGACTCGCCCTCGCGGAACTGGCCGAAACCACCGAGGGCTACTTCTACGAGGCGACCACGGTCAGCGAGCTGAAGCAGGTGTACCAGGACATGGGCAGCTCCGTCGGGTTCCGCACCGAACCGAGGGAGATCACCCAGTGGTACGCCGGAGTGGCGTTGCTGCTGGCGCTGTGCGCCGGTGCCCTCAGCCTGCTCTGGTCCTCCCGAATGCTCTGAACGCGGGGGAGGGTCAGTGGGTGGCGCTGGCCAGGACGAAGAGGACGGCCACCCAGACGGCGGCGAGGGTGAAGCCCAGCGGGGCGACGTAGCGGCTCATGGGAGGCTCCGGAGTGGCGACGGCGGCCGGGCGGGACGGACCGCAGAGTGGATCAGAACGCACACACGAAGTCGTGACCGGGAGCTTCCGGTGGCACCGCCAGCCCAGCCGGACCGGCGGAGAACGCCGGTGATGTGCGGGCGGATGACGCGGGAGCGGGCCAGCTCAGGCGGAGCAGTGCTCAGCGTGGCTGGTGATCGGCCCGGCCACGACTGGGAGGATCGCTATCTGGCACAGCGATCACCTCCTGCGGTCGGGGTCGGGCGGGCGGGTCGCCGAGCGACCCGCAAACGGGGATGAGCGTACACCGGCGTCGGGGGCGGGACACACTCGGCCGATCGGCCGACCGCCGGCCGCGTCGACCGCAGGTCGCCCCCCGGGTGGTGCGCCGTCACGAGGTGCGACGGTTAGTGATTACCGTGCGGTAGCGCCTAGTCTCCAACCCGCAGCGATCTTTGGAGGGGACGCACCGTGTCACGAACTGTGCTGGTTACCGGAGGCAACCGCGGGATCGGCCTGGCCATCGCCCAGGCCTTCGCCAAGCAGGGTGACCGGGTCGCGATCACCCACCGGGGCAGCGGGGCCCCCGACGGCGTGTTCGGCGTGCGGTGTGACATCACCGACGCCGAGTCGGTCGACGCCGCCTTCGCGGCCGTCGAGGCCGAGTTCGGGCCGGTGGAGGTGCTGGTCGCCAACGCCGGGATCACCGACGACACCCTGCTGCTGCGGATGTCCGAGGAGCAGTTCACCCGGGTGTTGGACACCAACTTGACCGGCGCGTACCGGTGCGCGAAGCGGGCCTCCGGGAAGATGCTGCGGGCCAGGTGGGGCCGAATGATCTTTGTCTCCTCGGTGGTCGGCCTCTCCGGCGGCGCGGGTCAGGTCAACTACGCGGCCAGCAAGGCGGGCCTGGTCGGGGTCGCCCGTTCGATCACCCGGGAGTTGGGCGGCCGGAACATAACCGCCAACGTGGTCGCGCCGGGCTTCATCGAGACCGACATGACTGCCGGACTGTCGCCGGAGCGCAAGGCGGAGATCCTCAGGTCGATCCCGGCGGGCCGGATGGCCAGCCCGGACGAGGTCGCCGCAGTGGTCGCCTGGCTGGCCGGCGACGGTGCCGGCTACGTTTCCGGCGCGGTCATCCCGGTCGACGGTGGCCTGGGTATGGGCCACTGACTCAGATAGTACGGAGGAATGAGCGAAATGTCCGGACTGTTGGCCGGTAAGCGGCTGCTCGTCACCGGCGTCATCACCGACGCCTCGATCGCCTTCTCGGTGGCGAAGCTCGCCCAGGAGAACGGCGCCCAGGTCGTGCTCACCGGCTACGGCCGCCTCTCGCTGGTGGAGCGGATCGCCAAGCGGCTGCCCGAGCCGGCCCCCATCATCGAGCTGGACGTGACCAGCCCCGAACACCTCGCCGGGCTGGCCGACCGAGTTCGCGAACACGTCGACGGCCTCGACGGGGTGGTCCACTCGATCGGCTTCGCCCCGCAGAGCTGCCTCGGCGGCGGCTACCTCGACGCCTCCTGGGAGGACGTGTCGACCGCGCTGCACGTCTCGACGTACTCCTACAAGTCCCTCGCCGTCGCGGCGTTGCCACTGATGTCGCCGGGGGGCTCGGTGGTCGGGCTGACCTTCGACGCCACCAAGGCGTGGCCGGTCTACGACTGGATGGGCGTGGCCAAGGCCGGGCTGGAATCCGCCTCCCGATACCTCGCGCTGCACCTGGGTAAGGAGGGCATCCGCAGCAACCTGGTCGCCGCCGGCCCGCTGCGCACCATGGCGGCCAGGTCGATCCCCGGCTTCGAGCAGTTCGAGGACGCCTGGGCCGAGCGGGCGCCGCTGGGCTGGGACCTCACCAACCAGGAGCCGGCCGCCCGCGCCTGCCTGGCGCTGCTGTCCGACTGGTTCCCGGCCACCACCGGCGAGATCGTGCACGTCGACGGCGGCTACCACGCCATCGGCGCCTAGCCGAAAGGCCGGACTCCTGTTAACGCCTGCGGTATAGCAAGGCCCCCTGTTGACGGCCGGGACCCGGGGGCGTCGCCAGGTCACCGCCGGGCACCGGGAAGAATGGCCTCATGGAGTACGACGCGGTGGTGCTGGTTTCCTTCGGTGGCCCGGAGGGGCCGGACGACGTGCTGCCGTTCCTGCAGAACGTGACCCGAGGTCGGGGCGTGCCGCCGCAGCGGCTGGCCGAGGTCGCCGAGCACTACCAGCACTTCGGTGGGGTCTCCCCGATCAACCAGCAGTGTCGGGACCTGCTCGCGGCGGTCCGCGCGGACTTCGCTGCCAACGGCCTTGACCTGCCCGTGTACTGGGGAAACCGGAACTGGCACCCGATGCTCGCCGACACCGTGGCACAGCTGCGCGACGACGGCGTACGGCGGGCACTGGCATTCGCCACCAGCGCCTACGGCGGCTACTCCTCCTGCCGGCAGTACCAGGAGGACATCAGCGCGGCCCGGGCGGCGGTTGGCTCCGACGCGCCGGTAATCGAGAAGATTCGTCAGTTCTGGGACCATCCCGGTTTCGTCGAGCCGCACGTCGACGCGGTGCGGACGGCCCTGGCCCGACTCGACCCGGCGCGACGGGACAGCACCCGGCTCGTCTTCACCGCACACTCCATCCCCGTCCCGGCGGCCGACAGCGCCGGGCCGCACGGCGGCCGGTACACCGCCCAACTCGCCGAGACCGCCCGGCTGGTGCACGCGGCGGCCGCCCCGGACCTGCCGTACGACCTGGTCTGGCAGAGCCGGTCCGGCCCGCCGCACGTGCCGTGGCTGGAGCCGGACATCAACGATCATCTGGCCACGTTGGTCCAGCAGGGGGTGACCGGTGTGGTGGTGAGCCCGATCGGTTTCGTCTCCGACCACCTGGAGGTGGTGTGGGACCTCGACACCGAGGCGCTGGACACGGCCAAGCAGCTCGGTCTGGACTTCGTCCGCGCCGGCACCCCGGGCGTCGACCCACGCTTCGTGGCGATGGTGCGCGAGCTGGTGCGGGAACGGACCGACCCGGACGGTGCCGCCCTGCGCCGCCGCCTCGGCGAACTGCCGATGTGGGACACGTGTGCCACGGTCTGCTGTGTCCCGCCCCGCCGCCCGTCCTGACCGCTCGGCGACTTCGACACCTGGGGATGACGACCATGCAAGACCGTAAGCCCGTCGAGAGTTGGCTGACCGACATGGACGGCGTGTTGGTGCACGAGGGCCAGCCGGTGCCCGGCGCGCCGGAGTTCGTCACCCGGCTGCGTACCTCCGGCAAGCCGTTCCTGGTACTGACCAACAACTCGATCTACACGCCGCGGGACCTACGGGCCAGGCTCGCCCGGATGGGTCTGGACGTGCCGGAACAGGCGATCTGGTCCTCCGCCCTGGCTACCGCCCAGTTCCTGGCCGACCAGCGGCCGGGCGGCACCGCGTACGTGATCGGGGAGGCTGGGCTGACCACGGCCCTGCACGCGGTGGGCTACGTGCTCAGCGACTTCGCTCCCGACTACGTGGTGCTGGGGGAGACCCGCACCTACAGTTTCGAGGCGATCACCAAGGCGGTCCGACTGATCAACGACGGGGCCCGGTTCATCTGCACCAATCCCGACGCCACCGGCCCCTCGGTGGAGGGTGCCCTGCCGGCTGCCGGCTCGGTCGCCGCGATGATCTCCAAGGCGACCGGCGTGGAGCCGTACTTCGTCGGTAAGCCCAACCCGATGATGATGCGCTCCGCGCTGAACACGATCAACGCGCACTCGGAGAGCACCGCGATGATCGGCGACCGGATGGACACCGACATCCTCTGCGGGCTGGAGGCCGGGCTGGAGACGATTCTCGTGCTGACCGGGATCAGCACCCGGGCGGAGGCGGAACGCTACCCGTACCGCCCGTCGCGGACCGTCAACTCGGTGGCCGACCTGATCGGCGAGATCTGAGCGTCGGTCGTCGGTGACGCGGGAAGGTCGCCCTGGTGAGCGCGCCCTGCTCGGGCTCAGGGGCGTAGCGGGGCGTTGCAGGCGGCCACCAGTGCCTGTCGGCAGGCTGCGGTCAGCGGGCGCAGGGCGGCGTCGCGCTGCTGGGCCTCGTGGTTGTTGACCGCCCCACCCGGCGCGACGTGGCCGGCCAGGGCGAGCACGCGGTCCAGGACGGCGGCGCGGGCGAACAGCCGGCGGGCCCGGGGGTCGAAGCCGGGCGGCAGATCGGTGGTGCCGTCGGGGCGGCGTAGCGCCTCCAGGGCGCCGGCCAGTTCCGGGCGCCATTGGGCCACGTCGAGCCGGGTGAGCGCTGCGGTGGTCTCAGCCAGCGCGGCGGCCAGTTCGGCTTCGGCCTCGGCGGCGCCGGGCAGCGTGAGCGATGCGGCGGGAGCATTCGCCGGCAGCGGGTAGAAGCGCCAGAGCACCGTGGAGAAGGTGTCCCCGGAGCCGGAGGTGTGCACGCGCACCTCGGGGATCAGGCCCAGCGGCCCGGCGATCACCGCTTCGCCGGCGATCAGGGCGGCGCCGGCGAAGTCACCCGGCCCGGGCAGGCCACGGGGGTCGCCCGGGGCGGGCAGCACCAGCCGTATCTCGTCCGGCGAGAGTTTGGCCAGGGTGGGTAGGGCCTCCCGCAGCGACACGTCTGTCCAGGTGCCGGGCGCGTCGGCCACCAGGTGCTCCTCGTGGCCGGCGACCGCGTCGGCCACCTCGTCGAAGGGCACCAGGCCGGCGCGCCACGCGCGTACCCAGGCGACGAACCGGCTCGACCGGCGCGGCGCGAGGATGGCCGCGCCCGCAGCGGGGGTGGACATGCCGAAAGAGTACGTGGTGACGCCCGTCCGTGTCTCGACTGCCGCGCCCACACCTCCCCGCCGCGCCGATCATGCAGTTGCGGCGGGAGATTCGTTTTTGGTCAAAGCTTTCGTAACGTGCCACAACTGCGTGGTCGTTTCAGTGGGGAGGGGTTGGGGGTGTCGGACGGGTGGGTGGGGTGGGGTGGGAATAGCGTGTCGGGATGGGGCGGCGCAAGGGTGAGGACGTGTTGGCGGGGGACTGGCGGCGGCGGAAGGTGGTGCCGGTGGTCGACGCCGAACCGGATCTCGTGGTCGAGGACGCCGACTCGGGTTTCTGCGGGGCGGTGGCCGGCTTCGACTCCGGCGCGGTGGTGCTGGAGGACCGGCACGGCCGGCGGCGCAACTTCCCGCTGCTGCCGGCCGCGTTCCTGCTCGACGGGCAGTCGGTCACCCTGCGCCGCCCGACCAGGTCCCCGGCGCCGGCGGCGCGTCGCCGTACCGCGTCGGGCTCGGTCGCGGTCGACGGGGTACGCGCCCGGGTCGCCCGAGCCAGCCGGATCTGGGTGGAGGGCGTGCACGACGCCGCCCTGGTCGAACGGATCTGGGGCGACGACCTGCGCGTCGAGGGGGTGGTGGTGGAGCCGCTGTCGGGCATCGACGCCCTCGACGCCGAGGTACGCCACTTCGGCCCCGATCCCGACCGTCGGCTCGGGGTGCTGGTCGACCACCTCGTGCCCGGCTCCAAGGAGAGCCGGATCGTGGCCCGGGTGAACGCACCGCACGTCCTGGTCACCGGCCACCCGTACGTCGACGTGTGGCAGGCGGTGAAGCCGGGGGCGCTGGGCATCGCGGCGTGGCCGGTGGTGCCGCCGGGGCGGCCCTGGAAGGAGGGCGTCTGTGCCGCGCTCGGTGTCGGCGAGCCAGCCGCCATGTGGCGGCACATCCTGTCCAGGGTGGACAGCTTCGCCGACGTGGAGACGCCGCTGATCAACGCGATGGAGCGGTTGATCGACTTCGTGACCGAGCCGGCAGGATGAGGCGCCCGCGCGTAGGAGGTGCCGGACCACTACCGTGGACAGCCTGACACCTACCCACCCCCGGGGGTACCCGTTTTGAACCGGTCCCAGCGATTGCGGCAGCGGTTGCGCCAGGCGTACGAGGCGGGACGCGAGTCGGTACAGGCGGCCCGGGAGCGTGAGCGCGCCCGCCGGGCGGAGCGTGCCGAGGAGTCCGAGAGGCGGATCGCCGGCCCGGCGCCCGAGACCTTCGGACCGGGAGGCGACGGCGGACCGCCGTCGACCACCAGCCGCGACGACGCGGACGTGCCCAGGGCGCTGCGGATCGCCGCCGCCTGGTCGTGGCGACTGATCGTCATCGGTATCGTCGGCTGGGCGTTGCTGCGGTTCGTCGGGGCCATCCGCATCGTCATCGTCCCGTTGCTGGTGGCACTCCTGCTCGCCGCGTTGCTGGCGCCTGCCGTCGGCTGGCTGCTGCGGGCCCGGTTTCCCCGGACGCTCGCCACCGCCGTGGTGCTGATCGGCGGGCTGGCCGCGGTGGTCGGCACGCTGACCCTGGTGGTCAACCAGTTCATCGCCGGGCTGCCCGAGTTGACCGCCAGCGCCTCGGCCGGCATCGGGCAGATCCAGGACTGGCTGCGCGAGGGGCCACTCAACCTCTCCGACGGCCAGCTCGACCAGTACATCGAGGCCGGGCAGAACTGGATCAATGAGAACAGCCAGTCGCTGACCGACGGCGCGATCTCCACCGCCGGCACCGTGGTCGAGGTGCTCACCGGCACCCTGCTGGTGCTCTTCGCGACGTTCTTCTTCCTCCGCGACGGCGAGCGGATCTGGCGGTTCGTCGTCGGGACGTTCCCGGTCGCCGCCCGCTGGCCGGCCGACGACGCGGGCCGCGCCTCCTGGCTGACCCTGGTCGCCTACGTGCGGGCCACGGTGCTGGTGGCGTTCATCGACGCGGTGGGTATCGGCATCGCCCTCGTGGTGTTCGACGTGCCGTTCGCCTTCCCCCTGGCCGCCCTGGTGTTCCTCGGCGCGTTCATCCCGATCGTCGGCGCGACGCTGTCCGGTGCGGTCGCGGTCCTGGTCGCACTCGTCGACGGCGGCTGGGTCACCGCGCTGATCATCCTCGGGGCGGTGATCGTGGTCCAGCAGGTCGAGGGGAACATCCTCCAGCCGTGGATCATGGGCCGGGCGGTGGCCCTGCACCCGCTGCCCGTGGTGCTGGCGGTGACCGCCGGTGTGGTGCTCGACGGGATCTTCGGCGCGCTCGTCGCGGTACCGCTGGTCGCCGTGCTCAACACCGCGGTCCGCCGCCTGTCCCGGCGTCGCCCGGCCCCGCCACCACCGGTTCCGGAAGGCGTGGCTGTCAGGTCGAGCACGCCCTGACAGCCACGGCCGGCAGGTGGTCAGGGTTCGTCGTCGGGGGTACGGGTGAAGACGAACGTGGCGATGTCCAGGGCGACCGGCCGGCCCGTCTCGTCACGCAGCACGGTCAGCGTCTCGCCGTCCTCGGGCCCACTGCGCCCGCGCCACCGGTCCGGCGCGTCGAGGGCGTAGCGGCTGAGCAGTTCACCGCGGAGCGCGCCGATCAGCTCGCCGGTGGCACGTCCCAGCTGATGTCGAGCGGCGTGCCCATCCATCACCAGCGACCGGCCAGCGCGGCCACGTCGGCCGAGGGCTGGGCGCCACGGGAGGCTTGGCCGGGGCTCGGCGTCCAGCACGCGGGTGAGGACCTGCTGGCCGAGCGCGCCGATGTGGCCGCTGCGGAAGCCGTACGAGTTGGCGAAGCCGGCGTCGCGCTCCTGCATGATCAGCACGGCGGTCATGGTCTTGGTGATCGAACTGATCCGGTACTGCAGATCGACGTCAGGGCTCGGTTGCTCGCCGACGCTGGTCACGTGCGCCAGGCCGCCGCCGCGGACCACGCCGACGATCAGCGACGGGACGTGGCCGGCGGACTGCGCGTCGGCCACCAGCGCGTCGACCTGGCGAGTGGTTTCGGGACGTAGGGACACGAACTCTCCCTCAATGGTGGTTGTCGCCCTGCTACGATCATGACAGTTCGATGACACGTGCATTGCCATGTCACGATCTAACTGTGGATGCCGTGCTGTGGATCGTGTTGGGTGTGGTGCTCGCGGTCGCTGAGATCTTCACGGCGACCCTGTTTCTGATCATGTTTGCGATCGGTGCGTTCGCCGCTGCCGGCGCTGCGGCGCTCGGCGCGCCGGTGGCCGTGCAGGCGGTGGTCTTCGCCGTGGTGTCGGCGCTGACCGTGTTCGCCGCGCGTCCGGTGATCCAGCGGCACAAGCAGACCAGTTCCGACAGTGACGAAGCCGTTTTCGGGGTCGAGGCGATCGAGGGCTCCACCGCCCTGGTGCTGGAGCAGGTCGACGCCGACCGGGGGATGGTGAAAATCGACGGTGAGGTGTGGAGTGCCCGCGCCTATGACGCCACCCAGGTTTTCGCACCCGGCGAACGGGTGCAGGTTATTCAGGTCAAGGGAGCGCTAGCCCTGGTGTGGCGGGACGTCGCGACGCCCGCTGAGCTGCCCGAAGCGGAAAGGTGAACGGATGGAACTCGTGTTCCCGGTCCTGTTGATAGCCTTGGCGTTGATTGCGGTGATCACTCTGGCCAAGTCGGTGCGGATCGTGCCGCAGCAGCGTCAGGACGTGGTCGAGCGGCTGGGCCGGTACAAGCGCACCCTGAACCCGGGGCTGAACATTCTCGTCCCGTTCGTGGACGCGGTGCGTACCAAGGTCGACATGCGTGAGCAGGTGGTCAGCTTCCCGCCGCAGCCGGTGATCACCTCGGACAACCTGGTCGTGTCGATCGACACCGTCCTCTACTTCAAGGTGGTGGACGCCGTCCGGGCCACCTACGAGATCTCCAACTTCCTCCAGGCGATAGAGCAGCTCACCGTCACCACCCTGCGTAACGTGATCGGTTCGCTTGACCTGGAGCGTGCTCTCACCAGCCGTGAGGAGATCAACCGGCACCTTTCGGGCGTGCTGGACGAGACCACCGGCCGGTGGGGCATCAAGGTGACCCGGGTCGAGATCAAGGCGATCGAGCCGCCGCCCAGCATCCGTGACTCGATGGAGAAGCAGATGCGCGCCGAGCGGGACCGCCGGGCCGCGATCCTGACCGCCGAGGGGCACAAGCAGTCGCAGATCCTCTCCGCCGAGGGTGAGAAGCAGGCGGCGGTGCTGCGTGCCGACGGTGACCGGCAGGCCCGCATCCTGCAGGCCGAGGGCCAGGCGAAGGCGATCCGTAAGGTGTTCGACGCCATCCACCAGGCCAACCCGAGCCAGAAGGTGCTCGCCTACCAATACCTCCAGGCGTTGCCGCAGATCGCCAACGGCACGGCCAACAAGGTGTGGATCGTGCCGGCCGAGCTGACCAAGGCCCTGGAGGGCATGGGCGGCGCGCTCGGCGGGCTGAGCCAGATGGTCGGCGACGTGCCGAGCAAGGAGGCGTCCGACGACGCCAGCGCGGTGGAGCGGGAGGCGGCAGAGGCCGCGCAGGCCGCCGCCGCGGCGGCCCAGGAGATCCACGACGAGGTACGTGTCGCTGAGGCGCAGGCCACCGGCAGCAAACCGCCGCAGGGGCTGCCCGCTCCGGAGCCGGTCTCCCCGGCGAGCCTGCTCAACGACACCTCGGATCAGCGCGAGCGCGGCTGAGCGAATACGGCCGGGCCCGGGGTGACCTGGCCCGGCCGTTCGGTCGTAACGGGCTGATCGGGCTAAACGCGAGAAAGACTCATGAGGCGCTCCGGTGCCTGCCACCATCGGTCCTAGGGCGGGTGGTGACCAGGCATCGGGGCGCTTCGGGGTCCCGGCACCGCGCGCGAGTGAGCGAGGTGACGGATGGAACCGGTGAGGCGATTGTGGTCCGTGTCGGACGTGCCCGGAGCACACGATCCCAACGGACCGCTCGGTAGCCGGCGGACCGGCGGCGGATTCGGCGTGCTGCCCTTCGTGGACGAGCCGGCGCCGCCCGGACCGGCCACCAACGCCAGTTGGGCCTGGTCGCTGCGGCGGCTGGCCCGCGCCGCGGTCTGGCTGCTCCCGGCGTACGCCCTCCTCTACGGCGCGGTGGCCATGGCCAGCGACGGCGGGGTGGGCAACGACCCCTACCCGGCCGACGGCCGGGCGCTGTACCTGATCGGCTGGGTGGCCGCGGTCTGGCTCGGCCTGCTTGCCCTGCTGGGGCTGACCGGCCTGCTCGCAGCCACCCGTAGCCGGCACGCCGCGGTGGCCGGGCTACTGGTTAGCATCGCCGGCACGGTGCTCATGCTGCCCTTTGCCGGGCTCTCCGAGCACACCCCGGTCTTCGGCACCACCGCCCGGTCGCTGGTGCTGGTCGGCGCGACCTGCTACACGGTCGGCTGGTTGCTGACCGGGTGGGCGGTGGCCCGCTCGGGCACGTTCAGCATCGGGGACGGGGCGATGCTGATCATCGCCAGCCCGCTGCTCGGCATCGGCGGTGCGCTGATCGATTCGTTGCAGACCTTCGGGGCGATCTTCGTGCTGATCGCCGGTATCGGGATCTGCTACCGGTCGGGCCGGCTGATGCCACGCGAGATCCTCCGCGACGCCACCAGCGCCAGCGTCGCCACCGGTCCGGTGGGGCCTGGCAGTAACGGGCCGCTGGGCGCGGCCTGACCACCCTGCGGGCCGCGCCCCGGGCGGCAAACCAGCGGACCGGGTACCGACGCGGACGGTATCCAATCGGTGTATCGGACCGGGCAGCGACAGTGCCCTGCCCGCCTGCCACCCTCGGCGGCCGCGTCGTCGCGTCTGTAACCCGCTGCGCCTGCTGCCCGGATCTCCTGACCCGGCCCACCCGGACCGGGCCGAGCAGCGCAAAGGCGGCTGGTAAATGACGGTGAATTGCCTGACAACCTGGCGATTCCGGTGGCCGGAAGGTGGCTTTCGCGGCAATCCTGGGAACCATGGCCACCCCTACGCCGCTGTCGCGGCTGTTCACCGTCGTGCTGGCCGGCGTACTCGCCGGTCTGGTCCTGGCGGTCGTCGCGCTTCCGGGTAACCTGCTGCTCGGTCTCGCCGCGCAGTCGGCGCTCGGGAACTACGCCTCCTTGCCAGACGCGCTGCGGACCCCGGCCACCCCGCAGCGGTCGTATCTCTACGCCAACGACGGCAAGACGTTGATCACCACGTTCTACGACATCAACCGCACCGACGTGGCGTTGGTGGAGATCGCCCCGGTGATGCGGCAGGCGATCGTGGCCATCGAGGACCGGCGTTTCTACGACCACGACGGTGTCGATCTGCGCGGCATGCTGCGCGCCCTGGTCACCAACGTCACCGAGGGCGGCACCGAGCAGGGTGGCTCGACGCTGACCATGCAGTACGTGCGCAACGTGCTCAAGACCGACCCGAGTCGCACCGCCGAGGAGCGGAACGCCGCCACCGAGCAGACGGTGGTGCGCAAGATCCAGGAGATCCGGTACGCCAACGCGCTGGAGCAGCGCCTCGGCAAGGACGAAATCCTCAACCGCTATCTCAACATCGCGTACTTCGGCTCCGGGGCGTACGGGATCGCCGCCGCCAGCCAGCGCTACTTCTCCAAGACCCCGGCCGAGCTGACCCTCGCCGAGTCGGCTCTGCTCGCCGGCCTGGTGCAGTCGCCAGAGGCGTACAGCCCGATCGACGGTGACGCCGAGGCGGCACTTGATCGGCGGGGGTACGTGCTGGACGCGATGGCGCAGACCGGGGCGGTCACCGGCGAGCAGGCCGCCCAGGCCAAGGCCGAGGAGTTGACCTTGGAACCGAGGGAGCAGGCCAACGGCTGCGCGGCCACGGCCGGCGGGTCCGACGGGTGGGGCTTCTTCTGCGACTACCTGCGCCGCTGGTGGCTCGACCAGCCCGAGTTCGGGGCCACCGTCGACGAGCGGGAGCAGGCACTGCGGCGGGGCGGCTACACCGTGGTCACCACGCTGGATCCGCAGGTCCAGGCCACCGCACAGGAACAGGCCACCGAGGTCTACGGGTACGACAACCCGCGCGCCCTGCCGATCGCCGCCGTCGAACCCGGCACCGGTCGGGTCCTCGCGATGGCGGTCAACCGGCACTACAGCCTCGACGCCAACCCGGACGGGCAGGTCAACTACCCGCACACCGTCAACCCGCTGGTCTCCGGCGGCGGCGGTGTCGCCGGCTACCAGGCCGGCTCCACGTTCAAGCTGTTCACCATGCTCGCCGCCCTGGAGTCCGGTCGGCCGTTGGCCACCGGCTTCGACGCGCCGAGCCGGCTGCCCACCCGGTACGCGGCCGACGGTGACAGCAGCTGCGACGGCCGGTGGTGCCCGGCCAACGCCAACCCGGACTGGATGGACGGCTACCGGATGATGTGGGACGGCTTCGGCCGTTCGGTGAACACCTACTTCGTCTGGCTGGCCGAGCAGGTCGGACCGGACAAAGTTGTCGAGATGGCGCAGCGGCTCGGCATCACCTTCCGTGCCCCATCCGACGCGAACTTCGCCGCCGACGACGCGGCCAGCTGGGGTGCCTTCACCCTCGGCGTGTCCGCCACCACCCCGCTCGACCTGGCCAACGCGTACGCCACCGTGGCGGCGGAGGGGACGTACTGCGCGCCGGTGCCGGTGGTGGCGGTGACCGCGCCGGACGGTGAGCGGCTGCCGGTCGGCGACCCGTCCTGCCGGCAGGTTCTCGACGCCGACGTGGCCCGCGCCGCCACCGACGCCGCGCGCTGCCCGGTCGGCCAGCAGTCCGCGTTCGGCCAGTGCAACGGCGGCACGGCGACCAGCGTGAACCAAATTCTCGACGGGCGTCCGGTGGCCGGCAAGACCGGCAGCTCCGACCAGGCCGCCACCGAGAGCTTCGTCGGGTTCACCCCGCAGGTCGCGGTCGCCGGCATCGCCGCCAACCCGGACGACCCGACCGACTCGGTCGGCGCCGCCGTGCAGGCCCGAGTGATCGACGCGGTCGCCCGGATCATCGACACCGCCGTCGACGGCCAACCGGAGCAGGCCTTCGCCGCCCCCAGCCGCGAGCTGGTCGGCACCCCCCGTCGCCCGGTCGAGCGCGACCCGTTCGAAGACCGGCGCCCCGCGGGCGAAGACCTCCTGTCGGACCTGCGGCGCTGGTTCCAGGACCGAGGCTGACCGAGCGCACCGAGCGCACCGAGCGCACCGAGCGCACCGAGCGCACCGAGCGCACCGAGCGTCGAGGGTCGCGTGGTTGATGGGGGGACCCTGCTATGCGCGAGGCGCTAACAGGGGGCCCTTCCTTGCATGTCAGCGGGTGCGGCGGGGACGGTAGGTGGTGATCACGCTGGGTAGGCCGCGGCGGAGGATGCCGGCCCAGTCGGTGTCGCCACGTAGCACCGCCGCAGCCGTCTTGCGGGCCTGGTCGACGGTGAAGTGCGGGGGCATCATCAGCTCGGCCGGGTCCACCAGCGCGTTGATCACCGTGGGGCGGTCCGCCCGCAGCGCCCGGTCCCACACGTCGGGGATCTGGTCGGGATGGTCGACCAACTCGCCGCGCATCCCCAGTACCTCGCCCCACCGGTGGTACGCGATGTCGGGCAGTTGCTGGCTGTCCGGAAACATCGGCGTGCCCTCGGTGGAGCGCTGTTCCCAGCTGACGAACGCCAGATCCCGGTTGTTGAGCACCAGCACCACGAACCGGGGGTCGACCCAGCCCTGCCAGTACTTGGCCACGGTGATCAGTTCGTTGACCCCGTTCATCTGCATGGCGCCGTCACCGATCAGGGCCACCAGCGGGCGGTCCGGGTGGGCGAACTTGGCCGCCAGGGCGTACGGCATGGCGCCGCCCATGGACAGCAGGGTGCCCGACAGGCTGGCCAGCATGCCCGGACGTACCTTCAGATGCCGGGCGTACCAGGCGGTGGTGGTGCCGCAGTCCACGGCGAGCATCACGTCGTCGGGCAGCCGCTCACTGAGGCTGGCGAAGAGTAACTGCGGGTTGACCGGGTTGGCGTCCTGCTCGGCGAGTTCCCGCTGCGACTGCCGCCAGGCGGCGGTCGCCCCGGCGACGGTCTGTCGCCAGCGGGTCGACCCCGGTCCCGGTCCCAGATCCCGCAGCAGGGCGCGCAGCGTGGGCGCGGCGTCGCCGGTCAGGTTGACCTCGGTCGGGTAGCGCAGGCCGAGCTGGGTGCCGTCGTGGTCGATCTGCACCGCCCGCGCCTGGCCGGACGGCGGGTAGAACTCCGAGTACGGCATGTTGCTGCCCACGATGAGCAGCCGGTCGCACTCCTGCATCAGCTGCCAACTGGGGCGGGTCCCGAGCAGGCCGATGGCGCCGGTGACCCACGGCTCCCGGTGATCCACCGCGGTGAAGCCGAGCAGGGACGTCGCCACCCCCGCACCGAGGCGGTGGGCCACCTCGCGTACCTCGTTCTCGGCTCCGAGCGCGCCCTGGCCGACCAGCATGGCCACCCGCTCGCCGCTGGCCAGAACCTCTGCGGCGTGCCGGAGGTCCGCCTCCGGCGGCACTGTCGAGCCGCTGCTCGGCACGCTGCTGGTGTGGTAGTAGCCGTGCGCGTGCGGGGGGTTCGGCATCGCGTCCAGACCCTGCACGTCGAGCGGGAGGACCAGCGCCGTGACGGTACGTCGGGCCAGCGCGGTCCGGCAGGCCCGGTCGACCAGGTGGCGCACCTGCGACGGGTGGTCGAGCTGCGCCAGGAACGCCGCCGCGACGTCCTTGTAGAGGGCGAGCAGGTCCACCTCCTGGTAGTAGCCGCCGCCCTCGGCGGTGAGCGCGGTGTGGCCGACCAGCGCCACCACCGGCTGGTGGTCCAGCTTGGCGTCGTAGAGGCCGTTGAGGGCGTGGATGGCGCCGGGGCCGCTGGTGACCAGTACCGCACCGATCGGCCCGCCGCCGTACTTGACGTGCGCCGACGCGGCGAACCCGGCGGTCTCCTCATGCCGAACCTGGACGAAATGGGTCTGATCGTCGGCGCGTTGCAGCGCCGAGGTCATGCCGTTGATGCCGTCGCCGGGAAAGCCGAAGTACCGGCGTACGCCCCAGCAGGCGAGTCGCTGCACGATGTGGTCCGCGACGGTGGCCTGGCGGGGCAGTGGCCACGGGTCGGCCGGCACGTAGGTGCCGACGTGGTCTGCGCTCACCTGGATCGCCTTTCGGTCGGGCTGCTCGACGGAGTGGCCCGGCATTCCCCGGTCGTCGAGCGCGAAACCGCCGCATCGGGACACCACCGGCGGGCCGGCCAGCTCGGCCGTCCCGACGTTGTCCGCCAAGCTGCTCACCCGGCACGGATCGGCACGGACCCGAGCTCCCACCCCGCCGGACACCCTGGGGGTGGGGTCGGTGGTGAGCGCGCCGGATCCGGGAGAATCAGCAGGTGCCTGTTGACCTGATCACCGATCCTGGCGACGAGCGGATCGGCGACTACCGTGCGTTGACCGACGTCGAGCTGCGGACCCGCTGGGAGCCGCCGCACGGCCTGTTCATCGCCGAGGGTGAGCTGGTGCTGCGCCGAGCGCTGCGGGCCGGCTACCCGGCCCGGTCGTACCTGGTCGACGCCAAGCGGGTCGACCAGCTCGCCGATCTGGACACCGGCGACGCGCCGGTGTACGCCGCGACGCAGGACGTGCTGCGGTCGGCCACCGGTTTTCACGTGCACCGGGGTGTGCTCGCCTCGTTCCGGCGCAAGCCGCTGCCGACCGCCGCCGAGGTGCTGGCCACCGCCGGACGGGTGGTGATCCTCGAAGACGTCAACAACCACACCAATCTGGGCGCCATCTTCCGGGCGGTGGCGGGACTCGGCGTGGATGCCGTGCTGCTCTCGCCCACCTGCGCCGATCCGCTCTACCGCCGCAGCGTACGGGTCAGCATGGGCGAGGTCTTCGCCGTGCCGTACGCCAAACTGGAGCCCTGGCCGGCGGCCCTGGCGCAGGTGCGGGCGACCGGCTTCACGGTCCTGGCGTTGACCCCGGCGCTGGACGCGGTGCCCATCCAACGGCTCGACCGGGCTCAGCGGGCACGGGCCGCCCTGCTGCTCGGAGCCGAGGGCACGGGGCTGACCGATGCGGCGATGGCGACCAGCGACGTACGGGTGGTGATCCCGATGCGGCGCGGCGTCGACTCGCTGAACGTCGCAGCCGCCACCGCGGTGGCCTGCTGGGAGTTGGGCCGCGACGACCCCGGATAGGCCCGGCCGCGACGCCGCCGTCGAGACCCGGCCCATCGTCGGCACCGGCCGACCCCGCCCGGCCAGCTGGACGGCGACGCCACCTTGCCGGGCCGGACGGTCGAGGTTCGCCATGACCTGCGGGTACCGTGTCGCCCGTGTTCCCTACCGTCCGTCAGGTCCTGGCGTTGGACCCGGTACGCCACGGTGCTCCGCGCCTGGTCGCGGGCGAGGCCAGGCTGGACCGCCCGGTGCGCTGGGTGCACGTTGCCGAGGTACCGGACATCGCCACCCTGCTCGGCGGCGGCGAACTGGTGCTCACCACCGGTATCGGGCTGCCCGCCGACGACGCCGGGTTACGGGCCTTCATCGGCGACCTGGCCGGGGTCGGTGTCTCCGGGCTCGTGGTCGAGCTGGGCCGGCGCTACCTCACTGGAGTACCACGGGTGATGGTCGCCGCCGCCGAACGGCACGGGCTGCCGCTGGTGGAGCTGCGCCGGGCCACCCCGTTCGTCCGGATCACCGAGGCGGTGCACGCCCTGATCGTGGACGCCCAGCTCACGCAGCTGCGGGCCACCGAGGAGATCCACCAGCGGTTCACCGAGCTGTCCGTGGAGGGCGCCGACCCGGGTGAGGTGGTCCGGCAGGCCGCCGAGTTGTCCGGCTGCCCGGTGGTGCTGGAGAACCTGTCCCGGCAGGTGCTGGGGTACGACCCGGCGGGAGAGAACGCGGAGCTGCTGTTGGACGGGTGGGAGCAGCATTCGCGGCGGATCCGGCCAACCGGCCGCACCGCGTACGACCTGGACAGCGGCTGGCTGGTGACCACGGTGGGTGCCCGGGGGGAGGACTGGGGTCGACTGCTGCTGCGTTGGCCAGGCGGCGGCGTGCTGAGCCGGACGGTCGGCGGCGGGTCGAGCCGGGTGGACGGTGGTGCCCTGGGCGGGGCGGCGGGCGATGTGGTCGGCCCGGTCGTGCCGCCCACCCGACTGACGATCCTGGTCGAGCGGGCCGCCTCGACACTGGCCCTGGGGCGGCTCATCCGTCGCGACGAGGAGGGGCTGGAACGGCAGATCCACCGGACGCTGCTAACCGCGTTGCTGGACCGGTCCCGCCCGGTGGACGAGGTGGCCCTGCGGGCCCGGGGACTGGGCCTGGTGCTTGAGCGCCGACACCTGGTCGGGGTGGTGATCCGGCACCGGACCGACGACCCGGTGCCGGGCGGCGGCCCGGCCGATGACGCGGGCTCCGGTGGTGATCCCGGCCCGGCTCGACTGCGGGATCTCGCCGAGTCGGTGGGGCAGGCGTTGCGGGACGCGAACCTTACCGGCCTGACCAGCGCCGTCGACGACCAGGCGGTCGGGGTGCTGCTGGCGCTGCCGGGCCCGGCGGCGGAGGAGCGGGCACTCGCCGCGTTCGCCGCCGCGGTGCGCCGCGCCCGCCCCGATCCGAGGCCCACCGAACCGAGACTGATCATCGCGGCCGGGTCAGGGGTGGGCGGTCTGCGGGAGGCGGGACGGTCGCTTACCGAGGCACGGCAGGTGGCTGAGGCGGCCCGGCGGGACCGGCGGGAGCTACCGATCTTCCGGCTGCCACACGTCGGGCTCGCCGGGCTGCTGCACCTGCTGCGGGACGAACCGCGCCTACAGACGTTCGTCGAACGGGAGTTGGGGACCCTGCTGGCGTACGACGCCCAGCATCCGCGTGAGCAGCTGCTCGGCACCCTGCGGGCGTACCTGGAGCAGGGCCGGAACAAATCGGCGGCGGCCGTCGCGGCCCACCTGTCCCGCCCGGCGTTCTACGAACGGCTGGCCCGTCTCGGCCGGATCCTCGACGTCGACCTCGACTCGGTCGACGCCTGTCTCTCCCTCCACGTCGCCCTGCTCGCCCTGGACGCGATCCGCACCCCCTAGGCTGCCGCGCCTCCCGCTCCACACCCCCGGCCGGTCAGGCACGTCAGGGGGTGAAGGTCTGGAGGGTCTTCTGGTAGGCGGGAGGGATGTGGTGGTTGGCGGTGGCGGGGGTGAAGGTGTCGGAGGTGGCGGCCGTCGCCCAGGCGGCACCGGGAACCGCCTCGACCATGGCGCGGACGACGGGGGTGTCGCGCCAGTCGGGCTGCTCGGCGAGCAGACTCAGCGCCACCACCGACTCCTCCACCTCGCCGACGCACTCGAACGGCTTGTGCCCGTGCACGCCGAGCAGCTCCCGGTAGCCGGGAATCTGCGTGGAGTCGGCGAGCAGGTCTCCGCCGAAGATGTGGGTGATCCGCCCGCGGGACATGAACGGCGCCAGGGCCAGGAACACGAACCGGCACTTGGGGCAGTCGCGGCACCATCGCTCGCTGGCGTCGCGGAGCTTGAACGCGGCGTTGCAACTGGTGACCACGTCGTCGTAGCGGTCGATGGTGGCGAAGAGCCGGGCGATGTGCAGCTCCGACAGCGGACGCAGCAGCGAGAAGTACGGTTCGGTCAGCCCGGCGTGCTCGGCCAGGGCCCCCCGCAACAGCCCCTCAGCCTCGACGCCCTTGGACCACTGGTGGTTGATCTCGTGACCGTTCCAGATCAGGTTCGGGTCCGAGGCTGATCGCTCGTTGGACATCACCACCGGTCCCAGCCCGTGCAGCACCGCGGTGGCGACCGCGATCAGCGAATTGATCGCGGTGACCGGGATGTGCCCGTTACGGGCGCCGGCCGCGTTCAGCTCGAACAACAGCGGATCGATGCGGCGTCGGGCCGCGAGTGCGGTGAGCCCGGACGCCTCGTTCACCGCCTTGATCACGTGGTTCGGGTTGACCGAGAAGGGCACCGGGTCGAGGCCGTCCCGGCGCAACGCCTCCAGACTGACGATCGAGTCCTTGCCGCCGCCGACCGCCGACAGCGGGCGCCGACCGGAGTTGTCGTACCCGGCGGCGGACCGCACCCGACCGGCCGGTACCTGCGGGGTCAGCTCCAGCACGTACGGCAGCTGATTGCGGTAGGCGTACTCGGCGAGGCCCCTGGTGTAGACGGCCGTGACGAACTCGACGGCGGCCGGGCCGAGCGGTGCCGGCAACACCAACTGCCCCGGCGCGGCGGTCTTGTAGTAGCTGACCCCGGCCACGACGTGCAGCAACTCGAGCACCCGGCCGAGAGCGGCCACGGCGGCGTCCGACGGCGACTCCTCGGGCACCGGCAACGTGATCACCTCGGTGAATCGTTGCTCGCCGTCCGGCCCGGTCAGGGTGAAGTCGAACAACGCCTCGCCGGTGGAGAGGTCGATCGAGTAGGACGGGAAGGTGAAGGCGTCCATCCGCGCCAGCTGCGTGTTGAGCACACGCCATACTAGGCCCTGGTTCGTCCTGCGGTGCCCGGCTCCGCCGGACCGCGCCCGTACCCATGCCGCCGCCGCACCCGAGGAGAGCTTGTGCGCCTGTCTGACCTGCGCGGACGTAAGGTCGCCGTCTGGGGGGCCGGCCGGGAGGGGCGGGCCGCGGTGATCGCGATCGCTGCCCACGGCCCGGCCGACCTGGTCGCCGTCGACGACAGCGGCAACTTCCTCTCGTTGCCGTGGAACGGGCCGCTGGCGGAGGCCGCCCCGCTGATCAGCGGGGAGGAGGGCTTCGACCGGCTGGCCGCCGCCGACGTGGTGGTCCGCTCACCCGGCGTGCCGCAGACCCACCCGTGGCTGGTGGAGCTGAGGCACCGGGGGACGTCCGTCACCCAGGGCACCTCGCTGTGGATGGCCGACCATGGCGAGCGCACCATCGCGGTGACCGGCAGCAAGGGTAAGAGCACCACGTCGAGCCTGATCAGTCACCTGTTGACGGCGGTGGGCCGGCCGAACGTCTTCGGCGGCAACATCGGCGTGCCGACGCTGGACCTTCCCGAGTCGGAGCTGTACGTGCTGGAGCTGTCCAGCTACCAGTGCAGCGACCTGGCCGACTCGCCCCGGGTGGCGGTGGTCACCGCGCTCTTCCCCGAACACCTCGACGCGCACGGCGGTGAGCGGGAGTACTACCGGGACAAACTCAACCTGCTCGCGTACGGCCCCCGCACGGTTGTGGTCAACGGCGCGGACCCGCGGTTGGCGTTCGAGCTGGGCGACCGCGCGGCGGTCCGGGCGGGTACGGCCGACTCGGTGAACGTCGCCGCCGGCCCGGACGGCACGCCCTGGCTGCACCGGGTCGACCAGCCGCTCTTCCCGAGGGCGGTGCTGGCGCTGGTGGGTAGGCACAACGAGGGCAACCTCTGTGTGGCGCTGGCCGTGCTCGACACGCTCGGCGTGGACCTGGTCGACCACAAGGACACCCTGGCCGTGGCGGTCGCCGAGTTCCAGGGGCTGGCCCACCGGCTGACCGAGATCGCCGACCCGTCCGGTCTGACCTTCGTCGACGACACCCTGGCGACCAGCCCGTACGCGGCCATCCACGCGATCGACGCGTATGAGGGGCGGCCGTTGACCGTGATCGTCGGCGGCAGCGACCGGGGTGTCGACTACAGCCCGTTGCGCGATCACCTGGCCGAGCGGGAGCTGACCGTGATCGGTATTCCGGACAGTGGCCCCCGCATCGTGGCCGCCCTCGACGGATTGCCCAAGGTGCGGACCGAGCTGGTCGAGGACCTCACTGACGCGGTGCAGCTGGCCCGGCAGGTCACCCCGGCCGGCGGGGTGGTGCTGCTGTCGCCGGCCGCGCCGAGCTACGGCCGGTTCCGCAACTTTGAACACCGTTCTGAGGTCTTCGCCGGAGCGGTCCGGGCCACGGCCCCACCGACTGACCGAATCTGATCCCGTCACTGAAACGGCACGTAGATCGGCGTGGTGACCAGCAGCACACGTCGCCGGGAGCGGGTTGGGCGTGCTCGGCCCAGAACCGTTGGGTGTCGGCGGTGCGCGCGGCGGCGTTCGGGTTCGCTCGACGGCGCGGCCGGGGCCGGACCCGCCGGTTGTCGGCGCGGCCGAGCGGTGGTCGTCTGGCCCTACCCTGACGGCAGCTCGCACCAGGAGGTTATCGATGGCCCAACCCCTGCGCCGTACCCGTGACAGCCGGTCCGGCGGTCCTGCGGCAGTGGCCCGGCTGCTGGCGCACACCGATTCGGTCGCGTTGATCGGGATCGTGCTGTCGATCGCGCTCTCCGTCACGCTCGACCTGACCGGCGCGGCCACCGGCGTGGAGTCGCTGCTGGCCGGCCTGATGGGCATCACCATCTCGCTGCTGGTGGATTCGATGGCGCGCGCCGAGCGCCGGTTCCATCTGCGGACCCTGCTGGCCGGCCCGCCCTGGCTCGTGCAGGCGTTGCCCGAGCTGGCCGCCGCCGCCCGGGAAGCGGTCGACCGGCATCCGGGTACCCGGGTGGCGGACGAGACCCGGCGGAGGGTGGCACGGTTTCAGGCCGATCTCGCCCAGTTGCGGAACGGCCGCGTGATCCGGCCCGGTTTCGAATACCAGGACATGCTCGCCGCGACCAGGGAGTGCGTGCGGCAGCTTGAGGCGCTGACCAACGTGCTGCCCCGGCTCGGCTGGTGGCGCAGCGACATCGGCCGGCAGTACTGGGCGGAGAACCTGGCGGCGCTGGAGCGTGGCGTGCGGATAACCCGCGTCTTCACCTACGCCGAGTTTTCCGACGAACTGGCGGAGCTGGTGGCGGAGCAGCGTGCGGCCGGCGTCCGGGTGGGCCTGCTACCGACCGCCGCGGTCCCGGCCGACCTGCACGTCAACCTGATCCGCTGGGACGCGACGGCGTGCTGGACGGCCGGAATGAGCGCGCACGGCGAGATCAATGAGAACCGTTTCTCGGTCAATTCCGCCGACGTGGCCAGGGCCGCCGAGACCTTCCAGGCGTGCGTCGTGCTGGCCAGGTTCGACGGCTGAGCGGCGGCGGTGACCGCCCAGGGGGTGCTGCTCGTGACCGCCGTGGTCTGGGCGGTGAGCCTGATCCGCCCGGTGCGGTGGCGGGCCCTCGTCGCGAGCATGCCGCTGCCGATGTCGGCTGCGCTGCTGGCCACCGATCACCACGTGGACGGTGGACAACTTGTCGGCGTGGTCGGGCTGAACCTGTTCTTCGGCACCGTGGTGTTGACGCACCACCGGTTGGGCTGGCCGATCCTGTTGGCCGATGTGGCGGGCATCGCCGGCTACCTGGTCGTGGCGGCAGCGCTGAGGACTGTCGCGCTGCCGTTCCGGCCCACGCTGGCCGGCGTCGTGCTCCTCTGGCTGGTCGCCGTGCTGGTGCTGCGCCGCCACCGGGTGGCGGCGGAACCAGTGGTCGGTGGGGAGGCGGCGCGACTGCCCGCGCCGGCCCGGCTGCTGCTGATCCTCGCTGCGGCGACGCTGACCGGCCTGCTCGGCCAGGTACTGCGCGGGCTGGTGGTGACATTCCCGTACGCGGGTGTGCTGGTGGCGGTCGAGGTGCGACGCGATCTGCCCGAGTTCTGCCGGCATTTCGTCCGCAACAGCCTGGCCCTGGTCGGCTTTCTCACCGGGGTGTACCTGGGACAGGAAATCTCCGGCGGGGTCGCACTGGCACTGGGGTGGGCGGGCTTCGGGCTGATCGTGGCGGCGTTGCACATACCGCCCTACCTGCACGGAAAAAGCGGCTCGACGGCCCCGACAGCTACCGGAAGCGAGGCCGATTCGGTAACCGACGACGAAATGCGTTGACGATCTGTCAACACGGACGGGGGGGCCACCCGACACATTGGCACTTGTCCGGGCAGCGATGGTGGTGAAAGCGTTCGGATATCGCGAACCGAGGGGGCGACGATGACCGCCGACGACCTGCTGGCCCGGCACCGGGCCGTACTGCCGTCCTGGATGCCGCTCTACTACACCGAGCCGATCGAGCTCGTCAGCGGCGAGGGCCGTCGGGTCACCGACGCGCAGGGCCGTACCTACCTGGACTTCTTCGGCGGCGTGCTGACCAACTCGCTCGGCTACGACATCGCCGAGGTGCGGGAGGCGGTGCAACGGCAGTTGGCCACCGGGATCGTGCACACGTCGACGCTCTACCTGATCCGCCAGCAGGTCGAGTTGGCCGAGAAGGTGGCGAGACTCTCCGGCATCCCCGATGCCCGGGTCTTCTTCACCAACTCCGGCACCGAGGCCAACGAGGCGGCGCTGCTGGTCGCCACCAACCATCGCCGCTCGCACCAGATCCTCGCGGTACGCAACAGCTACCACGGCCGGACGTACGCGACCTTGGGGGTGACCGGTATCCGCAGTTGGTCGTCGACCGCGCTCAATCCGTTGCAGGTGGCCTGGTTGCACTCGGGTGAGCGGCTCCGTGGCCTGCTGGCCCGGCTCCCCGAGGCCGACCGGATCGACGCTGCGGTGGAGGACCTGCGTGAGGTGCTGGCCACCCAGACCAGCGGGGATGTGGCCTGCCTGATCGCCGAGCCGATCCAGGGGGTGGGGGGCTTTGTGCACGGCCCCGACGGCCTGCTCGCCGGCTGGAAGAAGGTCCTCGACGAGCATGGCATCCTGCTCGTCTGCGACGAGGTGCAGACCGGTTGGGGGCGGACCGGCGAGCATTTCTGGGGCTACCAGGCGCACGGCGTCACGCCAGATCTGATCACCTTCGCCAAGGGCGTCGGCAACGGGTTCGCGCTGGCCGGCGTGGTGGGTCGGGCGGAGGTGCTGGAATCTGTGCCGTCGATCAGCTTCTCGACCTTCGGCGGCAATCCGCTCTGTGTTGCCGCCGGCAACGCGGTCGTCGACTACCTGCTGGCCCACGACCTACAGGCGAACGCCGCCCGGGTCGGCGCGGTCCTCGGCGACGGGCTGCGTGACGCGGTCGCCGGCCTCGACCGGGTCGGTGAGGTACGCGGCAAGGGCCTGATGCTGGGCGTCGAGTTCGTCCACGCCGGTACCGGCGACCCGGACCCGGCGCTGACCGCCCGCGTCTTCGAGGCGTGCCGGGCGGGTGGCCTGCTGACCGGCAAGGGCGGACTGTACGGCAACGTGCTGCGGATGGGGCCGCCGTTGACGCTGACCGAGGAGGAGGCCCGCGAGGGGCTCAGCATCCTGGTCGAGGCGATCCGCTCCTGCGCGGCGGGGCAGCCGGGATGAACCTCATCGGGCACTTCGTGGACGGCAAGCGGGTCGGCGGCACCGCCAACCGGCGGGGCGACGTCTTCGATCCGGCGACCGGTCGGCGTACCGGTGAGGTGGAGTTGGCCGGTGCCGCGGACGTCGCGGTCGCGGTGCGGGCCGCCGAGCGCGCGGCCCGGACCTGGCGGAACGCGTCGCTGGCGAGGCGGACGGCGGTGCTGTTCGCCGTTCGTGAGTTGGTCAACTCCCGCCGCGATCAGTTGGCCGAAGTGATCACCGCCGAGCATGGCAAGGTGCTCGCCGACGCCGCCGGTGAGGTGCAGCGCGGGCTGGAGGTCATCGAGTACGCGTGCGGCATCCCGTCGGCGCTGCGCGGCGGCTTCAGTGAGAACGTCTCCACCGACGTCGACTCGTACAGCCTGCGGCAGCCGCTCGGGGTGGTCGCGGTGATCAGCCCGTTCAACTTTCCGGTGATGGTGCCGCTGTGGTTCGTTCCGGTGGCGGTCGCTGCCGGTAACGCCGTGGTGCTCAAGCCGAGTGAGAAGGACCCGAGCGCGGCCCTGCTGCTGGCCGAGTGGTTCGCCGAGGCCGGCCTGCCCGACGGGGTGCTCAACGTGGTCAACGGCGACGCCGAGGCGGTAGACGCGCTGCTGGAGCACCCGGCGGTCAGTGCGGTGTCGTTCGTCGGCTCGACCCCGGTTGCGCGGCACGTCCACCAGCGCGGCACGGCCGCCGGCAAGCGGGTGCAGGCGCTCGGCGGGGCGAAGAACCACATGGTGGTGCTACCCGACGCCGACCTCGACCTCGCCGCCGACGCGGCGGTCAACGCCGGGTTCGGCTCGGCGGGGGAGCGGTGCATGGCGATCTCGGCGCTGGTGGCCGTGGAACCGGTCGCCGACGGGTTGGTGGCGCGGATCGCGCAGCGGATGGCCGGGCTGCGCACCGGCGACGGGCGGCGCGGCTGTGACATGGGCCCGCTGGTCACCGCCGCGCACGCGGCGAAGGTCCGCTCCTACGTGGCGGCGGGCGTGCGGGCCGGCGCGATGCCGGTGATCGACGGCCGGGAGGTGGCGCCCGACGGGGACCCGGACGGCTTCTGGCTCGGACCGACCCTCTTCGACCGGGTCACCCCGGAGATGTCGGTCTACACAGACGAGATCTTCGGCCCGGTGCTGTCGGTGCTGCGCGTCGGCTCGTACGCCGACGCGGTCGCGCTGGTCAACGCCAGCCCGTACGGAAACGGCACGGCGATCTTCACCAACGACGGCGGCGCTGCGCGGCGTTTCCAGTACGAGGTGGAGGTCGGTATGGTCGGCATCAACGTGCCGATTCCGGTGCCGATGGCGTACTTTTCGTTCGGCGGCTGGAAGTCGTCGCTCTTCGGCGATCTGCACGCGCACGGCGCCGACGGCGTCGCGTTCTTCACCCGGGGGAAGGTGGTCACCAGCCGGTGGCCGGATCCGCGAAACGGTGGGGTCAACCTCGGCTTCCCCACCCAGACCTGAGCAGCCGCAGGGCGTCGGGCCCCGGCCGGGGTAGGCCACCAGCGCGGGCGACCGGCTGCCTGAGCGGCTCGGGTGCGTGCACCAGGATCAGGGCGGTGGTCGGGTGCAGCAGTCGGGCGCTGCGGCCGGGCAGGCAGCCAGGGCTTAATCAAGTTCCGTGGGTGTCCGGAGTGTTGGTGATGCCCAGGATGGGGAGTGCTCGTTGGGGTTCGTCGCGGATCGCTCGGGTGGTCTTGGCGATGTTGTG
>NZ_JBHMIS010000006.1:0-238630 GCF_048060415.1 Micromonospora sp. LOL_024
GTCCGACGTGGACGTGTCGCCCTCCAACAAACGGCTACTCAAAACTGAGACAGAACACTAGCGGCGCCCTGCGATAGCCGCACCACCCCGACCGCGAGGAGGTGGCTGTCGCCGAATCGACCGTCTCGTACTCCGCGTCGGGCCGCGCCGGTCGCCGCACCTGCCGGAGATAGATACTGCGATAATCTGTGCAAAGTTGCCTAAACGGACAAGTCAGTGGAAGTGCTTCCTGCGCCAGCCTGGCGGTCAGACAGAGCACCCGGGTCGGCAGTGACAACGAATGTGAGAACCCGCATGACGGACCGTTGGGGCATAGCAGCCCGCACCGCAGGGGCCCTCTGTGTGGTGGCCGCCGCAACTGGGGTAGGGGTGCAGCACCCGCCCATCGGCAGCACGCTGATCACGCTCATCGTGTTGCTGTACCTCACCCGTCGCCTCGACGGTTGGCGCCGACTGTTCGCGATCACCATTACGCTGCTTGTCGCCGCTACGTCGACCCAACCACAGCTTGCCGCCGGGAGTTTCTACCTCCGGTATGCGGCACTCGGTCTTCTCGTCGTGTTGACCTTCGCCGCGAGTCCGTCCCGGCCCCAGTCGCGCTCCGGCCTTCCCGCGCAGGTTCTCATCGGTGCCCTGTGGGCCGCTGCGGCACTCGCCACGCTGAGCAGCATGTGGTCCGTGTCGCCAACCCACACTCTCCAGCAGGCCGCCGCGATGCTCCTGTTCGTTGCGTTGATCCACGGTCTTGTCCTGCGCCGCTGGGTCGACCGTAGCCGCATCGCCGGTGACCTCGGGGTCGCCTACGTCGTCCTCACCGTGTCGATCATCGTGAGCCTCGCTGCCGCGTTCGGAGGTGTCGATTCGGCGTGGGCGTTCGACGGGCGACTCCAGGGCATCTACGCCAACCCGAACTTGACGGGCTTGTTGTGCGCGGTGACGCTGCCCCTGGGCTGGGCCGTGTACCGGCAGACACGGCGGCGGCCGGTGCTGCTCGGTTTCGTGCCGGTCGCGGTCGCCCTGGTCCTCACCGAGTCGCGCACTGCACTGCTCGCCACCGTGGTCGGGGCGGTATGGGCCATCGCCCGTCACGGCGCCGGGTCAGTCGCCCGACTGGCCGGTGCGTCGGCCGCTGTCGTCGGGGTCTCCTACCTGGCGGGGGCGACCGCATTGGTTGTTCAGGCGGAATGGGTGGGGTCGCTCACCCAGCGGTTCACCGACCCGGCCGGCGGCGACTACTCCAGCGGGCGCACCGGCGCCTGGCACGCGGCCGTCCAGTTGTGGGGCGACCAGCCGGTCGTGGGCTACGGGTACTCGGCTGGTCCGCGACTGTTCGAGCTGACCCGAGGTGCCGACCTGTTCGGTAGCGCGGTGAACTACGTCCACAACAGCTACCTCCAGTGGCTACTGGAGTTGGGGCTGGTCGGGGCCGTGCCGCTCGGCGCCGCGCTCACGGTCTGCATGTGGGTGGTACTGCGGGCGCCGCTGGCCGGGGTCGGCGGTGGACTGGTGTGGCTGGTCGCGGTCGGGCTGCTGGTTCAGGTGACGGAGTCGGCGATGTTCGGTCTCGGGCAGCCGTACCCGTACGTCTTCTGGCTGGCGGTAGCGGCTGCGGCTACCCGACCGCTTTCAGGCCGGCACCGTGCGGCCGGAGGCGCGGCAGGGCTGCACGGGGCTGAGGTGGGGCGCGTTCCGGCTGGCGCTTCATAGCGGCGCGATCCGCCTCAACGATGTGCGGTATGAGCCGGGCTCCCACGTGCAGGTCCTGGCGGTGAGGGGTCCGTGCGCCTGGACCGCCCGCGATCGTGATCTGGACCTCGCGTCGAGTGGCCCGGGCTTGAGATCCCTCGGTATTAAGCGTTGCTAGCTACTGGTACCTAGTGTTACGGTCTACCGGTAGTAAGTGACGTTAGGTAGCGGGCGGTGGCATGGGCAACCAGATGACAGAGATGCTGAAGGGCACCCTTGAGGGCATCGTCCTGGCGATTCTGAGCCGCAGATCCGCGTACGGCTACGAGATCACCGCGTGGCTGCGTGACCGCGGATTCTCCGACATCGCGGAAGGCACCATCTACGCGCTGCTCGTCCGCGTCGAGCAGCGCGGGTTCGTGGACGTGAAGAAGGTTCCCTCCGAAAAGGGGCCCCCGCGGAAGGTGTATTCGCTCAACGCGAAGGGGCGGGACCAACTCGCCGAGTTCTGGACGACGTGGAGCGTCCTCGCGGAACGCATCGAGTACCTCCATCACAACGACAACCGACACGACGGAGGAGCATGAGCATGGCCACGAAGTGGATCGAGACGCTCGTCGGGTCGATCGAGCAGAAGAAGCAGTACAGGCGGCACACGGCCCGAATCGAGGCCCTGCCGGAGCCCTATCGCGGCGCGGCCAAGGCTCTTCAGCGGTACTTCATGTACAGCGGCGGGGTTCTCGACGGCGACACCCTCATCACGATGCTCGGCGACTTCGTCGACCTCTGGGAGCGTGCCGTGGTCGACGGGACGCCGGTGCGCGCAGTGGTCGGCGACGACCCGGTCGAGTTCGCCGAGACGTTCCTGAAGGCGTACTCCGGCAGGCAGTGGATAGACAAGGAACGCGAGCGCCTCCAAAAGGCGATCGCCGCCGGCGACAACGGCGAGGAGAAGAGGGCATGACCACCAGGACGCGCGAACCCGCGATCAGGGTGCAGGCCATCACAAAGTCCTACAAGGACCTGCACGTGTTGCGGGGGGTCGACTTCGATGTGACAGCCGGCAGTATCTTCGCCCTGCTCGGCTCGAACGGCGCCGGAAAGACCACACTGGTACGGATCCTGTCGACGTTGCTGAAGGCGAACACCGGCACCGCTACTGTCCACGGCTTCGACGTCTCCTCGGCTCCAGGCGACGTACGCAGGTCGATCAGCCTGACCGGCCAGTTCGCCGCAGTAGACGAAGTGCTCACCGGCAGGGAGAACCTGGTCCTGGTCGCGAGGCTCCGCCACCTGGAGAACCCGGGTGCGATCGCCGACGACATGCTCGCCCGCTTCTCGCTCACCGATGCCGGGACCCGCCGGGCGGCGACGTACTCGGGCGGCATGCGACGGCGGCTGGACATCGCGATGAGCCTTGTCGGCGATCCGCCTGTCCTCTTCCTCGACGAGCCGACCACCGGCCTCGACCCGCAGGCCCGCATCGAGGTGTGGCAGACGGTGAAGCAGCTCGCCGAGGATGGCACGACCATCCTGCTGACCACCCAGCACCTCGACGAGGCCGAGCAACTCGCCGATCGGATCGCGATCCTGCATGAGGGCACGATCATCCAGAACGGCACCCTCGCCGAGCTGAAACAGCTCCTCCCGTCCGCCGAGGTCGAGTACGTCGAGAAGCAGCCGACCCTCGAGGACGTCTTCCTCGCCCTCGTGCGCGACACCAACGACACCACTGACGAGGCCGCCATGCCCGCAGGAGGGGAATCCCGATGACCGCCCACGTCCTCAGCGACACCGGAACCCTCACCGGCCGCTCGCTGCGTCACATCCTGCGCAGCCCGGACACCATCATCACCACAGCGATCACCCCGATCGCGCTGATGCTGCTGTTTGTGTACGTGCTGGGCGGTGCCATCAACACCGGATCCGACGAGTCGTACATCAACTACCTGCTACCGGGCATCCTGCTCATCACCATCGCCTCCGGCATCGCATACACGGCGTACCGCCTGTTCCTGGACATGCAGAGCGGAATCTTCGAGCGCTTCCAGTCGATGCCGATCCCACGGCCCTCCGTGCTCTGGGCGCATGTCCTGACCTCACTCGTCGCCAACCTGGCCTCGATCGTGATCGTCACAGGCGTCGCGCTGATCATGGGATTCCGCACCGGCGCATCCGTAGTCGACTGGCTCGCCGTCGTCGGCATCCTGACCCTGTTCACCCTCGCCCTCACCTGGATCGCCGTGATAGCCGGCCTGACCGCCAAGACCATCGACGGCGCCAGCGGCTTCAGCTACCCGCTGATCTTCCTGCCCTTCGTCAGCTCGGCATTCGTCCCGACCGACTCGATGCCCGGCCCGGTCGCCTGGTTCGCCGAGAACCAGCCCGCGACGTCCATCGTGAACACGCTCCGTGCGCTGTTCGCGCAACAACCCGCCGGCAACGACATCTGGATCGCCCTCGCCTGGTGCGCCGGGCTGCTGGTGGCCGCCTACGTCGCCGCGACAGCGATCTACCGCAAGAAGATCAGCTAGCACGGTGTCCAGGAACGTACACCGGGCCGCGCCGAGCCCGACGCCGCCGGATCGCCGCCTGGGCCCCGCCGCGACACCGCCGACGATCCCGGACACCGCACTAGCCCAACGCAACAGGACTGCGCCGCATCCACTTGGATGCGGCGCAGTCCCCTCGGGACAACTGTGCCGTGCCGGAGCGGGATTCGCAGCACGTCCCGGCTTTGCCTGCTGCCTCCGGTGGCGGAAAAGCCTACCGTCGACGCCTACCGAGGGCTCTTCGGCAGGTCGAACTGGTCGGCGCGGCGGCAGTCGCGCTGGTCGCCGATCGCGTCCGGTCCCAGTCGGTCGAGCACCGTCCGGGCGCGCTGCCGGCCCAGGTTCCAGGCATACCACGGGTCCGGCTCGGCCAGGTCGTCGGCGATCCAGCTGAGCGTGCACCGGCGTACCGGGTCCGGCAGTGCGCCCAGGGCGGAGGTGGCGTCCGCGGAGAGCGCCCGCAGGTACCAGGCGTCGATCCGGCCCGTCTGCTCATACCGGGCGACGTTGCGGCGGGCCGCGTAGCCCTCCGGGTTGAGCGCCGCCAGACCCAGCAGCATCACCGCCGCGAGCGCCGCGGTCAGCCCGGGAATCCAGCCGCCGCGCCAGCGTACGCCGGCCGTCAGGATCATCACGAAGACGGCGCCGAGGAGCAGCTCGAAGGCCATCACGAAGATCCGCTCGCCGGTGAAGCTGTAAACCTTCTGGTAGGTGTACATCCGGGACAGCGCCGAGATCACGATGACCACGCTCAGCGCGCTGAGCAGACCCAGCAGGATCCGCAGCACGACTCGCTCCCACCGCCGGTCGCGGCAGGCCCACCGCGTCACCCCGCTGAGCATCACCAGGGTCAGCACGGTCACCGCGACCAGTTGCCAGAAGCCGCTGCGGGCGTACTCGGCGTAGCTGAGGCCGGTGGTGTCCAGCACGTGCCGCTGCCCACCGAAGAGCACGGTGAACTGCACGGTGACGAAGCCGCCGAACAGGGCGGTCAGGGTGGCGATCGGCGGAGCCCACTCGACCAGGCTGAGGCTGCGTGTCGTCGGCCGGTCCACCGAGGACAGGTCGGGCGGGGCGGCGATCGTGTACACCGCGGCCACGGCGACCAGGGCACCCACGGCGGCCAGGAAGAGCCAGCGGAATACGCCGCTCACGCTGATCTCCGGAACGATGGCGCCGAGTGCCTGCGAGAACGCGGCGTCGGCGGAGGAGAGCAGCGCCCCGAACACCACCAGGACCGCCACGGTGGCGGCGACCGAGCCGACGACTCGGCGGGCGTTCCCCGGGTCGCGGTCAGGCGCCCGGACGTGGGCGCGGACCCAGGGCAGTCCGCGTGCCGCCGCGATCGGGGTGGCCACCAGGCTGAACAGGATCGACCGGACCTGCCGGCCACCGACGATCGCCAGCGCCGCGCAGCCCAACGCCCCCAGTACGCAGAACGTGACCAACCACCAGGCGTTGCGGAAGGCGAGCACGGCGAGCAGCGCCAGAGCCGCGGCGGCCCAGCCGGCTCGGACCCAGCGTTGTGCTCGGGGCATCTCGGCGGTGTGGCGCCGTACCGCGACGGTGACACCGGCGGTGAGGATCAGCCAGCCGAGGAACCAGCCGACGCCGGTGCGGCCCAGCGGCACCAGGGCGGCCACGCCCAGCGCTCCCAGCAGGACGGCCAGTGGTGTGGCCCGGTCCCGGGCCGGTCCGGGACCGGGCCACACCCGGTCGAAGAACGACGATCGCGGCGGCAACGGTCGGAAGGCGTACGGCGACTCGTGCCGCGGGGGACCGGTCGGGCCGGCGGCTGCCACCGGTGGGCCGAGCCGGTTCCCGGCCGCGGACCGAACCGGGCCCGTCCCAGCGGCCGGGCTTGTTCCACCCGCCGGACTTGTCCCACTCGCCGGCGCGCTGGCGGGCGGCGTCTCGGTCCTCGGGGGTACATCATGTGGTGCCGGTGTTGTCGCCGCTGTGCCGTTCGATGTGGTGGCGGCGGTCACCGTGACGTGGGGTGTGTCGGTGGTCGTGGCGGCGGGGGCCGGGTCGTGCGTACGGGCTGGTGTCGTTTCGGCCGTCCGCGGCGACGGCAACGTCGGCCGGGATGCCTCGGTCGGGCCGGGCACCGTGGTCGAATGCCCGGCGGCGTGCGTGGCCGCCGGCGCGGACGGGCTGGTGGTGCCGGCCGCGCCGGTGGTGCGATGCGGGCTGGTGGTGCCGGTCACGCTGGTGGTGCCGGGAGGGTTGGCCGGTTCCCCGGGCCCGAGCAGTGGGAGAAAGATCGCGTAGCCCAGGGTACCGGGCGGGACGGTCACCGGGATCGCCCAGGCGGGCTGGTCCACCGGACCGGGCCAGACGATGGATCGCAGCTCCTCGGCAGGCGGCATGACCAGCAACCGGGGGCTCGTCGCGGCCGGATCTGCCGGGATGGCGCCGGATGCGACAGTGACCTCGTCGGGTTCGCCGGTGCTCGGGGAATCCTCGACGGGTGGCGGCTCGGACACCGCGCCCTCCTAGATCGACAGGTTGCCGCCACTATAGGGGGCGGTCACCCTGTCGCGTTGCCCCCTCGCCGCCCCAACGCCGCCCCGGAGCCCCAGCCCCGCAGGGTTGCTACCTGGTAGTCGCGTTGGCAGGGCCCCCCTTACTACGCGAGACGTTGACAGGGGCCCTTCCCTTTATTTGGATGTGCCGGCGCCGCGGTCGTCGAGGACCAGCGGGGAGCGGCCGTGGACGGCGTACCGGATGTGGGTGATCTGCGGCGTGGGCACGACGCGGGTGGGGGTCAGCTCGATCGCCTCGAAGTCGTCGAGGCCCAGGTCGGCGTCGAACAGACGGAGCCCGGTGCCGAGCACGACCGGCACCACGTGCAGTTCCAGTTCGTCGAGCAGGCCGGCCCGCAGCACCTGCCGGACCAGGCTGCCTCCGCCGGCCACCGCGACGTCCTTGCCGCCGGCCACCGCACGGGCCTGTGCCACGGCGCTGGCCACCCCGTCGGTGACGTAGGTGAAGCTGGTGCCGCCCTGGCGTTGCAGCTTCGGCCGGGGCCGGTGGGTCACCACGAAGACGGGGGCACGGAACGGCGGGTCGTCGCCCCATGGCGCCTCGCCGCCGTCGGCCATCCGGCGACCCATGACGTACGCGCCGGCGGCGGCGAACGACTCGGCGATGATCTCGGAGTCGGCGTCGTGCCGGCCACCGGCGAAGCCCTGCCGTTCACGCCAGGCCATCGCCTCGGTGGCCCACCGGGTGACCCGGAAGAAGCCGTGGCTCTCCGCCGACTGCATCCAGTCGCCGTCCCCGTCGTGCCGTGGGCCGGCGTAGTGGCCGTCCAGCGACACCGACAGCTGCGCGGTCACCTTCGTCATATCCGTTCCTCCAGGGTTCCGGGGGGCAGCCGTCACGGGTGCCCGCTCGCTGGTGGATCGGAGCCGGACGCGCCACTTCTACTAGACCTGGTTGTGATTCAGGTCACCCGCTGCGGCGGCTTGGCTGAGCAGGTGTCGCCGTTCCGGGTCGTTGCCGGCGAGACTCGCCGCCATCCGCCAGGCCACCACGGCGGCCGCCCGGTCGCCGGCCGACTCCAGGAGGTGGGCGCGTACGGCGTGCAGCCGGTGGTGACCGGCGAGGAGGCCCGAGTCCACCTCGGCCAGCAGGGCCAGCCCGGCGGCCGGTCCGTGCACCATGCCGAGTGCCACCGCCCGGCTCAGTGTCGCCACGGGGTTGGGCGCGAGGCGGTCAAGCAACTGGTAGAGGGCGAGCACCTGCGGCCAGTCGGTGTCCTGCGCCCTCGGCGCCTCGGCGTGCACGGCCGCGATGGCGGCCTGCACCTGGTATGGCCCAGGCGGCGAGGCGGCCAGGCTCTGCGTGACCAGTGCCCGTCCCGACTCGATCGCCACCCGGTCCCACCGGCTGCGGTCCTGTTCCGCCAGCGGCACCAGCTCGCCGTCCGGCCCGACTCGTGTCGCGGCCCGGGACTCGGTCAGCAGCATCAGCGCGAGCAGGCCCGCGGTCTCACCGTCGTGGGGCAGCCGGTCCCGCAGCCGTCGGGTCAGCCGTAGCGCCTGCTGGGTCAACTCCGCGCGACGCAGGTCAGGACCGTTGCTGGCGCTGTAACCCTCGTTGAACATCAGGTACAGCACCTGGCGGACCACTGCCAGGCGCCGGCCCTGTTCCTCCTGCGGCGGCAGCTCGAACCTGGCCTCGGCATCCCGCAGCCGTTGCTTGGCCCGGGAGATCCGCTGCCCCATGGTCTTCTCCGACACCAGGAACGCTGCCGCGACCTCCGCGGTGGTCAGCCCGCCCACCGCGCGCAGGGTCAGCGCCAGCTGCGCGGGTGGGGGGAGTGCCGGATGGCAGCAGAGCAGGAACAGCTCCAGCAGGTCGTCTCGGTGCGGCTCGGCGTCCGGCGGCGGGGCGACCAGCGCGTCGCGCGGCGTGGCGTCGAGCATCGCGCGTTCCCGGTGGGTCCGTGCGGTTTCGGTGCGCACCTGGTCGACGTAGCGGCGGGCAGCCACGGTGTGCAGCCACGCCGAGGGATGTTCCGGTACGCCGTCGCGCGGCCATCTCTCGACGGCGGCGACCAGTGCCTCCTGCACCGCGTCCTCGGCCCGGGTGAAGTCGCCGTGGCGGCGTACCAGCGTGCCGAGCAGTTGTGGCGCGAGCCGGCGCAGCAGGCCGACGGTGGCCTCGTCGAGGCTCAGTGTGATGCCCCGTCCTGGTTCATCAGCGGCCAGACCTCGAGGCCGCCACCGATGCCGGAGCCGATCCGCAGCCCCGGGTACGACCGGGCGATGTCCAACGCCCGCTGTTCGCTGCCGACGTCGACCACGAAGTACGAGCCGACGTACTCCTTGGCCTCCAGGTACGGCCCGTCGGTGACGACCGGGGCGTCGTCGACCATCCGTACCGTGCGGGCCCTGATCTCCAGCCCCTGCGAGTCCACCAGCTCGCCGGAGACGCGCAGCGCCTCGTTGAAGGCGTCCACCTCGCCGATCAGCGCGGCCAGCTCACGTTCGGGGAGGCTGCCCCAGACCTCTTCGTTGCCGTAAATGAGGATCAGGTACTTCACGTTTCATCTCCATAATGGTCAAGATTTTATGGTCAAGATGTACAGAAGTAGACAGGACGACCGGCCCCACCCCGACGCACTGTTGTAGCAGATAGCGAGGGCTGGGCGGGCCGAAGCTGACTCTCCGGCCGTCGACCCGCCGCGCGCCGACGGCACAACCGCCGGTGGCGGCGACGAGCCAGGAAGGAGCAGCAATGGCCGCTCCCACCGTCACCGCCTCACTCAACGCGACCAGCTTCGCCCCCGGTGCCACGATGCTGCTCACCATCACCTACGGCGACCCCGACAACAAGGCCCTGACCGTCACCGTCGTGGTCACCGACGCCCAGGGCAACAGCAGCGCCCCGGTCAAGGTCAGCGCGGTCATCGATCCGCTCACCCTCACCGTCACCGACACCTCGGGTCGCGCCTGGACCCGGTTGTCGGACAACGGCTCGGTGGCCGTCTACCGGGCGGTGGCGTGATGTCCCGGGTCACCGTGACGGTGAGTGACTCCGCGGGGCAGACCGCCACCGCCGCCGCCAACTACACCATCGCGCCGCCGGCGCTCGGCGGTTACTACCTATCCGGCGGAGCGGATCCGACCGCCGACATGGCCGGGGGCAACTTCCGGTCGCTGACCCAGTACCGCAGCTTCGCCGACGCCTACGTCTTCCCCGGTTACAACCGACCGTGGCTGGTCACCCTCGGTAGCTCCGGGGTGCTGCTCAACATGGTGCTCGAACTGAAGCACTACGGTGCGCCCGACACCGGGCCGCAGACCTTCGTCGTGGACGGTGTGACGTACACGGTGCCGGCGCCGACCATGACCATCCAGCAGCGTCCGGGCGCGGTCTGGCCGAAGGCGTACGGGTACGGCCAGGTGCTCGCCGGGCAGTGCGACGGTTTGTTCGCCCGGGCGCTGTCGCAGTACCGGACGATGGGGTTCGGGGTGAACATCCAGCTCGCCTCCGAGTTGGACACCGACCACGAGTTCGGCACCACCGAGGGTGGAAAGGCGTACACCTGGGCGGAGTCGGACTCGCGGGCCGTGCAGGCGATGACGTACATCGTCGACTGGTTCAGGGCCAGGGCGCTGCCCCAGGGCACCACCTTCTCGGTGGGTCTGGGCGGCTTCGACCGGCCCTGCTTCCAGCGCACCCACCCGGAGGCGCTGATGGCGCGGCTGGACTACCTCCAGTGGAACGTCTACGCCACCAGCCCCGGGCACACCGCCCTGGATCGGTTCCGGCGGACCAAGGACTGGGCGGTGGCCGATCTCGGTCCGGTGGCGCTGTCGCGTCCGGTGCTCATCGCCGAGTGGGGCGTGCGGGTGGCCGAGATTCCCGACCAGGCGGGCTGGATCGCCACGGTGCCCCCGGCGATCGCCCGGCTCAACGCCGAACGGGGTCCGTTCATCGCCCGGACGAACTACTTCAACTCCGGCTGGGGCACCCTCAGCCCGAAGGCGACCGGGCTGGCCGCACTGCGGGCCGCGTACGCCCGGTCCCCGTACGTCTGATCCCGCCATGCCCGTCCGGTCCGGGATCGCCCCGGACCGGGCGGTCGCGGCCGGGTGGGCCGATCGGTCGGATCCTTGCCCCGGCACCGACCTTGGCAGCAGGGCCACTGGCCGATCTTTCTCCAGATCGCGGAGCTGCTGGAGAACTCGATCCTCGACGGCACGCTCGCCGAGGAGGACCAGGTCCCGTCGACGAACGAGCTGGCGGCCTTCCACCGGATCAACCCCGCGGCCGCCGCCAAAGGGGTCAGCAAGCTGGTCGACGACGGAATCCTCTACAAGAAACGAGGAATCGGCATGTTCGTCTCTCCCGGCGCCCGCGTGAAGCGGCGCGGCCGGCGCCGCGACGAGTTCGCCCGGCAGTACGTCCGACCGCTGCTGGCCGAGGCGCGCAAGCCCGGCATGGACCCGGCGGAACTCAAGAACATGATCGACACCTGCGAGGAGGGCCGATGAGCCCGGTCGTCACCGTCACCGACCTCACCAAACGGTACCGAGGCGTCACCGCACTGGACGAGATCAGCTTCTCGCTCACCGAGAATCAGATCCACGGCCTGCTGGGGCGCAACGGGGCCGGCAGGACCACCCTGATGCAGATCCTCACCGCGCAGAACTTCGCCACCAGCGGGGCCGTCGCCGTCTTCGGGCAGCACCCGTATGAGAACGAGCGGGTGCTCTCCCGGCTATCCTTCATCAAGGAGAGCCAGACCTACCCATCGAACCTGCGCGTGGGGCACGTCCTGCGGGCGGGCCGGCCTGGTCCATCCGGGCTGGGACGAGGAGTTCGCCCAGCGAGCTGGTCGAGGTGTTCCAGCTGCCGCCGGGACGCAACGTGCGCAAGCTCTCCCGGGGGATGCTCCTCGCTCGGCATCATCGTCGGCCTCGCCTCGCGGGCTGATGATCGTTGAGAACCTCTGCGCAACAACCAGCGGTATGGCGAGAAGGTTCTTGAGACGATCTGCAAGGTCTGCAAAATGTTGCGTACGCGCGTCCTTGGTGGTGCAGCTTCTCCGACTGCCAGGGTCACACCCTCGGTCAGCTTTCTATGCTCGACCCATGGAATTGCGGATCTTCACCGAACCCCAGCAGGGCGCCAGCTACGACGACCTGCTCGCCGTGGCCCGCCGCGCCGAGGAGACCGGCTTCGGCGCCTTCTTCCGCTCCGACCACTACCTCAAGATAGGATCGGTCAGCGGCGCACCCGGCCCCACCGACGCCTGGACGACGCTGGCCGGGCTGGCCCGCGACACCCGCACCATCCGGCTCGGCACGCTGATGAGCGCCGCGACGTTCCGACTGCCCGGCCCGCTGGCCATCACCGTCGCCCAGGTCGACCAGATGAGCGGCGGCCGGGTCGAGCTGGGCATCGGCACCGGCTGGTACGACGCCGAACACCGCGCCTACGGGATCCCGTTCCCGGCACTCAGGGAGCGATTCGACCGGCTGGACGAGCAGCTGGCGGTGATCACCGGTCTGTGGCGTACCCCGTCGGGCGGGACGTTCGACTTCACCGGCCACCACTACCAGGTCAGCGACTCACCCGCGCTGCCAAAGCCGGTCCAGCAGCCACATCCACCCATCCTGATCGGCGGCATGGGCGCGAAGCGTACGCCGCAGCTCGCCGCCAGGTACGCCGACGAGTTCAACCTGCCGTTCGTCTCGCTGGACGACACCGTCGCCCAGTTCGAGCGGGTCCGGGCCGCCTGCGCGGGGATCGGTCGGGATCCGGCCGAGCTGACCTGGTCCAACGCGCTGGTGCTGTGCTGCGGACGGGACGACGCCGAGGTGGCCCGCCGGGCCGCCGCGATCGGCCGGGAAACCGACGAGCTGCGCGACAACGGGCTCGCCGGCACCCCCGCCGAGCTGGTCGACAAGATCGGCCGGTACGCGGCGGTCGGTAGCCAGCGCCTCTACCTCCAGGTACTGGACCTGGCCGACCTGGACCACCTGGACCTGGTGGCCACCGAGGTGATCCGGCAGCTCTGACCG
Organism: Micromonospora sp. LOL_024; assembly: GCF_048060415.1. Classification (NCBI taxonomy): domain Bacteria; kingdom Bacillati; phylum Actinomycetota; class Actinomycetes; order Micromonosporales; family Micromonosporaceae; genus Micromonospora; species Micromonospora sp. LOL_024. The sequence goes on from NZ_JBHMIS010000006.1 coordinate 12,785, forward strand.
GTCGGCGTGTTGCGACTCCGATTGCGGCGGCTCCGGAACCGGTTCGGGGTGGGGATCGGCTGCGGAACCGGCTGGCCCGCCCACGGCCCGGCGTCGGTGCCGGCCGGGTCGATCTCCTCCTCGGAGGGGTACACGTCGCCGCGCGGGGCGGGATCACGGTAGCTGCTCATCGGCGTAGGGTTCCCCGACGGAGCTGGCGCTAACCGCCGGCGCGGAGAGGAGGGCGGAGTGTCGACGCACCGTAACTGGGCCGGCAACGTCGAGTACGCGGCCCGGGCGTATTACCGGCCGTCGTCTGTCGACGAGCTGCGCGAGCTGGTCGCCGGCAGCGACCGGATTCGGGCGGTCGGCAGCGGGCACTCCTTCAACCGGCTCGGCGACACCACCGGCGACCTGGTCACCCTGACGGGGCTGCCGGCCACCGTGCAGCTCGACGAGCACCGCCGGGTGGTCCACGTGCCGGCCGCGCTGCGCTACGGCGACCTGGCCACCTGGCTGCACGAGCGCGGGTACGCGCTGGCCAACCTCGCCTCGCTGCCGCACATCTCGGTGGCCGGCGCGGTCGCCACCGGCACCCACGGCTCCGGCGAGACCATCGGGAACCTGGCCACCGCGGTCGCCGGCCTGGAGCTGGTCACCGCCGACGGTGGGCTGCGCACCGTGGGACGTGGCGACGCGGACTTCCCCGGCATGGTGGTTTCCCTCGGCGTGTTGGGCATTGTCACCCGCCTGACGCTGGACGTGGTGCCCACCTTCGACGTCCGCCAGTACGTCCGCCTGGACCTGCCCCGCGCGGCCCTGGACGCGGCGCTCGCCTCGGCGTACAGCGTCAGCGTCTTCACCGACTGGCGCTCCACCCTCGGCACCCAGGTTTGGCGCAAGCAGCTCGCGAACCAGCCCGCGCCCCCGGCGGACTGGCTCGGCACCACGGCGGCCGACCGGCCCTGGCATCCGGTACCAGGCATGCCGGTGGTCAACTGCACCGAGCAACTCGGCATGGCCGGCCCCTGGCACGAGCGACTGCCGCACTTCCGGCTCGGCTTCACCCCCAGCAACGGCGACGAGTTGCAGTCCGAGTACCACCTGTCGCGGGCGGTGGCCGCCGACGCGCTGGCCGCACTGGACGAGGTGGCGCACCTGATCGCCCCGGTCGCGCTCACCAGTGAGCTGCGCACGATCGCCGCCGACGAACTCTGGCTCAGCCCCCAACACGGCCGGGACAGCCTCGCCATCCACCTCACCTGGATCGCCGACCCCACGAAGGTGCTGCCGGTGGTCGTTGAGGTCGAGCGGGCACTCGCCCCCTTCGCTCCGCGCCCTCACTGGGGCAAGGTCTTCACGATCACCCGGGCCGAGATCGCCCCCACCTACCCCCGCTGGCCCGACTTCGCCGCGCTGGTGGCCCGCCTGGACCCGACGGCGAAGTTCCACACCGAGGAGCTGGAACGCCTCTTCCCCCGCTGAGCCGCCCTCAGCGGTTCGCGGCGAGCTGATCGCGCATGCTGCCGCGCTGGACGGCGCGGCTGATGTCGCTCGGCGAGACGATGCCGACCAGGCGACCGTCGACCACGACCAGCGCCCGGCCGTCGGCACATTCGTTGAGCCGGGGCAGAAGATCGGTCAACGGCTCGTCGGGAGAGGCGATCACCAGGTCGTCTGCCCGACACGCGACCGATTCCAGGGTGGTGCTGGCCCGGGCGTCCGACGGCACGCCGCGTACCCGGTCGAGGGTGACCAAGCCGACGGGCCGGCCGTCGGCGGTCAGCGGCAGCGCCGTGTGCCGGTACGCGAACAGGTAGTTGTTCACGAAGTCGGCCACCGTCAGCTCGCCCGATGCGGTCTGCGGCTGGGGGGTCATCACATCGGCGACCCGCATCCCACGCAGCGCACTGCCCAGCCGGGCCTGCCGCTCCTCCATGGTGGCGGCGCCGATCAGGAACCAGCCGATCAGCGCCAGCCACAGCCCGCCGACGCCCGCGCCGGTGAGGAACCGCCACAGCCCGAACCCGATCAGCGCCACGCCGAGAATCCAGCCGGCCCGGGCCGCCACCACCGAGGCGCGGGTACGGTCGCCGGTGGCTTTCCACACTGCCGCGTGCAGCAGCCGTCCACCGTCCAGCGGCGCCGCCGGCAGGATGTTGAATACGGCGAGCAGCAGGTTGATGCCGCCGAGCCAGGCCATCACGCCCAGTAGTAGCCCCTGCACCCCGGCGAGGGCGAGCAGCATCGCGATCCCACCGAAGAAGGCCCCGATGATCAGGCTGACCAGCGGCCCGACACCGGAGACCCGCAACTCGGCACCCGGGGACCGGGGCTCGCCACGCAACTCGGCCACCCCGCCGAAGAGCCACAGGGTAATTCCCTGCACCCCCAGGCCGTTGCGCTTGGCCACCACCGCGTGGGACACCTCGTGGGCCAGCAGACCCAGGAAGAAGACCACCGCCGCGCTCAGCCCCGCCAGTGCGTACGCGAGCACCGAACGGTCCGGGTACGACTGGGGAAACAGGTTTGCCGACAGCCCCCACCAGATCAGCGCGAAGATGACCAGAACACTCCAGTTGACCCCGACAGGTACGCCCACGATCCGACCGAGCCGGAAACTCGCCTTCATGCTCCGGTCATACCCCCGCAGCCTGCGCCCATACCAGAGGCGAACGTCACCGGTGCGTCCAAACGACCGTTGCGGGATCCTGCCGTCAATGGGGGCCCGAAGTCGCCATGTCGACAACTGCAGGGGCAGGGATCGGCCCGACTGTCGGCGATAGTTCGGACGTGGCAGACATGAACTGGGCCGGCGATGACCCGTACCTCTGGCTGGAAGACCTCGACGGCCCGCGGGCCGTCGGGTGGGTGCGCGAGCGCAACACCGAGACGGTCGCGGCGCTGGCCGGCGGCCCGGCGTTCGCTGCCCGTAAGGCCGAGATCCGGCAGGTGCTCGACGCGGACGACCGCATCCCGTACCCGGTCTGGCGCGGCGACGGCTTCTACTACGACTTCTGGCGCGACGCCGCCCGCCCGCGCGGGCTGTGGCGGCGTACCACGCTCGACCAGTACCGGCGGGCCGAGCCGGAGTGGGACGTGCTGCTCGACCTCGACGCGCTGGCCGAGCGGGAGGGCGAGAACTGGGTGTGGGGCGGTGCGAGCACGCTGCCGCCGGAGCACCGGCGTTGCCTGGTCAGCCTTTCCCGGGGTGGTGCGGACGCGGTGGTGGTGCGCGAGTACGACCTGGGCGGGCGGGCCTTCGTCGACGGCGGTTTCAGCGTCGCCGAGGCCAAGACCGACGTGAGCTGGATCGACGAGGATCACATCTTCGTGGGCACCGACCTCGGGCCGGGCTCGTTGACCGACTCCGGCTATCCCCGCACGGTGGCCCGGTGGCGGCGCGGCACACCGCTGGCCGAGGCCGAACTGGTCTACGAGGCGTCCACCGGGGACGTCGGCGCGCACGGCTGGCACGATGCTACGCCCGGATTCGAGCGTGATTTCGTCGGCCGCAGCCGCGACTTCTACCGGGCGGAGAGCTTCCTGCTGACCGGGACGGGGGAGCGGTTCCGAATCCCGGTGCCCGAGGACGCCGGGTGGGACGTACACCGGGAGTGGTTGCTGGTCCGGCCGCGTACGCCGTGGACGTTGGGTGAGTCGACCCACCCGGCGGGTGCCCTGCTGGCGATCCGCTTCGACGCGTTCCTCGCCGGCAGTCGGGAGCTGACAGCGCTGTTCCGGCCCGACGAGCACACCTCGCTGGGCGGCTTCACCTGGACCCGAGATCACCTGATCCTGACCACGCTCACCGATGTGCGCAGCCGGTTGGAGATCTGCACTCCTGGCGAGGCCGGCTGGCGACGTGAACCCCTGCCGGGGGTGCCGGCGGACGAGGACGGTTGCCTCGTCGAGACCGACCCCGAGTCGGGCAACGCCTACCTGGTCGCCTCGGAGGGCTTCCTCCAACCGGCCACGCTGCGGCTCGGGCAGGTCGGTGGCGGCGTCGAGACGCTCAAGCGGGCACCGGCCTTCTTTGACACCGACGGCCTGGCGGTACGCCAGTTCTTCGCCACCTCCGCCGACGGCACCCGGGTGCCGTACTTCGTGGTAGGAGATCCGGCCGCCCCGGCCGGGCCGACATTGCTCCACGGGTACGGCGGCTTCGAGGTGTCGATGACTCCCGGCTACGGCGGGATCACCGGCCGGGGCTGGCTGGCGCGCGGCGGCAGCTACGCGGTGGCCAACATCCGGGGCGGCGGGGAGTACGGCCCCCGGTGGCACCGGGCGGCGCTGCGGGAGAACCGGCCGAGGGCGTACGAGGACTTCGCGGCGGTCGCCACCGACCTGGTGGCCCGGGGCGTCACCACGGTGCACCAGTTGGGTATCGAGGGCGGCAGCAACGGCGGCCTGCTGATGGGGGTGATGCTGACCCGCTACCCGACCCTCTTCGGTGCCGTCGTCGCGCACGTTCCGCTGCTCGACATGCGCCGCTACCACCGGCTGCTGGCGGGCGCCTCCTGGATGGCCGAGTACGGTGACCCGGACGTGGCGGCAGACGGGGTCTTCCTGCGGGAGTACTCGCCGTACCACAACGTACGCGCCGACGTGCGGTACCCGCCGGTCCTGTTCGTCACCTCCACCCGCGACGACCGGGTGCATCCCGGGCACGCCCGGAAGATGACCGCCCGGTTGCGCGAGCACGGCCACGACGTGGCCTACTACGAGAATGTCGAGGGTGGGCACGGCGCGGCTGCCAACAACGAGCAGCGGGCGTTCATCAAGGCGTTGGCGCTGGAGTTCCTCTGGCGGCGGCTGACACCGTCACCTGCCGTCAGGGCACCTCGGACGCGATCGTGACGTCTCTCGCCCAGCCCACCGCAGGGGATGTGTGCCGGTCTCCAGAGCGGTATGTCGTTCTGGTGACTGTCGGGGCGCTACGCGCCCGCCGATCAAGTCGACGCGCGACCTCCGGCTGGAGACGGGCCCGGGCCACCGCCCAGGTGCGGATCAGGCGGTCGGCGGCGGTGCCGGTAACTCGTCTACGACCACCACGGGAGTGCCCGGCCGTACCTCCTTCAGCAGCAACCGCTGGCCACTGGCGGTCAGCCGGACGCAGCCGTTGGTGGTCTGCTGGCCGAGTTCGCCGTCGTGGTGCCAGGTGTGCACCCCGATGTGCGCGCCACGCAGGCCGGTGGGGACGGAGTCGGGGTCGTCGGGCACCGAGCCGAGGGCGAAGATGTCCACCCCGCCGTAGACCGACTCCGGTGGTGGGGTGCGGCCCAGCACGAAGGTCCGGCCGAGTGGGGTTTCCTGGCCGCGCTGACCCAGGCTGACCGGCCAGGATCGTTGCGCAGTGCCGTTGCGGTACCAGGTGAGCCGGAAGGGCACGCGCTCCACCACGATCTGGTCGCGCAGCTCGACGGTCCGGAATCCGCCCGGCGGCAGCCAGGCCAGCTTGCGGTTGGCCGACGGGAGCAGCACAGCCGTCCAGCCGGACTCGCGGTCGGCGATCGGCACGGTCAGCTCCACCCCGCTGATGCTCGGCATCAGGAAGGCCAGCGGACGCCCCCCGGGCGCGTCGTAGGCGGCGAGCCTGCGGGTCGGGTGCAGGCCTCGGTCCAGCGGCGCGGTGTCGAGGGTTTCCGGATCGTCGGGGAAGCCGGCCGGAGCCGGGTCGTAGTCGATCTCCGGCAGTGTGTCGGGCGCAGGCGCGGCCGACGGCACGGCCTCAGCGGCCGACGGCACCGCCGCAGTCGACGTGACGTCGCCGGGCCGGGCGACCGTCGCCGGGCCGGACGTCGGGGTCAGCGCCCATCCGGTGTACGCGGCACCGCCCAGCAGCACAGCCACACCCAATGCGGCAGCAGCCCTCCGCCGCCCCGGCGACCCCAGGATGCTCTCGAAGCCCACGCGACAACCGTACTCCTCAAACACCTCAAAAACCCCGAAACTCCCACTCTCCCCACTGGGGTGGGGACCTCAGGGCAGGCGGGCGGCGAGGTGGATGGCGATGGCGTCGTGCGCGGGGATGTTGGCGGCGAACCAGCCGTTGCCGTCCACGGTGATCACTGGACCGCTGCAGGTGCCGTTCGAGAAGGTGCCGTGGATGACGTCGCAGTAGCGGCCGGCCGGCAGCCCGGTGTAGTAGGAACGGCCGTTGACCGCGCTGTCCTCGTCGTTGATGGTGACGAAGCCTCGGCCCGACCGGCTGAACGCGATGTGGTTGTTGCCGTTGTCGTACCAGTTGGCGACGCCGGCGCCCTCGGTGGCGTTGCGGAAGCCGACCATGTTCGCGATCACCGGCCAGCGGTGCTCACACTCCCAACCCGAGTAGCAGGCCGTGTCGAGCGTCTTGTTGGTGCCGTCGGAGGGTGGGCCGGCGTCGCGACCGCTGAAGGTGTAACTCGACATGATCGTCGGTGAGCCGTACGGCCACGCCAGCATGAAGGCGTTGGCCAGCGCGTAGATGCCCCGGTCGCGGTAGGTGAGCACGCCGCCGGTGTCGCGCTGGGTGTCGTGGTTGTCCACGAAGACCGATGACACGCCGCTGGGCAGGTGTCCCCAGCCCTCGCCGAAGTTGCGCAGGTACGCCAGCCGTTCGGAGCGGAAGACCCGGGCCAGATCCTTGCCGTAGCGGAACTCGTGCACGTCGCCGTTGCCGGTGTACTCGATCGGGGTGATCGGTTCACCGGCGCCGTGGATGACCTCCTGCACCACGTACGCCGGTCGGCTCAGTCGACCGAGGATCGCGGCGATGTCGGCGGCCGGCATGTGCTTGCTGGCGTCCAGTCGGAAGCCGTCCACGCCGAGCGACAGCAGGTCGTTGAGGTACGCGGCCAGCTGGGAGCGGACGTGGCCCGACCCCGTCTTGAGGTCGGAGAGATTGACCAGCTCGCAGTTCTGCACCTCGTACCGGTCGTTGTAGTTGACGATGTCGTTGTTGCCGTTACGGCCGCAGTAGTGGAAGTCCTGTGCCTGGTAGATGCCGGGATAGACGTGGTGCTGGTAGGACGAGCCGGCCCAGCCGGTGCCGCCGTTGTCCTGGCCCGACATGTGGTTGACCACGGCGTCGACGATCACCTTGACGCCGGCCGCGTGGCAAGTGTCGACCATGGACTTGAACTGGGCGCGGGTGCCCTTGCGGGACTCGATCCGGTAGGTGACCGGTTGGTACGCCACCCACCACTGGTTGCCGCGTACGTGTTCCTGTGGTGGTGAGACCTGGACGTGGCCGTAGCCCTTCGGGCCCAGCGTGCTGGTGCACTCGCTGGCGACCGAGGGCCAGTTCCACTCGAAGAGGTTGGCGATGACCTTCTTGCCGCCCGACGGGGCGGCGGCGGCCGGTGGCGCGGTTACGGCGCTGGGGGTGAGGAGAAGGCTGGCGATCACGGCGAGGGCGACGATCGCCGGGCGGAGTCGACGTCGGTGCATCGGGTGCTCCTGGGGTGTCGGGCGATGGGGCGGTGGTGGTGCTGTCCAGACCTTGCAATCTGGCTGAAAAATTTCCGCAAGATTACAAGCTCGCTTCATTCGCTGTCAATGCATGGGCATGGATGGTTACCGCCGGTGGGCGCGGCGGGGACCGCTATACGCGCCGGATCGCGGGTCGGTTCGACAACTCGCAGAAATTTCTTCTTACGACACTGATCCGACCGGCCCCTGCGGTGCGTACTGGAGTGGGGAACAGGTCGGCCGGCGGTGCGCCGCCGCTAGACGATCGAGGAGCAGATGGCCCGGGCCACGCAGAACGAAAAGACGCCTGCCGTCCGTACCAGCAGCAGCAGCCGGGGGATCCGAGTCTGGTCCCGCGGCCAGGTCATCGCGGTCTCCGCATGTGGTCTGGCCGCCCTGTGGGCGCTGACCATGCTCACCGGCGCGGGCCAGAAGGCGTACGCCATGGGATTCTTCTTCACCGAGTTCTTCGCCGGTGTGATCGCCCTGGTCGCGCTGAGCCTGACGGTGATGATGGGCCTGCTCGCCACCGACCGGCTGGTGCTGCTGATCAGGCACCGGGTGCTGTTGCAGTCCGCGCACCGGGCCACCGGCATCCTCGGCGTCGCCGGCCTGGTCTTCCACGTGATCACGAAGATCGCCAGCGGCCGGGCGGGAGTGACCGACGCCGCCGTACCCTTCGTCGGTGGCCGTGGCCTCTACATCGGTCTCGGCACCATCGCCGCGCTGCTCGTAGTGAGCGTGCTGTGGACCGGCATCATCCGGGCCCGCTTCGCCGACGTCGGCCCGAAGTGGCTGTGGCGTGCCCTGCACTCGATGGCGTACGTCTCCTGGCCTTTCGGGATCATCCACGGCCTCGGTGCCGGTCGCCCGCCCGCCGGCTGGGTCACATTCAGCTACGTCGCCTGCGTGGTGCTGGTCGTGATGGCGCTGATGGTCCGCCTCTCGGTCACCCTCCAGCGGCGCAGCCGCGAGCGGCAGCAGGCCGCCGCCCTGAACGAGGCGATGACCGGCAGCAAGTCCACCGAGGAGACCCGGAGCAAGTCGCTGCTCGGCAACCTGACCGGCCGGCGTGCCGAGGTCGACGACGGCCGTGAGAAGCGGGTGCGCCGCGACACCAGCTGGGCCGACCGCACCTCCGGCACCTGGGCCAGCCCGACCATCCGGCGTAACGACCCGGAACGCTTCACCGTGCCGGTCGTTCCGGAGCCGGGCACGCTGCGGGAGCCGCTCCACCCGGGTCGAGGCCGTCGAGACGAGGAACCCCGCCGTCGTCCGCGGCACGAGTCCGAACGCGAGCCGGTCGGCCGTCGGGCGACCCGCCGCGACGAGGACATGCTGGAGTACGACCGCGAGCCGGTCCGTCGGCGCAGCCACGACGACTCAGACGAGGTGATCGGCCGATCCCGCCGCTCCCGGGCCGACGCCGAGACTGGCAGCCGCTACTCGGCTGCGCCGCAGCGGTCCCTGGAGGATCCCGAGGAGCCCTGGGACAGCCCGCGCCGCTGGGAGTCCACCGTCCCGATCTCGGCCGACCCGATCTCCGGAGCACCGATCTCCGGCTCGCCCATCTCCGCCGCGCCCCGCAGCGGCGGTGGACGCCACAGCGTCGAGGACGAGCTGCCGATGACCGAAACCGACTACTGGCGTCCGCCGGCACGGTACGCCCCGGAGGACGAGGCCGACGACACCCCGACCCTGGTCGACCTGGCCTCCCGACGTGCCCGACGGGCGGCGGCAGACCGTCGGCGGCGGCCCGCCCCGGACTCGGTCGACGGTGCCTACTGGGCCGGCCTGCAGGGTGAGGCCAAGTGACGATGCGGACGACCGTTCCCCCGGTGGCCTGCATCGGCGAACCCCGGCTCACCGCCGGATTCGCCGAATTCGGCCGGCTCGACCTGCGGGCCCACGAGATGGTGCACGGCCCGATCAGCCCGTTGGAGCCGTCCAACCTGTTGAGGCTGGCCGAGGGCATCCAGCTCAAGGGCAAGGGCGGCGCCGGTTTCCCGTTCGCCAAGAAGCTGCGCGCGGTGCTGGAGTCCTGCGAACGCCAGGACCTACCGCCGGTGGTGGTGGTCAACGCCACCGAGGGCGAGCCGGCCAGCTGGAAGGACAAGGTCATCCTCACCCGGGCGCCGCACCTGATCCTCGACGGCGCCGCCCTGGCCGCGTTCGCGCTGGACGCCGAGGAAATCGTGCTCTGCGTGGCCGACGACATGATCGGCCGGGACTCCCTCATGGAGGCGCTGGACGAGCGCCGGATGCCGGTGCCGACGAGCGTCGTTACGGTGCCGCACCGCTTCATCAGCGGGGAGGGCGGCGCACTCGTCAACGGGATCAACGGGCTGCCGCACATCCCACCCGGCACCAAGAAGCGCTCCAGTGACACCGGTGTCGGCGGGCTGCCCACCCTGCTCTCCAACGCCGAGACGTACTCCCAGTTGGCGATCGCCGTTCGGCTCGGCCCATACGAGTACGCGGCGCTCGGCACCGACGACGAGCCCGGCACCATGCTGCTCAGCGTGACCGGCGCGGCGAAACGTCACGCGGTGATCGAGTGCGCCGCCGGTACGCCCCTGGCCGAGATTCTTGAGCTCTGCGAGGTGCCCGACGGCCCGGGCATCCTGACGGGTGGCTACCACGGAAAGTGGGTCACCCGGGAGGCGGCCGGGAAGGCCGTGGTCTCCCGCAAGGGGCTCGCCGCCATCGGTGGCACCCTCGGTGCCGGCATCATCGTCCCGCTCGCCGACGACACCTGCCCACTCGGCGAGGCCGCCCAGGTGGTGCGCTACCTGTCCGGCGAGTCTGCCGGGCAGTGCGGCCCGTGCAAGCGAGGGCTACCCGACCTGGCCCGCGCCGTCGACCTGGCAGTCTCCGGGAGCGCGCCGGTGGAGGTTGTCCGGGCCGCCGCCGGCGACGTCAAGGGACGCGGCGCGTGCAGCCACCCCGACGGTACGTCCCGGTTCGCGCTGTCGGCGATGGAGGTCTTCGCCGACGACCTGCGGAAGCACACCACGGGCGAGGGGTGCGGCCGGCGGGTCAAGGGCGTGATGGGTCTGCCCGGCGCGCCCGACGCCGACCCGCAGAAGCTGGTCCTGGACTGGTCCCGATGCGACGGACACGGCCTCTGTGCCCACGTGGTGCCGGACTTCATCCGGCTCGATCAGAACGGATACCCCGCCTTCCCGCCCACCCCCGTGCCGACCTGGCTGCGGGAGGGCGCGGTGAAGGCGGTCAAGGTCTGCCCGGAGCTGGCGCTGCGGCTGACCCAGGCCTGAGCGACTAGAGGAGAAACAAATGAGGGCGGCACGCATGACGAGACGGTTCACCGGCGTGCTCACCGCCGCCCTGCTCGCCGCCGTCCTGGCCGGGTGCGGCGCGGATGCCGAGGCGACCCGCTCGCCCGACGTGCCGGCCGCCACCACCCCGCCGGTCAGTGCCCCCGGCTCGCCGCCAACCAGCGCACCGGACTCGCCGCCGGCCAGTCCGGTGTCGGTGCCGGAGACCCTCCGCTTCGCCGGAAAGACCCTGGATGGTGCCGCGTTCGACGCCGCCACCCTCGCCGGCCGCCCGGTGGTGCTCTGGTTCTGGGCGCCCTGGTGCGCCAGCTGCGCGAGTCAGGCTTGGACGATCGCCGAGATCGAGCCAGGATTCCGGGAAACCGTGCCGATCGTCGGGATCGCGGGGCTCGGTGAACGCAAAGCGATGACCGACTTCGTCACCGAGTTCGAGCTGGGCCCGATGCCGCAGGTCGAGGACCGGGCGGGAGAGCTCTGGCGGCGCTTCGAGGTCGTCGAGCAGAGCACCTTCGTGATCATCGACCGGGACGGACGGGTGATCTACCAGGGTTGGCTGGACGGCGAGGACCTCACCCGCCGGGTCACCGCACTGGCCGGCTGACCGAGGCGAAGGAAGGGCCCCTTGTTGACGCCTGCAGTAGATCAGGGACCCCTGTTGACAGATCAGGGCCCCCTGTTCACGCCGCGCCGGCGCGCACGACCGTGCGGGAGGCCGGAGGTGCGGGACGATCGGCGCGAGCGTCGAGGGCCGCCCGTGGCGGCCCTCGACGACCCGGTCAGCGTGGAGTGAGACGGTCGGTGCCGAGGCGGTCGCGGAGGACGTCGGGGACCAGGACCGAGCCGTCGGGCTGTTGGAACTGCTCCAGGATGGCGGGGAAGAGGCGGCTGGTGGCCAGGGCAGAGCCGTTGAGGGTATGCACGAAACGGGTCTGCCTTCCTCCCGGCTCGCGGTAGCGGATCGCCGCCCGGCGGGCCTGGTAGTCACCGCCCCAGGAGACCGACGAGACCTCCTTGTACTTGCCGGTGCTCGGCATCCAGACCTCGATGTCGAGGGTCTTGCGCATCGAGGCGCTGGCATCGCCGGCCGCGAGCAGGCTGCGCTGAAAGTGCAGCCCGAGCGCCTCAACCAGGCTCTCCGCGTGCCCGAGCATCTGCTCCAGTGCGGCGTCGGCCTGCTCAGGAAGGGTGAACTGGAAGATCTCCACCTTGTTGAACTGGTGGCCGCGGACCGTGCCCCGCTCGTCGGAGTGCGAGCCGGCGGCCTCCCGCCGATAACAGGGGGTGTACGCGAACACCTTCAGCGGCAGCTTCGCGGTCTCCAGGATCTCGTCCTGGTAAGCCCCGAGGATCGCCGTCTCCGCCGTCGGCAGCAGGAACTGCCCACGCGGGGCGGACTGCTTGTCCAGGTGGTAGACGTCGTCGTAGAACTTGGGGAACTGTCCGGCGGCGAAGCCCGCGCTGTCCAGCAGCAGGTGCGGCGGGAGCAGGAACTCGTACCCGGCCTCGACGTTGCTTTCGATCAACCAGTTGACCAGCGCCCACTCCAGCCGGGCACCCAGCCCGGTGTACATCCAGAAGCCGGAACCGCCGAGCTTAACGCCGCGCTCGTGGTCGACCAGGCCCAGCATCCGGCTCAACTCGACGTGGTCGCGGACCTTCTCGATGGCCGGCGGCTCGCCGAAGGTCTTCACCACCCGGTTGGCCTCCTTGCCGCCGGGGACGACGTCGTCGGCGGGCAGGTTGGGCAATTCACTCATGGTGGTACGCAACCGCACCTGCACCTCGTCGAGCTCGGCCTCCAACTCGGCGATCTGCTTGCGGCCAGCCTCGGAACCCAACTGCGGCTCGACGCCGTCCCGCTTCGCCTGCGCGTACGCCCGGGCCTCGGCCTTGCGGCGCTGGCGCTCTCCGTCAATCTCACTGATCAGCCGGCGGCGCGCCCGGTCGAGCTGCTGGATCTCGTCCAGCGCCCGGTCGACCTCGGCGGCCTCCAGCCGCTTCGCCAGCGCGGTCGCCACCGCGTCGCGATCCTTCCGGATCAACTCCATGTCGAGCATGCTGCTCCGTGGCCTCCGTCCGGGCTGGGGTGGACCTCCAGATGCTACCGCCGCGTCCGGAACGCCCCGACCCGACCGGGTGCGGTGGCTCAGAGGCGGATCGGCATCAGGATGGAGAAGGCGTCGTCGTCGTTGGGCCGGCGGATCACCAGTGGCGCGATCGGGCCGTTCAGCTCCAGCATCAGGCGTGGCCCGCCGGCCGCGTCGAGCAGGTAGTGGCCGTTGACGCCGACGCGCAGCTCACCACCGCCGATGTCACCGGCACCGCCGAGATCGGCGGGACCGAGCAGTCGCAGGGCGTCACCGCCGCCGAGGCCCAGCACGGTCACCGGCAGCGGGCTGCCGGCGTACTCCCGGACGAACGTCGGCGTGCCGGCCCGCAGCGCGCCGACCAGCCATCCGGCGTCGACCGGGAACCGGCGCGCCGGTCGGTCGCCGGCCACACCGGGCAACAGGGCGTGGTAGTCCGGAAAACCGTACGGCAGGGCGGTGGCTCGCAGCTGGCGTCCGGCGACGTCGGCGACGAACTGCCGCCCGACCAGCGTCAGCCGCACCTCGGCGGCGTCGAGGTGCGGATCGTCCAGCAGCCGGCGCAGCACGTCGACCGCGGCCACCGGCAGCAGCGTCCGGGCCGGCGGACCGTGCACCGTCGCACCGGCCGTAGCCACCGCCAGTCGGTGGCGGTCGGTCGCCACCAGCCGCACCTCGTCGTCGGTCACGTCGAGCAGGACGCCGGCCAGCGCCGGCAGGTGCGGGTCGGTACCCACGGCGAACCGGACCCCGTCCACGGCGGCGGCCAGGTCAACCCCGGCCAGGACGAGCCGGGTGGCCGTCGACGGCTGGCCGGCCGGGAGCAGGGCGCGGATCCGGGTGACCTCGCGGCGAGTGTCGGCCAGCCCGTCCGTCAACCGGCGCAGATGCGCGTCGAGCAGCAGGTGTACGACGACGGGTTCGGCGCGTACCGCCCGGGAGATCTCGGCCACCGGCATTCCGATCCGGCGGAGCCCGGCCACCAGCCGGGCGGGTGCCACCTGGTCGTCGGTGTAGCGGCGGTATCCGCTACCCGGGTCGACCTGGGCCGGGACGAGCACTCCGGCCTCGTCGTAGAACCGCAGGGCACTCACCGTCAGCCCGCTGGCCCGGGCCAGCTCGCCGATGCTGCGCAGGTCACTCTTCACGACCCGATCCTGCCCCCTCGACCTGGTCGAGGGTCAAGCCTGGCCCGCTCCGGCGGTGTTGACAGGGGGACCCTGCTCTACCTCAGGCGTTAGGAGAGGGCCCTTCCTTCGCTCTCGGTGTCGTTCTCGCTCAGGACGCGGAAGGTGATGCCGGCGACGGTGAGGCGGTGCAGCAGGGCGTCGCCCATCGCGCTGACCGGCGTGACCTGGCCGCTGGTCGCCGGCAGGTCGTCGTACGCCAGGCAGAGCGCCGACTCGGCGAGCATCTTCGCGGTCTCGTCGTAACCGGGATCGCCGCCGGCCACCTCCGTCACCACCCGTCGGCCGCCACCGCTGCCGACGAACCGAACCGTGAACCACGACTTCGCCCGCTGCTCGGCGCTCGGCCCCTGCCCGGAGGCGAGCCGGCCGAGCAGCCACCGTCGGGTCGGCGGCAGCTTCACCAACCCGACCAGCGCACCCAGCCCGGCACCGGCGGTCAGCACCGTGGGTAGCCGTTTCACGGCCGCGAAGTGCCGGTAGCGGAAGTCCGGGCCGTACTCGGGGCGGGCCGCCGCGGAGCGCCGGACCACCTGCGGGTCGATCGTGGGCAGCGGCACCGCCCAGACGGGCAGGTCCCGCGAGCGGGCCAGCCGGCCGGGCACGGCACGGACCCGGCGGTCGGTCGGGCGGGGTTCGACGGCGCGGCGCTCGCGGGCCGCCTGAGACGCCTCGGCGGTACGTGAGAAGGCGGTCAACGCCGAATGGTAGGTGCCGGCGGAGAACCGGCCCCCGGCCCGGACATATCCGTCCACGGTGATCGGCACGCCGTCGGGTAGCTGCTTGATGGTGAACCAGACGCCCAGATCGTGCGGGATCGAGTCGAATCCGCAGGCGTGCACCAGCCGGGCGCCGGTGCGTACCGCCGCGGCGTGGTGGCGCACGTACGTCAGGTCGACGAACTCCGACTCGCCGGTGATGTCGAGGTAGTCGGTGCCGGTGGCGGCGCAGGCAGCCACCAACGGCTCGCCGTACCGGACGAACGGCCCGACGGTGCTCGCCACCACCCGGGCCTGCTCGGCCACGGCACGCATCGACGCCGCGTCGGTGACGTCCGCGGTGAGCAGCGGCAGATCGGCCAGCGCCGGGTCGATCCCGGCCAGCCCGTCCCGGACCGCGCCCAGCTTGTCGGCGTCGCGCCCGGCGATCGCCCAGCGCAGCCCCGCCGGCGCGTGCCGGGCCAGGTAGCGGGCGGTGAGTCCACCGGTGAACCCGGTCGCCCCGAACAGCACGATGTCGTACGACCGTTGGGTAGCCATCCCGCGATCATGCCACCCGTACCGCAATGTCGCCCGGCGGCGATCACGGCTCCTGCGGGGTGAAGACGGCGCGCAGGCATTCCTCGGGACGGTCCCGGAACAGCGCGTACCCCTCGACGGCCCGCTCCAGCGGGAAGTGGTGGGTGGCCAGGTGTTCGGTGCGCAGTTCGCCGCGGGCCATCCGATCCAGCAGCATCGGGATGTGGCGCTGGCCGTGTGGTCGGGCCCCACGCACCGTGATCCCCTTGTGGACGGCCGCGCCGACGGGGAAGGCGTCGACGAAGCGGGCGCCGCTGTTCAACACGACGACGTTGCCGCCCTTGCGGCAGGCGTAGACCGCCTCGCGGATCGCCTCCGGCATCCGGGTCCGCCCGGCGAACCGGCCGGCGAGCGAGCGATGTTCGGTGGCGAGGCCGCCGGCCGCCTCGACACAGACGTCCGGGCCCCGCCCGCCGCTGAGCTCCCGCAGCTCCGCCGCCACGTCGGTGTGCCGCAGGTCGATGGTTTCGGCGCCGGAGTGCTGCCGGGCCATCAGCAGGCGGGCGGGGTGCCGGTCGACGACGACCACCCGGTCGGCGCCCAGCAGCCAGGCCGCCCGGGCGGCCAGCTGACCTACCGCCCCCGCCCCCCACACCGCGACCACGTCCCCCGGGCGTACCTCGCCCCCCTCCGCTCCCATCCAGCCGGCCGGTGCGGCCTCCGAGGCGAAGACGGCCCGGTCGTCGCCGATCGCCTCCGGGACGGTGAACGCGCCGAAGTCGGCGTACGGGACCCGCACGTACTCGGCATGGCTGCCGGCGAAGCCGCCCGCGGCGCGTGGCTGGCCGAATCCACCCGCCACCGGATGCCCCCACTCGGCCTCGGCCTCGGCCGGGTCGGTGTTGCCGTTGTCGCAGCAGGAGGGCAGCCCGTGCCGGCAGTACCAGCAGGCGCCGCAGGCCACCGAGGCGCAGACCACCACCCGGTCGCCGGCCCGGTGCCGTCGTACCGCCGGGCCCACCTCGACCACGTCGCCCACGAACTCGCGGCCGAGTACGTCACCGGCGGCCAGGCCCGTCACCCCTCCGGCGAGCAGCGGCAGGTCGGCACCGCAGGTGGCGCTGAGCCGCACCTGGACGATCATGTCCTGGTCGTTGCGCAGTTCCGGATCGGGCACCTGCCGCACGGACAGCTCCCCGCCCGGCGCCCAGCACAGCGCCCTCACCTGGCTGGCCGGTCGGCCGGCGGCAGCCAGCTGTCGCCGGGCTGGTTCGCTGCGCGCTCGTCGGGCGGACGGTCCGCGCGCAACTGCTCGCCGGCCTCGACGAGTTGCTTGACCTGCCACAACGTGCGCCGCACCAGCAGCGCGGAGTCGTCGCCCAGCAGATGTGCGGCGAGCCCGGGCCAGGCGGCACCGGGCACCGGGCGGGCTGCCAGTTCGGTGCCCCGCCCCCCGGGAGCGGGCCGGACGGTGACCTCGACGCCGCCACCGAGGCGGCGTAGCGGCTCCGGTCGGGCGCTCACGGCCAGCACCTCCTCCGGTGACCGGTCCACCGTCACCACCTGCCAACGCCCGGGCCGGCCGTCGTGGGAGTCGGCCGGTGGACGGCTCACGTCGCCGCGCCGGTGCAGCGGGGCGGTGCGCGGGCGGTCTCCGACAGCGTGTGGGTGGATGATGGCGGCGCGCCCACGGGCGACTGCGGCCCGCGCGCTGCCGGCCGCCGCCGTGCCGAGGACTCCGGCCATCGCGAACACCATCCCGATCCGTCCCACTCGCACCTCCGGATCATGTTTCTTCCTGCCCGGCGGGGCCGCCGGTGTCCACGCCGGTCTGCGCCCGCCCGCCTGCCCGGCACACCGCCACCGTCGCCGGCTGCCGGGTGAACCGGGCTCGCCCGGAAGGGGTGAACGGACTCGGGCGGGGTAACCGCCCGCCGCAGGGCCGGGGGGAGGTGAACGCGTCCGTGGGGGTGGGTCGGATGCCGGATGACCGCAGCACTGTCCGGGCCGAGACGGCGGTTCGTTCGCCGGCCGGCCCGCCCCTGCTGGCGTCCCGGTTGACGCCGGCAGTGCTGCCCGAGCCGGTGGTGCTGCGGCCCCGCCTGGCCGGGCTGCTCGACGACGGGGTGGCCTGCCCGGTCACCCTGGTCCGGGCGCCCGCGGGCTGGGGCAAGACGACCCTGCTCGCCTCCTGGCGCCGATCGGTGAGCGAGGCCGGTCCGGACGCTCCGGTGCCTGCCTGGGTGTCGGTGGAGGTCGGTGACGACGCTGACCGCCTCTGGTCCTATCTCACGGCGGCGTTGCGCTCGGTGCTGGGCCCGACCGGGCAGCCTGTTCCCGACCGGGTGCCGCGCCCCGACGAGCTGGAGGTACTTGCCGCCGCCCTGGCCGCCCGGGAGCGGCCGGTGGTGCTGGTCGTGGACGACCTGCACCGGATCGGCGACCCGGCGGCCCTGGTCGGGCTGGAGTTCCTGCTGCGCCACGCCGGGCAGCGGCTGCGGCTGGTGGCGGCCGGGCGGACCGGGCTGCCGCTGGCGGTGCACCGGCTACGGCTGGCCGGCGAGTTGACCGAGATCGGCCCGGCCGAGCTGGCCTTCACCGACGACGAGACCGCCGACCTGCTCAGCGCACACGGGGTGGCGCTGCCGGTCGCTGCCGTACGGCGGCTGCGGCGGCGTACCGAGGGCTGGGCGGCGGCGTCGCGGATCGCCGCGCTCGCCCTGCGCGGTCAGCCCGACCCGGAGCGTTGGATCGTCCAACTGGGCGGTGACCACCCGGAGATCGCCGGGTACCTGCGTGAGGAGCTGCTCGCCGGGGTGCCGCCGCCGGAGATCGAATTGCTCCGCCGGGCCGCGGTCGTGGAGACCGTCTCTGCCGGTCTCGCCGCCGCGCTGACCGGCGACGCGGATGCGGAGGGACGGCTGCGGGGTCTCGCGGAGGGCGCTGGGCTGCTGCACCGCGACGGTGGCCAGCCGGTCTGGTACCGGTGTCATCCGCTCCTCGCCGACCTGCTGCGCCGCGAGCTGGCTCGGCTGCCCGGCGAGGACCTGCGTGACCTGCACCTGCGAGCGGCCGGCTGGTACGCCCGCAACGGCCGCTCCGCCGACGCGCTGCGGCACGCGCTTACCGGTGGCGACTGGTCGGGCGCCACCGACCTGTTCGTCGCCCGGTGGCCGGAGCTGATGCCGCACGACCGGGTGGCCGCCGACGCTCCGGTGCCCTTGCCGCCTCCGGCGGCGGCCGTGGCGCGTGATCCCGAACTCGCGCTGGCCTGCGCCGCCCAGCGGGCCCTCGACGGTGACGTCGAGGCCGCAGGGACCCACCTGCGGCAGGCCATCGAGCACGGCGCACGCCTGCCGCAACCGCGCCGGACCCGGTTCGGGCGGCTGGTCGCCGCGGTCGAACTCACCCTGGCGCGGCTGGCCGGTGACCCCGAGGCGGTACGCGCCGCGGCCGCCCGACTGCTCGCCGCCCGCCTTCCCGGTGTGGCCGAGGTGGGGCCCGTCGGCGCGGCCCACGACGTGTTCGCCGCGCCGCCGGGGCCCGGGGCGGGACCGGGCGGCCCGACTCACGAGGTGAGCACAGAAGAGGGGTGGCCCGACGGGGCATCGGCCACCATGGCCGGTGGGCAGCTGCGCGGCGGTGCCGGTGACGATGCCGACGTGCGGGCGGTCGCCGGCACCGCGCTGGCCCTGCTCGCGCTGGACGACGGTGATCTGGCTCGGGCGGGCAGCGGCTTCGCCGCGGCGCTGGCGGCGGCGCGGGAGGCGGGACGACCCCGCACCGAGCTGGTCTGTGGCAGCCGGTCGGCGCTGCTGGCGGCACTGCGGGGTCAGCTGCGGGCGGCGCAGGAGGCGGCCCTGGCCGCGCTCGCCCTGCCGCCCTGCCAGGGCTGGTCGGCGCCGGTCGACTGCGGGTACGCGTACCTGGCGCTTGCGGTGGTGGCGGTGCAGCGGGACCAGGCAGCGGAGGCGGAGGCGAACCTGGCGCTGGCCGCCCCGGCGAGCGAGGATCCGGCCGCGCGCGTGGTCGCCGACTGGTGCCGGGCGAACCTGTGCCACGAGGGGGACCTGAGCGCCGGCCACCGGTTGCTGACGCGGGCCCGGGACGGCTGGGCCGGCCGAGCCGGCGAGCTGGGATCGTGGTTGCTCGTCGCCGAGCTGGAGCTGCGCGGCGCCCGGGGTGAACCGCAGGCCGCCCGGGAACTCGCCGGTGACCAGCCGACCGGCCCGTTGGCCGTGGTGGCGGCCTGGCTCGAACTCCGCGCCGGAGATCCACGCGCCGCCGCCCACCTGCTGCCCGACTGGACGGTGGCACCGGCGGCCGACTGGCCGCTACCGGTCCGACTCGACGCGGCGTTGCTCGCCGCGTTGCTCGCCGCGCGGGCGGGTGACCGACGTCGGGCGGTGCGGGTGCTGGAGCAGGCGCTGGAGCTGGCCGCACCGGACGGCTGCCGTCGCCCGTTCAGCCGGGCCGGGCCGGAGCTGCGCGACCTGCTCGCCGCCCACCTCGACTCCGGTACGGCCCACTGGTCGCTGGTGAGCGAGCTGATCCGGGCCGCCGACGTGCCGGACGACGGCGCGGTCCCCGGTGGGCGGACGCGGGTGGCTTCGCCGGACGAACCGCTCACCGACCGGGAGCTGACCATCCTGCGATACCTACAGAGCATTCTGTCCAACGTGGAGATCGCCGCTGAGCTGTCGCTGTCGGTGAACACGGTCAAGACCCACGTGCGCAACATCTACCGCAAACTCGATGCCACCCGCCGCCGCGACGCCGTCCGCCGAGCCCGCGAACTCCACCTCATCTGACCGCCCGCGGTGGTGTCAGGCAGGGGCCGTGGCGTCGACCGTGGTGAGGAGGGTGGCCAGGTCGAAGTCTCCGTCGTGGCGTACGTCGTTGACGAAGACGGTGGGGGTGGCGTCCACCCCGCTGCGGATGGCGCTGACGATGTCCTGCCGGATCCGGTCGCCGTGGATGTGCCCCGCGATCTCGGCCTCCACCTCGTCGACGGGCAGGCCGAGTTGCTCGACGCCGAGCGTCAGGTGCACCGGGTCCAACTGGTCCTGGTGTTCGTGGAGCCAGTCGTGCATCTTCCAGAACCCGCCTCGCCGACCGGCGGCCTCGGCGGCCTCGGCGGCGCGTTCCGCGTACGGGTGGATGTTGGCGATCGGAAAGTGACGGTAGACGAGGCGTACCGTGTCGGCCCGTCGCCGCAGCACCTCCCGCAGGTTGGCGTGGGCGAGGCCGCAGAAGGGGCACTGGAAGTCGCCGTACTCGACGATCGTCACCGGTGCGTCCACCGGCCCCCGGACGTGGTCCTGGTCGGTGACGGGTGTTCGCAGCCGCGCAGTGACCTGTAGTGGCGTGCTCAGCCGATCGGTCATACCCGCCAGCCTGGTACCCGGCCGGGTGAGCGCGGCTCACCCGGCCCGGGTGGTACCGCGCCGCACGAGCCATCGGGCCGGCCGTTCAGCGCAGCACCGGGGCGACCGCGATGTGGTTCCGCACGGCACGGATGCCCGGAGTGGACCGGACAACCCGCTCCACCTCGGCACGCTCGGGCATCGAGTGCACCAGCCCGCCCAGCAGCACCGTGTCGCCGTGGACGCGTACCGCCACGTGTTCGGCGTGGGTGGCGTGGTTTCGGGCCAGCGCGTCGACGACGCGGCGGGCCAGATCTGCGCCGTCGGGGCGTACCCGTGGCCGGACGGCGAGGCCGTTGCTGACCCCCCGTACCCCGGCCAGCCCGCCGATCGCCTGCTCGGCGGCGCGGCGCTGGTATTCCCACTCCACCGGCCCGTGCAGGGTGACCCAGCCCTGCCTGACCGTCACGTCGAGCCGCTCGACGGGCACGAACGCCTGCCATTCCAGGGCGTGTTCGACCGCGGCGGCGACCTCCGGGTCGCTGCGGTCGATCGTCGGGACGCTCACCATCGGTTGCTCCTTCCTCAGGACAGGGCGTGGACCGGGCTGGACCTCCGCCGGCACCGAGCCTGCTGGCGGCTCGGGTGAGGGCGCCTCGCCCGGAAAGGGCGAGGCGGGGGAGCGCTCTTGCCGTCTCGTCAGTCGGCCGTCTCGTCAGTCGGCCGGACCGGCCGGATCAGCGGGGGAGTCGGGGCGCTGCACGTCGACGAACTCGATGTCCTCCAACGCCCGGTCGTGGCTGCCGGCGGCCCGCGCGGCCGTGCCGGCGGCCCAGCCGACCGCGGCACCGACCAGGGCCGCGCCGATCAGCAACGTCCAGGGCAGCGCGGGGCGGCGGCCGGCGAGCGCGTCGAAGGCGCGGACGGCGCGGTGGTGGGCTTCGTCGGCGGCCGACCCCATCAGGCCGCCGGCCTCATCGGCGAGCCCGGCGGAGTTGTGGCGGGCGGAGCGGGCGGTCTCGCGGATGCTGTCACCAGCGGTGTTGACCGCCGAGACGAGGTGGTGCCAGGCCTGGTCCGCGATCCGCTCGGGCTTGCCTCGGCGTTCCAGCAGGTTGATTCCGAACATGTGGTTCCCTCCTCGACAGTGCGAAAGCCGGTGCGCATATCAGACGTCGGCGGCTTTGCCCGGGGTGTGGCGGTTCGCCAACCGAGGCTGTGCCCCGCCCGGTGTCGCCGCAAACCCACCGTCATCCGGTGCGGCTCAGTGGGACACGACCGCGACGACGGCCGCCCCGGCGAAGTCGTCATCGTCATCGTCGCGGCCGCCGAACCCGTAGGTCAGGGTGAGGGCAAGCACGGCGCTGACGCCGGCCAGCGCCGTGAGTCTGCGAAGCATCGCGTCGTCCTCCCCGTGCGTCGTCCGTGATGCCGGGGCACATTCCGGCGCATCCGTGATGCTAGGCACACCGTGCCACCTTTCGCTCGTCGGTGAGGGCCAGCAGCGCTGGCGGCCACGCCGCGCGCCGTGGACATGGGACGGTTCGGCCTCGGCCCGCTACCCTGGTCCGGCGACGTAGCGGTGCTGTGCGTCGAGAGATTGGGTAGATAGGTAAGGATAAGGGCGTTTTGATGCGCCCCTGTCCAAGAATTGCTCATCCCGAGGGGTGGCGACCGAGGCCATCGGAGGAATACTCTCGGTCGCGGCCCGCGTACTGATGAGGCGCCCGAATTGCGGGCGAGTGGAGGTGCTCGCGTGAGCCTGACAGTCATGCAGACGGTTCGGCCCGGTGGTGTCATCGAGATCGCCCCGCGGGGCGAGATCGACGTCGACACCGCGTACGAGGTGAAAGAGGCCATTGCCGAGGTGCTGGCCAAGGGGCGACCAGCCCGGATCGAGCTCAACATGCGGCTGGTCACCTTCATCGACTCGGTGGGCATCAGCGCGATGGTCGCCGGTTTCCAGACCGCCGAGGTCAGCGGCGTGAAGCTGGTCGTCACCGAACCGAGCCGGTTCGTGCACCGTCAGCTCTGGGTGACCGGTCTGCTCGGCCTCTTCGGTGCGCCCGAGCCCTACTACGCGGGCGCCGCCACAACCCCCGAGGTCATCCCCGGCGCCTGAGCCTCCTGCGCCGGCCCTCGGCACGCTGCCCAGGGCCGCCAGGAACGACCGGGGGTCAGTCCTCGCTGAGCCCGGACAGGTCGACGTCGGTTACCTCGGTCACCGCCCGGACCGCGGTCACCGAGGCGTACCCGTCGGCGAGCAGAGCCAGGTCCGTTCCGGGTTGTACCGCCTGGCCGGGTTCCTCAAGCGAGGTGCGCACGAAGCCGTGGCCGGATTCGGCGACGGACATCTGCACCTGACCGAACGTCGCCAGCGTGCCTCGACGCACCCCCCGCAGTCGATCGAGGGGCAGATCCGGCGAATTGACGTTGAGTACGCTCTCCGCCGGGCCAGCCGTCAGACGGGGGAGCAGGGCCAGTGCTACCTGGGCAGCGGTGGCCCAGTTGCGCTCGGCGTCGCGCACCAGGGCGGCGGCGGCGACCGCAGCGCCACCGCTGACGGCGGTGGCCTCACCGACCGACAGCACGTCCAGCGACACGGCCATCGCCCGGCAGCCGTTGGCGGCGGCGGTGAAGGCGGCGCCCACCGTACCCGAGTGCAACACCGCCCGTCCCGCGTTGGCACCCCGATTGATGCCGGAGAGGAGGACGGATGGAGGCGGTCCGAACGCGCCGTGCACCGCGATGAGCGCGATGAAGCCGGGCGAGCCGCCGACACCGAAGGCCGGCACCCCGTCGAGTTCCGGGAGCGGATGCTCGCGGACCACCACCTGACCGTCCTGTTCCACGGCGCTCATCGCGGCGCTGGTGCCGCTGGCCTCCTCCAGCGGCGCGGCCACCACCACATCCAGACCTCGCTGCACCGCGGCCCGGGCCAGTGCCTGGATGCCGGGAGCGGCGATCCCGTCGTCATTGGTGATCAAGACCCGAAGCCTCATCGGCCGCCCGCCCGTTGGGCCAACTCGTCGGGGGTGGTGCGTTCCTGGGGGCGGTTGCCCGCAGGCTCCAGCCGAACCCGGTCGACCAGGCCGGTGATCGAGTCGAGCCGCCCGGTTCCCAGACCGTGCCGGGTCACGTTCAGTGCGCCGGCCGCCGCGCCGGTGCGGACCGCCGTGCGGACGTCGTGGCCCCGGGCCACCGTGGCGGCCACCCCCGCGGTCATCGAATCGCCCGCCCCACGCGGATCAGCCGCCTCCAACCGGGGCATCCGCACCTCGAAGACCTCGCCGTCGACGAGCGCCAACGCCGGCTGGTCGGCCCGGCTGACCACCACGTTCTCGGCACCTTCGGCATGCAGGTCGTACATCGCCCGGGTGAGTTGCTCCTGGTCGGCGCCGGCCGCCCGCCCGTCGGCGATCAGTTCCTCGTGGCTCACTTTGAGGAAGAAGACGCCGCTGTCCAGTACCGCCGTCAGATGCTCGCCGCAGAGATCCACCACCACCCGAGCGCCGTTGGCCCCGAGGTCGGCGGCGAAGCGCCGGTAGAGGTCGGCGGGGACCAGTGACGGATCGTTCGGCCCGCTGAGCAGGCTGACCGGCGCCCGCAACCCCTCGCCGAGCGTCAGGTTGTACAACTCGTCCATCTCGTGTCGGCTCAGCGGCTGGCCGGTCACCTCGACGATCTCCCGGCGGGTACCGTCGCGGCGGTCGTGCACGTACCCGCCGCTGCCGCCGGAGTCCCGGGCCACCACCTTGAGGTTGACTCCCTCGCTGACCAGCAACGGTCTCAGTACCTGCCCGACCTCGCCGCCGAGCGCCGTGCAGAGCACCACGTCGACGCCGAGCGACAGCACCATCCGGGCCTGCCAAACCCCCTGGCCGCCGGGGTGCAGGTGCAGTTCCGGCGTGTCGTTCGGCTGGTCGATGGTGACGGTCAGCAGCGGGGTCGGTGCGAAGACCATGACATGTCCGCTCATGCAGTTCCTCCCGCTGGCGGCGATATGTCTGCCTCTTGGTCCGACGGTAACCAAGAAGACGCGACGACGCGCGTCGAGGAGTCGATGCCCCACCGGCGAACGGTGGAAACACCGCACCGGGTGGACCGCGCATGGCGGCCCATCCGGTGCGGGGGAGGTCAGTACACCGACAGGTGCACGTGGTTGGTGTGGTCGCTGGACGGGTCGCCCCGGGCGCCGCTGTACGACTTCCATCCACTGCTGGGCAGCCAGATCTGCCGGTACCAGATCACATAGAGCACGGCGAGCCGGTCGGCGTTCTTGACGAAGTACGCGGCCAGGTTGTTGCCGTAGGTGCGGTCGCCGCCGGTGGCGTCTCCGCCGAAGCCGCCCTTCTGGGCGGCGAAGTCGCAGGCTCGGCCCTTCGGGTGCTCACCGGAACCGCCGGGGCGGTAGCAGGAGACGTACCGGGTGTAGCCGGCCGCCTTGGCCTGTTTCAACGCGTGCAGGGTGCGCGGGGTGATGCAGCCGTTGGCCGGGGTGGGGTCGTTGACGCTGCACGACTCCGAGGGCCACGAGCCGTCCGAGTTGCGGGGGGCCGCCTTGGCCGTTGGGCTGGACCCGCTGCTCCGCGGTGCCGTGCGGCTCGCCCGCTCGGCGGCCTCGGCCCGTTCCGCCGCCTTGTCCCGTTCGACGGACACGGTCAAGGCCCGCTCGGCCTGGTCCTTGCGCTTGGCCATCACGGCCACCTGCTTGCGCTGCTCCTGAACCTCGATGTCCAGGGCCTGCTTGGTCGCGCTGACCTTGTCGCGGGTGTCCTGGAGCTCGCGCACCGCGCGGTCCTCGTTGGCGGCCACCGCGTCCAGCGCCGCTGCCCGGTCCATGAAGCCAGCCGGGGAGCCGCTGCTGAGCAGCGCGGACGCGGCGCCAAGGCGCCCGCTGCGGTATGCCTGGGCGGCGATTTCCGCGACCTTGGTGTTGCGCTCGGCGAGCTGGCTCTCGGTCGTCGCGAGCTGCTCGGCGAGCTGCTTCTGGCGCTTGACCGAGTTGTCGAGCGCCGTCCTGGCGTCCAGGTAGCCCTTGCTGGCGGCCTCCAGTTGGTCACGGAGTGCCGGGGTGCCACCTTCGTCGTCAACGGGCGCTGCCGCGCGCAGCCCCTGCGGTGCCGCCGAGGCGGGCGCGAACGGGGCGAGCGCGGCGCCCAGGGTGAGGGCGAGTACAGCGGCGATCAGGGCTGCCGGTCTCGCTGTTGCCACTGCTGGCATGCACATGTCCTTCCGTCAGCCGCCGACCGGGTTAGCTGACGGGTTCGGGACGGAAGATCCCTACCGCTGACGCGGATGCACCCCAGGAACATGGTTCCCCGGTCCGCCCTGGCGGGCGATTAGGCGGCGGCCGCCGCCGGCACCGTCGGGTGCCGCCTGGCGGAGGCCGGGTCCGAGCCTACCGGTGCTCCTGCGACCGGTGCAGCTGGTGTTACTACTGGTGTTCACTTGCTGACTAGTAAACCAGGCTAAAAGCGACAATTTTGTCAGTTCGCCGAAGGTGGTGTCATTACCACTCGACTGCCCCGCAGTCGCCCGGGTTCGCCCGCGGCTCGACCTGGAGGGTGGCGTGCTCGATGTGGAACTCCTCGCGCAGCGCCGACCCGGCGGCGGTGAGCACGACGCCGACATCGGCGCCGGGGGCGACGGCCAGGTGGGCGGAGGCCACCTCCATGCCGGAGGTGAGCGTCCAGACGTGCAGGTCGTGGACGCCGGCCACGCCGGGAACCGCGGCCAGCCGGTCGTGTACCGCGGTGACCTGGAGGTGCTCCGGGGCGGCCTGCACGAGGATGCGTACCGCCGCCCGACCCAGCCGCCACGTCCGAGGCAGGATGAACGTGCCGATCGCGACCGCCACCAGCGGATCGGCCCACCACCAGTCGGTCAACGCGATCAGCAGGGCCGCCCCGATCACGCCCAGTGAGCCGAGCAGGTCCGCAAGCACCTCCAGGTACGCGCCGCGCAGGTTGATGCTCTCCCGGGCACCGGGTCTCAGCAGAGCGAAGGCGACCACGTTGGCGAGCAGCCCGAGCGTCGCCACCACAAGCATCGGCCCGGCGGGCACCTCGGGCGGGTCGCCGAACCGGCGTACCGCCTCGACCAGCACATAGACCGCGACGCCGGAGAGCAGTGCGGCGTTCGCCAGCGCGGCGAGAACCTCCAGCCGATAGAGCCCGAAGGTGCGCTGTGGGTCGGCGTCGGCCCGTCGGGTGGCGGCCATGGCGGCGAGCGCCATGCCAATGCCCAGCACGTCGGTGAACATGTGCCCGGCGTCGGAGAGCAGAGCCAGCGAGCCGGTCCGCAGGGCGGTGACCGCCTCGACCGCCATCAGGGTGCTGAGCAGGGCGAATGACGCCCACAGCCGGCCAGAGTGGCGATGCGCGGCGTTCGACACCGCGGCATGGTGGTGGTCATGACCCGCGCCCACCCAGACACCTTCCGCCGTGCGCCCGCCCGAGGTCATTTCTATGCCGACATTGCCATGTATTCAATCATCGGTCGATCCGTCCCGGCGCCGCCTCAGCCGGTCGGGTCGACCGTCGTCAGCCGCTGGGTGGCCCGGGAGAGCGCCACGTAGAGATTCCGCACGCCGGCACCCGGCTCAGCACGGATCTTGCTCGGCGCGACCAGCACCACGCCGTCGTACTCCATGCCCTTTGCCTCCAGGCTCGTCACGACCTGGAGTCGCCGCCCGCCCAGAGCGCCGAGCCAGGCCGCGACGTCGTGCCGCAGCGGCACCGGAGTGATCACCCCGACGGTTCCCTCGACCTCCCCGAGCAGGTAGTCCGCGGCAGCCACGACGTGGGTCTCCAACTCCTGCGCCGGCACCACGAGCTGGATCGGGTCGACACCGGTGGAGCGGACCGCGGTGGGCAACGTGAGCTCGGGGTACGCCCGACGGATCTCGGCCGCCGCCACCGCGAAGATCTCCGCCGAGTTGCGGTAGTTGGTGGTCAGCGTGAAGCGGTGCCGCTGGCGGCGACCCAGCGCCTGTTCGCGGGCCCGCGCCAGCTCCTGCGGGTCGCCCGTCCAGGCGGTCTGCGCCGGGTCACCCACCACCGTCCAGGACGCCAGCCGCCCGCGCCGGCCGATCATCCGCCACTGCATCGGCGAGACGTCCTGTGCCTCGTCGACCACCACGTGCGCGTAGTCGCGATAGTCCTCGGGGCGCTCCCTGGCCGCCTCCCTGGCCGCCCGCTGCCGGTCCCCGAGGGTGCTCAACTCCCGGACCCCCCCGGCCAGCTGGAACGGATCCCGCTTAACCCGTGCGGGACGCATCGGCTTGCCGAGCAGTGCGTCCAACTCATCGAGGAGGGCGATGTCGGCGACGCTCAGACCATCGGTGGTCAACTCCCGGTACGCCTGCCCGAGCAGCCGGATCTCGGCACCGGAGAGGACACCCCCGGCGTACCGGCGCAGCCGCTGCGGATCGGCCAGCCAGCCGAGCACGTGTCGTGGGTGCAACCGCGGCCACCACGCCTTGAGGAAGTCCCGGAAGTCCGTCCGGTCGATCAGCTCGTCCTCGAAGGCACGCTGTTCAGGCAGGTGGGACATGCCGAGGCGGCGGGCCTGCGCCCAGAGCGCGGCGAGCACCCCGTCGAAGCCGGCCCGCCGCACCTCGTTTCGCCGGCCCCCACGGGACAGCGCCCGGTTCCGGACGGCGTCCAGGTCGCCCCGCTCCAGCCGCAGCAACTGCCCCCGGTACAGCAGCCGCAGCTCGGTCGGGGAGTCGGGCACCGCGTCCCGGGCGGCCCGTTCCAGTACCCGGCGCATCCGAACGGACCCCTTGACCGCCGCCACCTCGGGCGGATCGGTGCGGGTTGCGGTCAGCCCGGGAAACAGGGTGCCCAGCGAGTGCAGGGTGGCGGCGTGCTCGCCCAGCGACGGGAGCACCGAGGCGATGTACTCGACGAAGACCGACGAGGGGCCGATCACCAGGATCCCGCCGCCGGCGTACCGGCTGCGGTCGGAGTAGAGCAGGTACGCGGCACGGTGCAGGGCCACCGCTGTCTTGCCGGTGCCCGGCCCGCCGGACACGAGAGTGACCCCCGATCCGGGGGAGCGGATCGCCTCGTCCTGCTCGCGCTGGATGGTCGCCACGATGTCACGCATGCCCCGGCCGGTGGTCCGGGACAGGGTGGCCATCAGCGCACCGTCACCCACCACGGCCAGATCCGGTGGCGCGGCGTCCGGGTCGAGCAGGTCGTCCTCGATCCGGGTGACCCGCTCCCCGCTGGACTGGATCGTCCGTCGCCGCACCACGCCGAGCGGCTCGGCGGGAGTCGCCTGGTAGAACGCGGCGGCAGCCGGGGCCCGCCAATCCACCACCAGCGTGGCGGCGTCCTCGTCGCGGATGCCGAGCCGTCCCACGTGCAGGACCTGCCCGTCGCGCAGGTCCAGCCGGCCGAAGACCAGCCCCTCGTACTCGGCGTCCAGCACGTGACGCCGCTGCGCCGCGTGGAAGACCATCGCGTCCCGCTCGACCAGCGCGCCGAAGTTGCCCACCCGGGCGAGGCGGTAGCCCTCCTTCTCCGCGCGGACCGCCCCGCGGCGCAGCTCGGCCAGTCGTGCGTACACCCGGTCGAGATGCCGTTGCTCGACGGCGATCTCCTGATCCAGGGTGCTCTGATCCACGTCTTGTTCTCCTCGTGACGCCGCCTGGCCAACCGCACGAGATTACGCCCCACCGTCGAGCTGCGGGAAAGCGCACCTTCTCGACGGTCGGCGGGGAGCGGGCCCTCCGTCAACCGTCGATCCGGGAACCGGCGGGCACCGCGTCGAGGACCCGGCGCAGCACCCCGTGCAGGGCGGCGTTGACCTCGTCGGGACGCTCCATCATCAACATGTGTCCGGCGCCGGGGCAGACGGTCAGCTCGGTGTCCGGCAGTGCGGCGGCGATCGACTCCGCGCACGGCGTCGGGGTGAGCCGGTCCCGGTCGCCGACCAGGGCCGCCGCCGGCAGATGGGCCAGGGCGGCGAGCGTCGTCAGGCGGTGCTGGGTGCCGATCGAGGCGCGGAAGCCGCCGATCGAACGTAGCGAGGCGCGGGCCACAGCCGAGGTCACCAGCCGGATGTCGGTAGGCTCGCAACGGTCACCGAAGAGCATCCAGCGGATGCTGGGTCGCAGGGCGCGCAGCAGGGTCCGGGGCGGCCGCCAGGCGCCGCAGCGGGCCAGCAGCCCGGCACCGGTGGTCTCGGCCAGCCGGATGAGCCGGGCGATCCGTGGCGACAGGCCGTAGACGGTGTGGGTGTGCCCCTCGGCGGTGGTGGAGACGAAGACCAGCCCGGCGGTGCGTCGCGAGAAGTGCTCGGGGTGACGGTGCGCGTACTCCATTATTGTCATGCCGCCCAGCGAGTGTCCGACCAGCACCACCCGGCCGGCGGGGGCCACCTCGTCCAGCAGCGCGGCCAGGTCGTCGCCGAGTTGGGCCAGGGTGGCCGTGGGCAGCGCCATGCAGCTGGAGCGGCCGTGCCCCCGGGCGTCGTAGGTGACCACCCGGATCGTGCCGAACGCCTCCCGCAGCGCGGTCAGCTGTCGGTGCCAGGTGCGTCCGTCCAACGTCCAGCCGTGCAGCAGCACCGCGGTGACCTCGGCGTCCGCCGGGCCGACGGTCTCCACGTGCAGGTGTACGTCGTCGCTCAGCCGCACCTTGATCGGCTCCGGCATCGCCACCTCCACATGGCCCCACGGATGCGTAAGCCCGGGGATACCCGGTGGTAACACGGGCTACTCGTCATGACACCACGAGGAGCGGGGTGTTGAGAAGATCCCGCCAAGCCCCTCCGCGCCGGAGATGGTCCGGTCAGGCTGTGGGCATGGCAGCGCACCGGGCCCGCGGGGGTACGCCCAGAGCGGCCCTCGCCGAACTGCTCACCGGCAACCGCCGCTTCGTCAGCGGCCAGCCGATCCACGGGCACGACGTGACCGCGGCTGCGGCGAGCGCCTCCGGCGACCAGCAGCCATACGCCGTCCTGCTGGGCTGCATCGACTCGCGGGTGCCACTGGAGGCGATCTTCGACCAGACCTTCGGGTCGATCTGCGTGATCCGTACGGGTGGCCAGGTGCTGGACCGGGCGGTGCTGGGCTCGATCGAGTACGTGGTCGAGGTGCTGGGCGTACCGCTGGTGATGGTGCTGGGGCACGAGCGCTGCGGGGCGGTGCAGGCGACGGTCGAGTCGCTGCGTACCGGGCGGCGACCCGGGGGCGCGCTCGCCCACCTGGTCGACCGGATCATCCCCGCGGTGGTCGAGGTGGGCCTGGACGACCCCCAACTGCAGCCGCTGGCGACCCGTCGCCACGTGGCCCGGACGGTGGCCACGTTACGCGCCGACCCCACGCTGAGGCCATCGATCGACGCCGCCCGCGTCGCCGTGACCGGCGCCCTCTACACCCTCTCCACCGGCAGAGTCACCCTCCTCGACCCCCTGTAGCAACCGCATGACCGACGCGGTGGGGTGGGAAGGGATCGCCCGCCGGGGACCGGCGGGCGTTCGGGGTGGTGCGGGTGATTTTCGGGCTAGGGTCAGGAGTCGAAGACGCCGGCCTCGACCAGGCGCTTCTCAGTGGCGTCCCAGCCGTCACCCGGGTGGGTGTCGTTCAGGCCGTTGATCTCCGCGCGGATCTTGGTGGCGTGGCCGGCGGCGGCCAGCACCCGGATCTCCTCGACGAAAGCCTCGGAGTCGGTGCGCAGGTGCGCGGTCTTACCGTTGGTCAGGTTCCGCACGTAGGCGTGCTTGCCGCCGTTGAGCGGAATCAGGTACTTGAACTCGCCCAGCACGCTCAGTGCGCCACCCAGGCCAGCCTGGCCGGCCCGGACTGACGCGCGCGCGGTCTTGGAGGTGTTGCTCGCCACGGAGGTACTCCTTGGAAGACGTACGGAGGACTGGACGTCCGGGGGCTGATGCGGGCGGCACCGGATGGGTGTGACCCGCGAAGGCTTACGCGGCACAGGCCGCCGATGGAACTTTACACGAACACGATGCCGGCTGGTCAGCCGGCCGTCACGAGGTGGAACGGCGGTCACCTGTCCGGGTATTTCCGGCCGACGGATTTCCCGATTCCCTGGCGCACCATCTGTCCCACCAGTCATCATGTGTTGCAGCAACACCCGGGCGAGGTCGTAGGGGAAGACGCACCTCGCACTCCGGGAGGTCACCGTGCCAACGCGTGGCGTCGTATATGTCCACTCGACCCCACTCGCCGTGTGCTCACACGTCGAGTGGGCGATCGCGCGCGTCCTCGTCGCGCCGGTCAACCTGCAGTGGACAGCCCAACCCGTCGATCCCGGCGCCCGCCGGGCCGAGTGCGGGTGGTCCGGTAGCCCGGGGACGGGCGCCGAGCTGGCCGCTGCCCTCAGGCAGTGGCCCATGATCCGTTTCGAGGTGACCGAGGAGCCCAGTCAGGGCGCAGACGGTGAACGCTTCATGCACGTCCCGGGACGAGGACTGTTCCGGGCGACCGTCGGTGTCGCCGGGGACATCCAGCTCGGTGAGGACCGCTTGCGCAGCATCATGGCCGGCGTGCGGGCGCCAGAGGCTCTCGCGCACGCCCTGGACAAGGCGCTCGGCACCGCGTGGGACGCCGAACTCGAGCCGTACCGCTACGCCGGTGACGGCGCGCCGGTGACGCTGCTCACCCAGGTCGGCTGAGCAGGCGTGGCCAGCCATCCCGACGAAGGTCGAGTTGCCCCGGTACGCGGTGAGCTGGTGGGATGGTCCGCGTGTCGACCACCCCTCGGCGCGTCGCCGCCGCGTTCGTCGTCGTGACCGCGCTGCTCGTCTCCGGCTGCGCTGGTGCTGGACAGCGCCCCGGGCCGAGCCCGTCCGCCGCCCCGCCCACGGAAACCGCCCCGCCGTCGCCCGCCCCGCCAGCGGACCCGGCGACCCGGGCCGCCGCCCTCGTCGTCGAACTCGCCGACGAGGACCTGGTCGGCCAGGTGCTGATGCCGTATGCCTACGGCGACCAGGCGACGAAGGTCTCGGCCGGCTCGGTGGCCGGCAACCAGGCCCTGAGCGCGGTGGACACGCCGGCCCAGATGATCGAGAAATATCGGCTCGGCGGGCTGATCCTGGTCGGTTTCAGCGCGGACGACCCCACCCAGGGCAATCAGGAAACCACGAACGTCGACAACCCGGAGCAGGTCCGGAAGCTGACGACCGGACTGCGAACGGCTGCCGGGAAGCTGCCCGCCGGTGCCGCGCCCTTCCTGATCGGCACCGACCAGGAGCACGGAGTGGTCACCCGCATCACTGACGGGGTGACCATGCTGCCCAGCGCACTCGGCGCCGGCGCCGCGAACGACCCGGCGTTGACCGAGGCCGCCTGGCACGCCGCCGGCACCGAACTGGCCGCCATGGGCGTCAACGTCGACTTCGCACCCGTCGCCGACGTGCTGGTGACCCGTAGCACGGTGATCGGGTCCCGGTCGTTCGGCTCAGACCCGTACCGCGTGGCCAACCAGGTCGGCGGCGCGGTACGCGGACTCCAGACGGCCGGTGTGGCGGCCACCCTGAAACACTTCCCGGGACACGGCCACAGCGCCGTGGACTCACACAAGGACCTGCCGGTACTCGACCAGTCGCGCGGCGAGCTGGCCGCCGAGGCGTGGCCACCGTTCACCGCCGGCATCGAGGCCGGCGCGCTGGCCGTGATGTCCGCCCACCTCGACGTACGCTCGGTCGACCCGGGTATCGCCGCCACCTTCTCGTACAAGCTGCTCACCGAGGTGCTGCGCGGGGAGCTCGGCTTCCAGGGTGTGGTGATCACAGACGGGATGAACATGCCGCCGGCCCGCCGCTTCGAGCCCGGCGAGGCGGCGGTCCGGGCACTCAAGGCCGGCAACGACCTGATCCTCATGCCGCCGAACGTCGGCCAGGCCTACGACGGGCTGCTGGCAGCGCTGCGTGAGGGCACCCTGCCCCGGTCCCGGCTGGTGGAGGCGGCCACCCGCGTGCTGACCATGAAGTTCACCCTGGCCGACCGGCCCACGCCGGAGCTGTCCACGCTGAGTTCCAAGGCCCACCGTGCGGCGGCGGGTGCGCTCGCCGCCGGCGCGGTCACCGTGCTGCGCGGCAGTTGCGACGCCAGCGGCGTCCGCGGCCCGGTGACGGTCACCTCCTCGGACAGTCGGGCGCACACCCGGGCGGCCCTGACCGAGGCGCTGACCTCGGCCGGAATGAAGGTGGTGCCCAGCGGCGGCACGGTCGTCCACCTCGTCGGGTACGGCGACGGGGCTGGCGCCCTGCGCGCCGACGCCGCCGTCACGGTCGCCATGGACACCCCGTACGTGCTGGCCCGGGCGTCCTCGCCGACGCTGCTGGCCACCTATTCGACGAGCCGGGCCTCGATGGCCGCGCTCGCCGAGGTGCTCGCCGGCAAGGCCCGCCCGCAGGGCCGCTCCCCGGTCAAGGTGACCGGGCTGCCCGCCACCACCTGCTCCGGCTGAGGTCGCGGATCAGGCCGAACCGGCGAGGGTGTCGCGGGCCAGCCGGTACGCCGGCAGCACGTCGACCGGCTCGCCGAAGCTGGTCGTGCTCGCCTCGACCAGTACCGTCCGGTGGCCCAGCTGCACGGCCAGGGCCCACTCCCGGACGTCAGAGTCCGTCAGCGCCCGCCGGGACAGCCAGGTCGCCTCGACCACGTCGAGGTCACCCGGGCGGGTCTCGCGGTACTGCGGCTCGCTCACCTGCTCCTCGGCGTCGACGAATGCCTCCAGCGCCTGCCGGGCCGGGGTGCCCTCGCCGTCGACGATCCACACCCGCACGAAGCCCGGCACCACCGCCCGGCCGTCCAGCTCACAGCGCACGGTCGACCCGCCCCGGCGGGTCAGCGCCTCGGCCACCGCGTTGCCCAGCTCGTTTCCGGGATCGGGCGCCTCGACCGCCTCGGCCCGCCAGTCCTGCGCCAGATCGAACGTGACCGGCAGCGGGCAGGGTCCAGCGGCGCCGACCGTGCCGGCCGGCACGGCGGCGGCCACCTCGTCGTGCCACGGCTCGCCGGTCGAGCCGACCCCGCCCGGCTCAGCCCCGGTGCATCCGCCGAGCAGCCCGATTATCAGCGTCGCCGTCGCGATCGCCCGTCGACTCACGGTGTCCGTTCCCCGTCGTTCATCCAGAGACGTGTCAGCAAAGCGGCACCACCGGGTCAGACCCGGGTGAAGACGAGGGCCACGTTGTGGCCGCCGAAGCCGAACGAGTTGTTCAACGCGGCGGGCACGTCCAGCTGGCGTGCCTTGTGGGCGACCACGTCGAGGGTGAGGCCGTCGTCCGGGTCGTCCAGGTTGATCGTCGGTGGCACCAGGCTGTCGCGGATCGTCAGGATGGTGGCGATCGACTCCAACGCGCCGGCGGCACCGAGCAGATGACCGGACATCGACTTGGTGGCGGTCAGCACCGGGTGGTCGCCCAGCGCCGCGCGTAGCGCGGTGATCTCCGCCAGGTCGCCCACCGGAGTCGACGTGGCGTGCGCGTTGACGTGGACGATGTCGGACCTCGCCACGTCCGCGTCGGCGATCGCCTTCGCGATGGCACGGATCGCGCCGGCGCCCTCCGGATGCGGCTGGACGATGTCGTATCCGTCGGAGGTGATACCGGCACCCGCCAGTCGCGCGTACACCCGGGCACCCCGGGCCGCCGCCTGATCGGCCCGTTCCAGTACCACGATGCCGGAGCCCTCGCCGAGGACGAAGCCGTCCCGGCCCTTGTCCCACGGCCGGGAGGCCAGCTCCGGTTCGTCGTTGCGGGTCGACATGGCGCGCATCGAGGCGAAGCCGGCAATCGGCAGCGGGTGGATCACCGCCTCGGTGCCGCCGGCCACCACCACGTCGGCGCGGCCGGCCCGGATCATGTCCAGGCCCAGCGCGATCGCCTCCGCGCCGGTCGCGCAGGCGCTGGCCACCGAGTGCACGCCGGCTTGGGCGCGGAGTTCCAGACCCACCCAGGCGGCCGGACCGTTGGGCATCAGCATGGGCACGGTGTGCGGCGACACCCGGCGGGGGCCCGACGCCTCCAGGATGTCGTCCTGGGCGAGCAGGGTGACCGCGCCACCGATGCCGGAGCCGATGCTGACCCCTAGCCGCTCCGGGTCAAGACCGGCGTCGACCAGTCCGGCGTCCGCCCACGCCTGATGGGCGGCGATCAGGGCGATCGCCTCCGACCGGTCCAACCGGCGCAGCTTGACCCGATCCAGCACGGTGGCCGGATCGACCGCCAGTTCGGCGGCGATCCGGACCGGCAGTTGCCCGGCCCACTCCTGGGTGAGCGCGCCCACCCCGGAGCGGCCGGCGAGCATGGCGTCCCAGGTCGACGCGACGTCCCCGCCCAGCGGGGTGGTCGCGCCGAGCCCGGTGACGACGACGTCGATGCGACTCATATCAGGACTGCGCCTCGATGTAGCTCACGGCGTCCCCGACCGTCTTGAGGTTCTGCACCTCGTTGTCGGGGATCTTGACGCCGAACTTCTCCTCGGCCGCCACCACGACCTCCACCATGGAGAGCGAGTCGACGTCCAGGTCGTCGGTGAAGGATTTCCCCTCGGCTACGTCGTTCGGGCTCACCCCGGCAACCTCCTCGAGGATCTCGGCGAGGCCGGCGGTGATCTCGTCACGGGTCATTGCGGTGGGTTCCTCTCATCGGGTTTCTCGACGGGGCGGCGACGCCACCCGTCGCTCCTCGGCGCTGTCACGCCGTGGGGGTATCAGGGGCAGCGGATGACCTGACCGGCGTAGGTCAGCCCGCCACCGAAGCCGAACAGCAGGACCGGGGCGCCCGAGGGCACCTCACGGCGCTCGACCAGCTTGGACAGGGCCAGCGGGATGCTGGCCGCCGAGGTGTTGCCGGACTCGACGATGTCCTTGGCGACGAGCGCCTGCGGGATGTTCAACCGCTTGGCTATCCCGTCGATTATCCGTGCGTTGGCCTGGTGCGGGACGAACGCGGCCAGCTCGGCCGGGTCGACCCCGGCGCGCTCGCACGCCTGCAGGGCCAACGGCGCCAGTGCGGTGGTGGCCCAGCGGAACACCGTCTGGCCCTCCTGGGCGACGTACGGGCGCCAGCCCTCGATGCGTACCGCGTCGCCGCGCTCCGGCACCGAACCCCACACCACCGGGCCGATGCCGGCCGGCTCGTCCCCGGCGGCGGCGGTGACCACTGCGGCGCCCGCGCCGTCAGCGAAGATGATGCAGGTGGAGCGGTCGGTCCAGTCGGTGAAGTCGGAAAGCTTCTCCGCACCGATGACCAGGGCGTTGCGCGAAGCACCGGCCCGGATCGCGTGGTCCACGGTGCCCAGCGCGTACGCGAAGCCGGAGCAGGCGGTGTTCAGGTCGAACGCCCCCGGCGCGTCGATACCCAGCTTGGCGGCGACCCGGCAGGCCACGTTCGGGCTACGGTCGATCGACGTGCAGGTGGCGACCACGACGAGGTCGATGTCGGCGGCGGTCAGGCCGGAGTTGGCCAGCGCCTTGTCGGCGGCGGCGGCGGCCATGTCGGCGACCGTCTCGTCACCGGCGATCCGCCGGCTCACGATGCCGACCCGGTCGCGGATCCACTCGTCGTTGGTCTCCACCAGCTGCGCGATGTCGTCGTTGGTCACCACCCGGGAGGGTTGGTGGTGCCCCATGGACAGGATGCGGCTGCCCGTCATGACGAGGCCTCCCTACGGTCGGTCTCGCCAGGAGAATGGTTGGGGCGGTCTTCGGCGACTGCCTCGTGGCCGGACACCCGGCCGCTGTGCCGGGCGACCAGGTCGCGGGCGGCGGGCAGGTCGTCCGGAGTGTTCAGGGTGACGATCTCCGGGGCGCCGGTGCCCTTGAGCTCGCGCTTGACCAGCCCGGCGAGCGTGCCAGCGGGCGGCAGCTCGATCACGCCGGTCACGCCGCGGCCGGCCAGGGTGGCCATGCAGAGATCCCAGCGGACCGGGGCGGTGACCTGGCGGACCAGCCGGCGCAGCAGCTCCCGCCCGTCGGTGACCGCGGTACCGTCGACGTTGGACAGCAGGATCCGGGCCGGGTCGCTCGGTGTGATCCCCGCCGCGACCGTGGCCAGCGCCGTCTCCGCCGGAGCCATGTGGGGGGTGTGGAACGCGCCGGCCACCTGCAGCCGGATGACCCGCGCCCGGGCGGGTGGCTCGGCGGCCAGCTTCTCCAACCCGGCAGAGGTGCCGGCGGCGACGATCTGGCCGGTGCCGTTGCGGTTCGCGGCGTACAGCCCGTGCCCGGCGATCGCGGCGACCACCTCGTCCGGGTCGCCGCCCAGCACGGCGGCCATCCCGGTCGGCTCCAGCGCGCAGGCGGCGGCCATCTCCCGGCCACGTACCCCGGCGAGGGTGATCGCTGCCTCCGGAGGCAGCGCTCCGGCCAGCGCCGCCGCGCCGAGTTCGCCGACGCTGTGACCGGCGGTCAGCGAGATGTCGCGCATCGGCAGGTGCTCGGCGGCGAGCAGCGCCGCGGCGACCAGCAGCGGCTGGGTACGGGCGGTGTCCCGGATCTCGTCCGCGTCCGCGACGGTGCCCAGGTGCACCAGGTCGACGCCGGCCAGCGTCGACCACGAGCGCAGTCGGGCCTCGACGCCGGTCAAATCGAGCCAGGGGGTCAGGAAGCCGGGTTTCTGGGAACCCTGGCCGGGGCTGAGAACGGCGAGCACGTGTATGACTCTCCTGGATACCCACGGGTTGCGCTGTGCCGGCTGGCACCAAACCGCACTAGAACAGTTGGAGGGATCCTACAAAGATTGGTGCTGGTCACCACCAACCTGTGATCTTTTACCGACCGGTGGGGTCAATGTCTGGCTCGGTGCCACCGGATCCAGCCGGCCGACGGTCAGTGCCACCCGCAGGGCGAAGGCGTCCCGGGGGGCAAGCGGGCTGAAGCCGGTGACATCGGCGATCCGCCGCAGCCGGTAACGGACAGTGTTCGGATGCACGTACAACGTGCGGGCGGCGCTCTCCAACGTGCCACCCGCGGCGAAGAAGGCGTCCAGCGTCTCCAGCAGCTCACCGCCGGCGCGGACCAGCACCGCGTACACGTCGTGGCGCAGTCGCCGTCGGGCCTCGGCGTCACCGGCGAGAGCCCGCTCGGGCAGCAGGTCGCCGGCGTGGACCGGCCGGGGCGCGGCCGGCCAGGCCGGTGCCGCCCGGTACCCGGCGAGCGCGGCCCGAGCCGACTCGGTGGCCTCGTCCAGGCTCGGCACCGCCGGACCGACGACCACCGGCCCGTCGCCGAAGACGGTCAGCAGCTTGCCGGTCGCCGCGACCGGGTCGGCCGCCCCGCCGAGCACGATCACCAGCCGGTCGCCGTGCACCCCCCCGATCACCTCCACCCCGATCCGCCGGGCCTGACGGTAGACGGTGTGCAGCACGGCCGCGACCTCGCCGCCGGGGGAGGGGCCGACCGCCACCGACACCGGTGGCGCATCCGTCCAACCGAGGGCGGCGGCCCGGCTGGCCAGCACGTCCGGGGAGTCGCCGCGCAGCAGCGCGTCCACCAGCAGGGCCTGTAGGCGGGCGTCCCAGGAACCACGTGACTCGGCGGCCCGGGCGTAGACCCGGGCGGCGGCAAAGGCGATCTCCCGGGAGAAGCGGAGCACCGCCTCGCGTAGCTGCGGCTCCTCGCCGGGGGCGGCCAGCAGGCCCACCTGCTCCTCGACCACGTCGATGGTGACTTTGATCAGCGCGACGGTCTGCTGAAGGGAGATCGAGCGGGCCAGGTCCTGCGGGGCGGTGGCGAACACCTCGTCGGAGACCTCCTGCGTCCCCTCGCCGGCCCCACCGCCGGAGCGCAACCACTGGACCAGGGAGCGGGCGCCGGCCTGGGCCACGAGCATCACCCAGGAACGCTGGTCGGCCGGCAGGCCCCGGAACCAGGGCAGGGTGTCGTCCATCCGGGCCACGCTCGCGGTGGCCAGCGCCCCGGCCGCCCGTTCGATGCGGCGCAGCGTGGCCGACAGGTCCGTCCCGCCCGTCTCGCTCACCGGTCTAGCCTGGCATGCCCTGAGCTGGACCTCGACGGCAGGCGTCGGCGGGAGTGACCGCCGACGCCCACCGGGTACGCGCTGCACAGGCCGTCGGATGCGGCCAGTACCGTGACAGGGCACGTCGGGTGGGCACCGGCGGGCGAGGGCGAGAGGGTGAGGAGACACCGATGGCGCAGGGGGATGCCGAGCACGGCTGCGTCCAAGGGGAGGACGTCGCGTCCACCTGGCCCCGCGGCGTCGAGCCGACGGTGCCCCGCCAGCGCGCCGCCGAGCCGCCGGCCGCCGGGCAGCCCGAGTCGACGACCGGAGGCTGCCGCAGCGACCTGCCCGGCTGGGCCGGGGCGCACCGCCACGGCCCGGTCCGTCCCGCGCACCGTAGCCCCCGGCGGGAACGCCCGCCGCGTCGCTGGTGCTGAGCGGATTCCGGTACCGCGACAGATCAGCGAGTACGGCGACGGATCAGCAGCGCGATCCCGGCGAGGCCGACGGTGATCACCAGCATCACCGCCACGTTGAGCAGGAGTAGACGCTGTAGGTCACCGAACGCCTCGTTGAGGTCCTCGGCGGGGTTCAGCGCCTCCTCCGGGATGATGCGTTCGCCTCCACCCACGCCGCCCGTCACGGCCTCGTACGTCCGCTCCAACGGAACACCGGCGGTCCGCAACGTCTCGGACATGCTGACCCGCCCCAGGTACCAGCTCGCGGTGACCTTGTCGTCCGGCTGCTTGGCCGGCCGGTACACCCGGGGACCGCCGACCGCCTT
Source organism: Micromonospora sp. LOL_024 (assembly GCF_048060415.1). Taxonomy (NCBI): domain Bacteria; kingdom Bacillati; phylum Actinomycetota; class Actinomycetes; order Micromonosporales; family Micromonosporaceae; genus Micromonospora; species Micromonospora sp. LOL_024. The sequence goes on from NZ_JBHMIS010000006.1 coordinate 53,128, forward strand.
CGGGTACAGGTCGTAGGTCTGCTTCGGAACGTCGCCCGCCAGCACCACGACCGTGTACTTCGGACCAAGTTCGGCCTTTTTCGGTCCACCGGACTGGCGGACGAGGCCACGGTGGTTGACCTGCTCGATGACGGCGACGACGTGATCCGGGTGGGATTCCGCGCGTAGCCGCAGCGGCTGGCCGAGCCCGTGCCCGGTGATGTCCACACCGGCGGGTGGCGTCTTCGGCGCCGCCACCGCCGGCTCGGCCAGGGTGAGCGCCAACAGCGGGGCCGCGATCCCGCTCACCACCATCGCCGCCAGTCGCCTGAACCGTCGGACCATATGCCGCCTCCTCGCCCCGTTCGATGGGTGGCTGTGCTGCAGGGGTCACACGTTGGAAGGCCGACGTCGGTGACCGTCCACAGGACGGGTGTACCCACCTCAAAGACTCCGCGGAACGCCGATCGGTTGCAGCTGATGAAACATTAATCGGATCTGTCTGCGATCGCGACTCGACCAACGACCGCCCGCTACCAGCGAGCGGATCTTACCTCTGCGAAGGCTGTGATGGGGAGCAGAATAGCGCGCCCAGGGTACGCCGGGTAATGCTCGTCGGCGTGTCGCCCGCCGCCGAGGGCTCCCGAGGGTGTCGCGGCAGTCAGACCAGGCGTACCCGGGCGGCGCGCATCCGGGTCAGGGAGCGCTCCTGACCGAGCACCTCCAGCGACTCGAACAACGGCAATCCGACGGTACGTCCGGTGACCGCGACGCGTACCGGCGCCTGGGCCTTGCCGAGCTTGAGGCCGCGCTCCGCGCCGACCGCCTCAAGAGTGGCCTTCAGCGTCTCGGCGTTCCACGACCCGACGGTCTCGAAGGCGGCGATCGCGGCATCCAGCAACTCTGCCGAGCCCTCCTTCATCGCCTTGGCCCAGGCCGCCTCGTCGATCAGCGGGGTGGCGACGAAGAGGAAGTCGACGTTCGGCACGATCTCGCTGAGCACCGCGATCCGGGTTTGTGCCAGCGGCGCCACCGCGGCGAAGGCGGCCGGCTCGAACTCCTCCGGCTGCCACGGCGGGGGTGCGATGGTGCCGGTGCCGGTCAACCACGGCCGGCATGCCTCGACGAACTCCTCGACGGGCAGCGCCCGGATGTACTCCCCGTTGAACGCGCGCAACTTCTTCTCGTCGAAGAACGCCGGTGACGGGTTGACCTCCGCCAGCTGGAACTCGTCCTCGATCGCCGACCAGGGCACGATCTCCCGGTCACCCGCGGGCGCCCAGCCGAGCAGCATCAGGTAGTTGCGCATCGCGGCGGCGAGATAGCCCTCGTCCCGGTACGCCTCCAGGGCGACCTTGTCGCGGCGCTTGGAGAGCTTCTGCCGCTTCTCGTTCACCACCACCGGCACGTGTGCCCAGACCGGCGGCTTCACCCCGAGGGCGTCCCAGAGCAGTTGCTGCTTCGGGGTGTTGGGCAGGTGCTCCTCGGCCCGGATCACGTGGGTGATCCCCATCGTCATGTCGTCCACGACGTTGGCGAGCAGGAAGACCGGCGAGCCGTCGCCCCGGGCGATGACGAAGTCCTCGATGAGCTTGTTCTCGAAGGTCGGCTCACCCCGGATCAGGTCGGTGACCACCGTCGAACCCTCGTCCGGGGTGCGGAAGCGCAGCGCCCGGCCCTCGCCGGGCGGCAACCCCCGGTCGCGGCAGTGCCCGTCGTAGCCGGTGTACTGGTTGCCGGTGCGGGCCTGCACCGCCTCCCGGGTGCAGTCGCAGTAGTACGCCCGGCCCGAGTCGTGCAGCCGCCGGGCGGCGGACCGGTGCTCGTCCGCGTAGGAGGACTGGAAGTACGGGCCCTCGTAGCTGTTCCGTTCGATGCCGATCCAGTCGAGTGCCGCCAGGATGCCCTCGGTCCACTCGGGCCTGTTCCGCGCCGCGTCGGTGTCCTCGATACGCAGCACGAACACCCCGCCCTGCTGCTTGGCGTAGATCCAGTTCTGCAGCGCCGAGCGGGCGCCGCCGACGTGGAACATACCGGTGGGGGAGGGGGCGAAGCGCACACGTACCGTCACAACCCCCAGCCTACGGACGCCCGCCAGGCATCGAGGAAGGGCCCCTCGTTGTCGCCCTGCGTGGTACCGGGCCGCGCTCAACACGGCGGCCGGTCACGGAACGGAGCGGATCTTCAGGACCAGGACGCTGCCGAGCAGCGTCACCGCAGCGGTGGTGGCGTACAGCGCGGGATAGCCGCCCAGATGGACCACGATCGGCGCGGAGATGGCCGGGCCGAGCACCTGCGGCGCCGAGTTGGCAATGTTGATCACGCCGAGGTCCTTGGCCCGGTCCGTGGCCTTCGGCAGCACCTGGGTGATCAGGGCGGCGTCGACCGACAGGTACACCCCGTAGCCGCCGCCGAGCAGCAGCGCGGCGGCGAGCGCCATCGGCCAGGTGGGCGCGATAGCCAGCAGCAGCGCCGCCACCGCGATCACCACCCCGGCGGCGATCACGAAGACCTTGCGCCTGCCGGTGCGGTCCGACAGCCGGCCGGCGACCACCGTGGTGGCCGTCAACCCGGCGGTGTAGAGCAGGATCAACACCAGTAGTCCGGCCTCCGGGTCGGCCACCCGCACCTCGTCGGTGAGGAAGTAGAGCAGGTAGAGGGTGCCCAGGGCGTTTCCGAGCTGGACCAGGAAGCGGGTGATCCAGGCCCAACCGAAGTCCGGGTAGCGGCGCGGCGACACCCACAGTCCCCGGAACAGGCCGCGCAGTGGCGGCCGGTGCGTGCGGGGCAGTGGGTCGTCGACGGTTCGCAGCGCGAACGGCAGCGCGAGCAGCAGGACGACCGCGGCCAACGCCAGGTAGCCGGCGGCGGTGCCGGTGACCACCGCCGTGACCAGCACGACGCCGAGGACCAGCCCGAGCGCCTGCGGGATACCGACCCAGCCGGAGACACCGCCGCGCTGGGTGACCGGAACCCGATCCGGTACGGCGGCGGTCAGGCTGGCCAGCATCGCGTTGAGGCAGACCTGCGCGGCGACCCAGCCCACCGTCACCGCGAGCACGGTGCGGGCCTGCGCGAGGAGCACCAGCGCCAGCGCGCCGAGGACCGCGCCGCCGAGGGTCCAGATGTGCCGGCGGCCGAACTCCCACCGGCCGGCGCGCAGGCAGGTCCGGTCCGACAGTGCGCCGGCCAGCGGGTTGGCGATCACGGCGGCCAGGGCGCCGAGTCCGGTGACCACCGCCAGCATGGTCTCCTTGTTCGCTGGTGCGATCTGCCCGAGCTGCTGCGGCAACAGCACCTGGATCGGGGTGAAGAAGGCCATCCAGACGCCCAGATTGGCGGCGAACAGCAGCGCGATCCACCCCCGTCGGACCGCGGTGGTCGGCTCGGCGAGGGCGGCCGGCGGCGAGGTCGGGTTGGGGTCGACGGTGGTCACCGTCCAGGTCCCCGGCGGGCCGTCGCGATCACCTCACGCAACCAGGCGTACGACGCCTTCGGGGTGCGGTGGCCGGTGTCGAAGTCGACGTGCACCAGGCCGAAGCGCTTGGTGAAGCCTTCGGCCCACTCCCAGTTGTCCAGCAGAGACCAGACGAAGTAGCCGGTCACCTCGACGCCGTCGTCGATCGCGGCGCGTACCGCCCGCAGGTGGGCGTCGAGGTAGGCGATCCGGTCGGGGTCGGGTACCCGGCCGACGGCGTCGGGCACGTCGTCGTAGGCGCAGCCGCTCTCGGTGACCTGGATCGGAGGTAGCTCCGCGCCGTAGCGGTCGCGCAGCCAGCCGAGCAGGTCACGCAGCCCGTCCGGGACGACCGGCCAGTCGAAGGCGGTACGCGGGTAGCCGGTGAGCGGCACCAGGTCGAAGGGGAGGGGTGAGTCCTCCTCGGCAGCGCGTACGCCGGTGGGGTGGTAGTAGTTGACGCCGAGCACGTCGACCGGGGCGGCGATGACGTCCAGGTCGCCGTCGCGTACCACGCTGGTGTCGAAGCCCAGTTCGGGCGGGTATCCGCGGCCGAGCAGCGGATCGGTGAAGAGCCGGTTGTGCAGCGCCTCGTAGGCCGCCGCGGCGGCGGCGTCGGCCGGGCTGTCACCGACGGCACGCACCGGCGAGTAGTTGTTGGCGATCGCGACCGGGCTGCTGCCCGACGCGCGCAGCGCGGCGACGGCGAGACCGTGGCCGAGTAGCTGGTGGTGGGCCACCGGGAAGGCATCGAAGAGCAGCATTCGGCCCGGCGCGTGTACGCCGATGCCGTGTCCGAGGCTCATGTGGACGAACGGCTCGTTGAGGGTGATCCACAGCTTCACCCGGTCACCGAGGCGGCCCGCCACCGCGTCGGCGTAGTCGGCGAAGCGGTGCGCGGTGTCCCGGTTCAGCCAGCCGCCGGCGTCCTCCAGTGGCTGTGGGAGGTCCCAGTGGAAGAGGGTGGCGACCGGGTCGATGCCGTGGTCGAGCAGTTGGTCGACCAGCCGTTCGTAGAAGTCCAGCCCGACGGGGTTGACCGCGCCGGTGCCGGTGGGCAGCACCCGGGGCCAGGCCACCGAGAAGCGGTACGCGGTGACGCCGAGCCCGGCCATCAGGGCCACGTCCTCGGCGTGCCGGTGGTAGTGGTCGCAGGCCACGTCGCCGTTGCTGCCGTCGACGATCCGACCGGGCGGTTGGGCGAAGGTGTCCCAGATGGAAGGTCCGCGACCGTCGGTGCCGGCGGCGCCCTCGATCTGGTAGGCGGACGTGGAGACACCCCAGCGGAATCCGGTGGGGAACTCGGGCATCGGAGCGGTCGACATGCGCCCTCCCGGTCAACGCGAAATCTATTCGGAACTCTAGGGGTATGCCTGTCGGGACGCCATAGGCTCCGAGGCACCGGAAGGCAATACGTTTCGGCGTGTCTTTTACGAACAAGTCCACATACGTCCGTTTTTGCGCATACAGTTCCAAATATCGTGGGATGTCCTCACTGGAGGAAGACGAAGAATGATCCTCGTGGAACGCAGCGCGCACGTGGTGGCGCCGGTGGAAGCGGTCTGGGATGTGGTGCAGCGGGCCGAGCAGTTGCCGGCCTGGCTGGCCGGCGTCCGTGCGGCCGAGGTCCTCTCGGGGGAGGGCTTCGGTCGGCGGCAGCTGGTCCAGGCCGGACGCGGTGCCGCGCATGAGGCCGAGGTGATCGCCTACCAGGAGCCGACCCTGATCGGCTGGCGCGAACGCGCCAAGGGCGCCGGTGCCCGTGCGGAGGCGCGCACCGAGATATACGTCCAGCTCACCCCGGACGAACAGGAGAGCGGGACGGTCGTACGGCTCATCGTCGTGCGCTGGCCGGCCGGTCCGGTCAAGGCCGCCCTACTCCGGCTCGGACTGCGTCGGGTCGGCGCCGACCTGGAGGACTCGCTGGCCCGGCTGACCGATCTGGCCGCCGTCGGCTGACGGGCCGCGTCCCGGCGTCACCCGCGACGGTGGCGGCCCAGGTGCCCCAACCAGGTGCACCTGGGCCGCCACCGCTTTCGGCTGCGTGTCCCCGTGGTCCTCACACGACGACGGTGAACGCGGCGACGCGAACCTCGTCGAGGTGTCGGAACTCGAAGAACAGTCGGTAGGTCCCGGCCGACGGCACGGTGACACCGAACGCCACCACCGAGCTGGGTTGGCTCGCGGCGGCCGGGTGAACGTGCAGGTACGCCAGGTCGCCCTGGCGCAGCGCCACCAGGTGCCCGTACGCGCCCAGGTGTCGCTGCAGGTCGGGCACCGGCCGGCCGTCGCGGCCGAGCCAGACGAGCACCTGGTTCGACTCGCCCGCGCGCAGTCCACCGTCGAGGGTGATGGTGTAGTCGTCGACCACGACCGTCTCCTCGGGTTCGACGAGCGGCGTGGCGGCGTACCGGCCGGGGACCGGCACGTCGACGCCCAGGGTGACCCCGGCCGGTGCCCCTGTGGGCCAGAAGTCGGCGATCGCCCGCAGCGGGCCGGGCGCGGTCGGGGTGACCATGACCCGCCAGGTGCCGTCCGGCGACATCTCCGGGTGCACGTGCTGGTATCCGGTCAGGTCGCGGCCGACGAGGACCAGGTGCATCCGCCGCTCGTGGTTCTTCTGAAACGTGGTCAGTGTGGTGCCGGCCGGGTCGGTGATCCGGAACACCAGCTCCCCCGGCCTGTCGGCGCGCAGGTCCGGGGTGTCCAGGGCCAGTGTCCAGCCGTCGCGGGACACCTCCAGCCCGCCCGGGCCGTGGTTGGTGTGTGCGCCGGCGCCGACCGCCGCCGGCCGGTACGGGCCGGCGGCGGTTCCGGCCCGCCCCGCGAAGAAGCCGACCGCCAGGGTCAGGGCGAGTACCAGCGCGGCGGCGGCGTAGCGCGCGCCCCGGCCGGCGTCCGGTCGGGGCGCGAGTGGCCCGCCGGGGTGGGGGCGCCCCGGCTGGGGCGCCCCCTCGACGGTGTCGATGACGGCCGCCGGATGCTGGCCGGTCGCGGTCATGACAAGCGGGGCTGGAGCACGAACAGCCCCTGCTCGATGCCGCTGACCACCACGTTGCCGCTAGGGAAGTACGGGTAGGTGCTCCAGGCCCCGTTCATCGAGGCGCTGTTGCTCGACGGGTAGATGTCGAAGTAGCCGGCCTCGGTGGCCTGGCCGGCGGCCACGTTGCGCAGGTCCAGGATGCGCAGCCCGGCCCGGTAGTTGGCCTGGTAGCTGTAGTTGCCCTTGACGTACTGGTTGTGGTCGGTGGCCGAGACCCCGCTGGGGGCGCTGTAGGTGCCGATGTGCCGGGGCGCGTCCAGGTCTGCCAGGTCCCAGATGTAGGTCTGCGTCCTGACTCCGCGCCGGGTCTCGTCCAACTCGTCGTCGAGCAGGAAGTACCGCTGGTTCTCGGTGAACCAGCCCTGGTGGGTGTACGCCCGCCCGGTGTAGCCGATCCGGGACAGCTGGCGGGGCGCGGACTTGGTGGTCACGTCGACCACCGTCACCGTGTCCTCGTTGGAGTTGACGCAGATCTCCCGACCCGTGTAGGTGGTGTCGGGGCCCCGGTACACGACGCACTGGGTGTCGTGGGTGTAGCCGTCGTTGCTGACGCAGCCCGCGTACGCCGGGGACCTCGGGGTGCGGATGTCGACCATGTGCAGTCCGCCGCTGCAGGTGTTCGTGCCGACCGCGTAGGCGTACCCGGTCTGCTCGTTGATGGCGATGTTGTGCGAGTTGCCGAACTGGCTGTAGTGCGTGTTGGCGGTCCAGGTCCGCGGCGTGGTCACGCCGCGCAGCCGGGTCAGGTCGAACACCTGCATGCCGTGCCCGGAGACGTCCGCCACCACGTACGCGTGGTCGCGGTAGACCTTGATGTCCCGCCAGACCGCGCTGCGGTTCTGGTACGCCGGCAGGTTGCCCAGGTAGACCGGGGCGGTCGGGTTGGACACGTCCACGAAGGAGGTGCCGTTGCGGCGGCCGACCAGCGCGTACTCCTTGCCGGTCTGGGAGTCGGTCCAGCCCCAGATGTCGTTGGCCTGGCTGCCACCGATGTTGGCCAACGGCAGGAACGACAGCAGGTCGACGTTGCGGCACGGGTAGCCGGCGGCCTGGCCGTTGGTGCAGGTGGCCGCGGCGGCCGCGACCACCTGCTGGCTGGGTTCGCGTTGGGCCATGAACTCCTGGGCCGACGCCCGCCCGGCCGGGGTGGCGGGGTCGTGTGCCACCGAGGGCGAGCCCGGCCCGAGCGTCGACACCATCAGGGTGCCGACGGCCAGCGCGAGGCCGATCCGGATGATTCGCATGAAGGCTCCTTCCCGTCGCGCCGTCGCCGGCGAAGACGTCCCGGTCGGCTGGGGACGGGCGCGACGGGGAAGGTCCACCGGTCCAGCCTGGTGTTCGTGGGCTACCTCAAACACCTATCGGCAATTGTGAATGCCTTCTGTTGCAAGAAGAAGATGCCGGTCAATATCGGACGGGTCATACCGGCGACACGCGACGGGGCCCGGGGCGGTGTCCACCGCGCCGGGCCCCGTCGGGCGTGGTGCCGGCTAGCTGTCGCCGCCGGTCTCGCCGACCGGGGCGGCGTTGACGTCGTCGATCGCGTACTTCTTGGCGGCCTCGGCCGGGACGTGGGCCGGTACCATCCCGCGCAGGGCGAGCTGCCGCAACGTCGCTACCGCGACCGACTCGGCGTCGACGTGGAAGTGCCGGCGCAGCGCGTGCCGGGTGTCCGACAGCCCGAAGCCATCGGTGCCCAGCGAGGTCCAGTCTCCAGGCACCCACCGGGAGATCAGGTCCGGCACCGCGCGCATCCAGTCGCTCACCGCCACCTTCGGCCCCTCGGCCTCGGCCAGCTTGCGTTGCACGTAGGGCACCCGCTGCTCCGCGCCCGGGTGCAGGAGGTTGTGCGCCTCGCACTCCACGGCGTCCCGGCGCAGCTCCGTCCACGAGGTGACCGACCAGACGTCCGCGGCCACCCCCCAGTCCTGAGCGAGCAGCTGCTGTGCCTTCAGCGCCCACTGCATGCCGGTGCCGGAGGCGAGCAGGTTCGCCCGCGGCGCCTCACCGTCCACCGACGGGGCGGGGGCGTAACGGTGCAGGCCCCTGACGATCCCCTCGACGTCCACCCCCTCCGGCTCCGCCGGCTGGTGGATCGGCTCGTTGTAGACGGTGAGGTAGTAGAAGACGTTCTCCTGCTGCTCGCCGTACATCCGGTGCAGGCCGCTCTCCATGATGTGCGCGATCTCGAACGCGAAGGCCGGATCGTACGCGACCACCGCCGGGTTGGTGGCGGCCAGCAGCAGGGAGTGCCCGTCCTCGTGCTGTAGGCCCTCGCCGTTGAGTGTGGTGCGCCCGGCGGTGGCGCCGAGCAGGAAGCCCCGGGTCATCTGGTCGGCCGCGGCCCAGAGACCGTCACCGGTGCGCTGGAACCCGAACATCGAGTAGAAGATGTACATCGGGATCATCGGCTCGTCGTGGGTGGCGTACGACGTGCCGGCCGCGGTGAACGAGGCGACCGAGCCGGCCTCGTTGATCCCCTCGTGCAGGATCTGCCCGGTGGTCGACTCCTTGTACGACAGGAACAGCTCCCGGTCGACCGAGACGTACCGCTGACCGTGCGGCGAGTAGATCTTGGCGGTCGGGAAGATCGAGTCCAGGCCGAAGGTGCGCGCCTCGTCCGGGATGATCGGCACCCAACGCCTGCCGAACTGCTTGTCCTTCATCAGGTCCTTGAGCAGGCGGACGAAGGCCATCGTGGTGGCCACCTTCTGCTTGCCCGAACCCCGCTTGACGTCGGCGAAGCGCTCCGGACCCGGGATGTTCAGGGACTTGTGGCTCGTCCGCCGCGTAGGCAGGTAACCGCCGAGCTGCTGACGCCGCTCGTGCAGGTACTGCATCTCCTCGGAGTCCTTGCCCGGGTGCACGTACGGCGGCAGGTAGGGGTTCTCCTCCAGCGCCGAGTCCGGGATGTCGAGGTAGAGACGGTCGCGGAAGGTCTTCAGGTCCTCCAGCGTCAGCTTCTTCATCTGGTGGGTGGCGTTGCGGCCCTCGAAGTGCGAGCCGAGCGTCCAGCCCTTGATGGTCTTGGCCAGGATCACCGTCGGCTGGCCGGTGTGCTCCGTCGCCGCCTTGTAGGCCGCGTAGAGCTTGCGGTAGTCGTGGCCGCCCCGCTTGAGGTTCCAGATCTCGTCGTCGGTCAACCCCTCGACCATCTTGCGGGTTCGCGCGTCCCGGCCGAAGAAGTGCTCCCGCACGTACGCCCCGGACTCCGCCTTGTAGGTCTGGTAGTCACCGTCGGGCGTGGTGTTCATCAGGTTGACCAGCGCGCCGTCGGTGTCGGCGGCGAGCAGCGGATCCCACTCCCGGCCCCAGACCACCTTGATCACGTTCCAGCCGGCGCCCCGGAAGAACGCCTCCAGCTCCTGCATCACCTTGCCGTTGCCGCGGACCGGACCGTCCAGGCGCTGCAGGTTGCAGTTGATCACGAAGGTGAGGTTGTCCAGCTCCTCGCGGGCGGCCACCCCGATCGCGCCGAGGCTCTCCGGCTCGTCCATCTCGCCGTCGCCGAGGAAGGCCCAGACGTGCTGGTCGGAGGTGTCCTTGATGCCCCGGTGCTGCAGGTACCGGTTGAACCGTGCCTGGTAGATGGCGTTCAGGCCACCCAACCCCATGGAGACGGTGGGGAACTCCCAGAAGTCCGGCATCAGCCGAGGGTGCGGGTACGAGGGGAGGCTGCCGGCCGAGTGCGACAACTCCTGCCGGAAGCCGTCGAGCTGGTCCTCGCTGAGCCGGTCCTCGAGGTAGGCGCGGGCGTACATGCCGGGGGAGGCGTGGCCCTGGTAGAAGATGTGGTCTCCGCCACCCGGGTGGTTCTTGCCCCGGAAGAAGTGGTTGAACCCGACCTCGTAGAGCGAGGCGGAGCTGGCGAAGGTGGAGATGTGCCCGCCGACGCCGATCTCGGGCCGCTGGGCACGGTGCACCAGCATCGCCGCGTTCCACCGCACGTAGGCCCGGATACGGCGCTCGACGTGCTCGTCGCCGGGGAACCACGGTTCGCGCTCCGGCGCAATGGTGTTGAGGTAGTCGGTGGTGGTCAGCGACGGCACGCCGACCTGGCGCTCACGGGCGCGCTCCAACAGACGCAGCATCACGTAACGCGCCCGCTTGGTGCCACGATCGTCGATGACACCGTCGAGCGACTCGACCCACTCGCTGGTCTCTTCGGGGTCGATGTCCGGAAGCTGGCTCGGCAGGCCGGCCGTGATCACCGGGCGCTTGCGTTCCGTAGCCACAGGCGTTCCCTCGGTTGTGTGTGGGATAGGTCTCTAGCGCCATCCTGCCCCGTAGGGGCACTCGGCGTCACGTCCACCCGGCGGAAGGGCGACGCGCGACACAGGTACCCACCAGTAACGCTGTCCGCCCGGCTCGTCCGGGCCCGCCCTCCCGGAGCCCGCCGGGGCCGACCCGGCGAGTCCGACGAGAACGTGGTGCGGGACCCCTCCCGAAGGGCGGCTACGGCCCAAGGTCTCGAACGGCCGGCGTCAGTAGGGGCAGGATGGGCGGATGCGCAGTGAGGTGATCACCGTCGGGACCGGTTCCCGGCCGACCGTCCGCGACATCACGACCGAGGCCGAGCAGTTCCTCGCCGGGGCCGGCGACGGGCTGCTGCACGTCTTCGTGCCGCACGCCACCGCCGGCGTGGCCATCATCGAGACCGGCTCCGGCTCGGACGACGACCTGCTCACCGCGCTGGACGCCGTGCTGCCCACCGACGAGCGGTGGCGCCACCGGCACGGCTCGCCGGGGCACGGTCGCGACCACGTGTTGCCCGCGTTCGTCGCGCCGTACGCGACGCTGCCCGTGCTGGGCGGTCGCCTGGCGCTGGGTACCTGGCAGTCGGTCTGCCTGGTCGACACCAACGGCGACAACACCACCCGGCAGGTCCGCTTCTCCTTTCTGCCCGGCTGATGCCCCGCCGGGCGTCTGAGCTGCGCCAGAATCGCCGAACATAGGATGTGACCATGTCGCGGTCACTCCTCACACCGGTCGTCCCAGTCCGGACCGACCGCCCCGGGCTGGCCGGTGACGCGGTGCGCCGGATCATGCACGTCGCCGCCGCGCTGCGACACCACCAGGATCTCGACATCGCCGCGCTGGGCCTGACTCCCGCCGTCGCCCGCGCGCTGTACCAACTCGACCCGGACCACCCACTGCCCGCCCGTGACCTGGCCGAGCAGCTGCGCTGCGACCGGTCCAACGTCACCGCGCTGGTGGACAAGCTGGAACAGGCCGGGCTGGTCGAACGTCGCGTCGACCTGGCTGACAGGCGGCAGAAGGCGCTGGTGGTGACCGTCGCCGGTCGGCTGATACGCGAGCGGGTACACCGGGTGCTGTCCGACTCCCGGCTGCTGGCCGGGCTCGACACCGAGGAGCTGGCCGTCCTGCGCGACCTGGTTTGGAAGGTCTCCGACGGCGGCTGCCCGCAGGACTGCGGCCGGTAGCGACCTGACGGGTCGACCGCGACAGCGTTCCGGTTCCCGAAACACCCTCGACTGTGCGATGCGTGCGTCGGTCGGTAATGCTGTCGGACGTGACCACGCCGCAGGATCTCGACGACCGGTTCCGGGAGTCCCTGGCCGCGCTCGCCGCGCCGCAGCCCCGCGTCGACCCGCAGCATCCCGTCGACCCGGCGCGACCGGTGGCGGACGACGCCGCGCTGACCGGTGCCCAGCTGCTCGACCTCTTCGACGCGCAGATCACCAGCCGGCAACTCGATTTGGCCGGTCGCTGGCTGCGCAGCTTCGGTGAGGGCTACTACACGATCGGCTCCGCCGGCCACGAGGGCAACGCCGCGGTGGCGGCCGCCCTGCGGCCCACCGACCCCGCGTTGCTGCACTACCGCTCCGGCGCGTTCTACTGCGTCCGGGCCGCCCAGGCCGCCGTCCCCACGGCGGTCCCTGCGGCGGTCGCGGACCGGAACGTCGATGACCCGGCCGACGGCGCCACCGATGACCGTGCCGTCGACGGTACGGTCCTCGTCGGCACCACCGGTGTGAGCGAAAGCGGCCCCGGCGGCGGCGCGGAACCCCTCGACGACGACGGAACCGGCGGTGAGCACGGTGACGGCACGTCGGACCCAGCCCACGGCGTGCCGGACGCCAGCGACGCTGGCCCCGCCGCCCCGGAGCCGTCTGCCGACCCCGAGTGCGCTGCCGGGCAACCTGGGGCGGAGACGGACTCCTCGGCGGGCGCGCCCGGCCATCGGGTGCTGGCGGCGGCCGGACCGTCCGACGCCGTTCGGAGCTCCGCGACGCCGGTCGGAGGCGACTGGGTCGAGCCCGGCGGCGAGCCGGCGAGCCGGCCGCTGCCCGAGGCGTACACCGAGGCGGCGCGGGACGTGCTGCGCGGCATGGTCGCCTCCAGCAAGGAGCCGATCGCCGGCGGCCGGCACAAGGTCTTCGGCCGCGCCGACCTCGCCGTGGTGCCGACCACCTCCACCATCGCCTCACACCTGCCCCGGGCGGTCGGCATGGGTCTCGCGGTGGAGCGGCTACGCCGGCAGGACGCCCGGCGCGGACCGGCCCAGCCCGGCGAACCGCCGGCCCCGGCGCCCTGGGCGGCGGACGCGATCGTGGTCTGCTCGTTCGGCGACGCCTCGATCAACCACGCCAGCGCCACCGCCGCCTTCAACACCGCCGGCTGGTACGACCACACCGGCCTGCGGATTCCGGTGCTGTTCGTCTGCGAGGACAACGGACTGGGCATCAGTGTCCGCTCCCCGCAGGGCTGGGTGGCGACCGCGCTGCGGTCGAAGCCGGGTATCCGGTACTTTGCCGCCGACGGTGCCGACCTGGTCGAAGCGTACGAGGTGGCGGTCGAGGCGGCGGCCTGGGTACGCCGCCAACGGCGCCCGGCCGTGCTGCACCTGACCACGGTACGGCTGATGGGCCATGCCGGCGCCGACGCCGAGAGCGCCTACCGCAGCGCCGAGGAGATCGCCGCCGACGTGCACCGGGACCCCGTGGTCGCCACCGCGCGGCGGCTGGTCGACGCGGGTCTGGCCGGCGGCGCGGAGCTGCTGGAACGGTACGACGAGATCGGCTGGCGGGTCCGCCGGATCGCCGAGGAGGTGCTCGACGAGCCGAAGCTGACCAGCCCGGTGGATGTGGTCGCCCCGCTGGCGCCCCGGCGTCCGCTGCGGGTCGCCAGGGCGATCGCCGGCGCGGGCGCCCTGGCCGCCGGTCCCGGTGCTGCCGCGCGGGCCGAGGCGTTCGGCGGCAAGCCGCCCGAACTGGCCGGGCCGTTCACCCTCGCGCAGAGCATCAACGCCGCGCTCACCGACGGGCTGCTCAGCCACCCGCAGATGGCCGTCTTCGGCGAGGACGTCGCCGCCAAGGGCGGGGTCTACGGGGTGACCAAGGGCCTGCGTGACCGGTTCGGCGTGGCACGGGTGTTCGACACGCTGCTCGACGAGACCTCGATCCTCGGGCTCGGGCTCGGCGCGGGGCTGGCCGGGATGCTGCCGGTGCCGGAGATCCAGTACCTGGCGTACCTGCACAACGCCGAGGACCAGCTGCGGGGCGAGGCGGCGAGCATGGCCTTCTTCTCCCAGGGGACGTGGCGAAACCCGATGGTGGTGCGGGTGGCCGGGCTCGCGTACCAGGAGGGTTTCGGCGGGCACTTCCACAACGACAACTCGGTGGCCGTACTGCGGGATGTGCCCGGCGTGGTGATCGCCGTGCCGGCGCGGCCGGACGACGCGGCGGCGATGCTGCGCACCTGCCTGGCCAGCGCGGCCGTGGACGGCAGCGTCTGCGTGTTCCTGGAGCCGATCGCGCTGTACCACACCCGGGACCTCTACACCGACGGCGACGGCGAGTGGCTGGCCGGCTATCCCGAGCCGGGCGGGTGGGCCGGCGGGCACGTGCCGGTGGGGCGGGCCCGGGTGTACGGCGTGGGCTCGGCCGAGGACGTCACCATCATCACCTTCGGAAACGGGGTGCGGATGTCGCTGCGGGCGGCGTCGGCGCTGGCCGACGAGGGGATCGGCAGCCGGGTGGTCGACCTGCGGTGGCTCGCGCCGCTGCCGGTCGCCGACCTCATCCGGGAGGCCGCCGCGACCGGCCGGGTGCTGGTGGTGGACGAGACCCGCCGGTCCGGTGGGGTGGGCGAGGGCGTCATCGCCGCCCTGGTCGACGCCGGATATGTGGGTGCGGCGCGCCGAGTGGCCGGAGTTGACTCGTTTGTGCCGCTGGGTCCGGCTGCCCGCCACGTCCTGGTGTCCGAGGAGGCCATCACCGACGGTGCCCGTACGCTGCTGGCACGGTAAATTTCGTTCCACCCGGTGCGCCACTTGCGCGGGACGGCACAACTGTGTGGACTTGCCTGACGGCGTCGAGCAGACGCCGCGGTACGGACGAGATGAGGAGGCACGCGACAGTGAGCGCGACCGCTGGTCAGGCTGCTGACGGGGTACGCAGCCTGGCGGACCGGTTCGGCATCGAGCCGGGGATGGTCGTCATGGAGATGGGCTACGACGACGACGTCGACCAGGATCTCCGAGACGCCCTGACCGACCGTTGTGGAGAGCTGGTCGACGAGGACACCGACGAGGTGGTCGACGCGGTGCTGGTGTGGTATCGGGACGGCGACGGTGATCTCTTCGAGCTCCTAGTCGACGCCCTCGGGCCGCTGGCCGACAACGGGGTCGTGTGGCTGCTGACCCC
This sequence comes from Micromonospora sp. LOL_024, assembly GCF_048060415.1. NCBI lineage: Bacteria > Bacillati > Actinomycetota > Actinomycetes > Micromonosporales > Micromonosporaceae > Micromonospora > Micromonospora sp. LOL_024. The sequence continues at coordinate 68,276 of NZ_JBHMIS010000006.1, forward strand.
CAAGGCCGGCCGTGAGGGGCACGTCGAGCCGAGCGAGATCGCCGAGTCCGCACCCACCGCCGGCCTCCAGCAGACCTCCACCATCAACGCCGGTAAGGACTGGAGCGGCGGCCGACTCGTGCTGCGTCGCGGCGTCAAGGGCAAGAAGTAGGCCCCGCACCGCCCGCACCGCCCGGCTGAGGCCCATTCCATCCCATCCCGACCCGAGGAGAACACATGCCCATCGAGGTTGGCGCCGAGGCGCCCGACTTCGTGTTGAAGGACCAGAACAACCAGGAGGTCCGGCTTGCCGACTTCCACGGACGCCGTGCCGTCCTGCTGGTCTTCTACCCGCTGGCCTTCACCGGCGTCTGCCAGGGCGAGCTGTGCGAGGTGCGGGACAACCTCGACGAGTACGTGAGCGACGACGTCCAGGTGCTGACCGTCAGCGTCGACTCGGTCTACGCCCACAAGATCTGGGCCGACCGGGAGGGCTTCCAGTTCCCGCTGCTGTCCGACTTCTGGCCGCACGGTGCCGTCGCCACGGCCTACGGGGTCTTCAACGAGGTCGCCGGCATCGCCAACCGGGGCACCTTCGTCATCGACAAGACCGGGGTGGTCCGCTTCGCCGAGATGAACATGCCGGGCGAGCCCCGCGACCAGCAGGGCTGGCGCAAGGCCCTGGCGGACGCCACGGCCTGACCGGTCCCGACCGGTGTGACCGTCCGGCGGGGCCGACGGTTGGCAGGGTAGGGTTGCCAACCGTCGGTCCGTCGTACGGCGTCCCGGGCGCGTAGCTCAGCGGGAGAGCACTCGCCTTACAAGCGAGGGGTCGCAGGTTCGAAACCTGCCGCGCCCACCACGCACCACCAGCGCATGGCGCATGGCGGCGGTCGTCAAGTGCGTCGACGACCCGAAGGACCGGCGCGAAAACCTGTCGACTGAGCACTTTGCCATCAACCCGGTAAGCGTGGGGTGGTCCTCTCAGCCAACGACTTCATCGCCGTGTCGAAGACCGCCGCCTGCGGACAACGGTCCGAGGTCGCGGATGCGGACGGACCCCGCCAGACGAAGCGCTTTGAAGGTCGAAAGAGCGGGGTGGTGGCCTACTCGGTGACGTAGACGCCGACGCCCGGCGAGGTCTCGGTCATGCCCTTGATCCGAAGTACCTGCACCTGGTGGTGTGCGGTGAGCAGCCACGGCCCGGTGCTGCCGGTGTGGAGCTGCGGCGGCTGTGACCTGCCCTGGCCGTGCCCCACCCGCAGACGGGGAGCTGCGCGCGGCGTACGCCGACGCGCCGGTGTCGCTGGCCCTGTACTCGGCTCCTACCTCGTCCGGCTCGCCGGGTGGAGAGGTCGAGACGCATACCTCAACGATGGTGGTCGCCTTGACCACGGGCAATCGGGTCCGTCGCACATCAGTGCCCAGGTCGGCCTGCGCGGCCATCGGAGGTCCGGGCAGGATGATCTCGACCGGGCCAGCCGAAGATAGGAGGAGCGAATGGGCTACGCGCAGGTCAACGGGGTGCGGCTGTGGTACGAGACGCACGGCTCGGGACGGCCGCTGGTACTGCTGCACGGCGGGTTCGGTGCGGTGGAGACGTTCGCCGCGATCCGCCCCGCGCTGGCACGGCGGCGCCAGGTGATCAGTGTCGACCTGCAGGGCCACGGGCGCAGCGCCGACGTCGACCGGCCGTTGCGGTACGAGTCGCTGGCCGACGACGTGGCCTCGCTGATCAGCCACCTCGACCTGCCGGAGGCCGACGTGGTGGGCTACTCCCTCGGCGGCGGGGTGGCCCTTCGGATGGCGATCCAGCACCGGCACCTGCTCCGCCGGCTGGTGGTGGTCTCCGCGCCGTGCCGGCGGCAGGGCTGGTTTTCCGAGGTGCTCGCCGACATGCCCGAGCCCGACGAGTCAGCCGGCGAGCGGATGCGGGGCACCCCGCCGGAACAGCTCTACCAGCAGGTCGCGCCCCGCCCGCAGGACTGGCCGCGACTCTGGGCCAAGACCGGTGCACTGCTGCGCCGCGAGTACGACTGGTCACCTGAGGTTGCCACCGTCACCACACCGACGTTGCTGATCTTCGCCGACGCCGACTCGATCCGTACCGGCCACATTGTGGAGTTCTTCGGCCTGCTCGGCGGCGGGCACCGCGACGGTGCCTGGGACGGCGCCGGTCGTCCTGCCTCACGGCTGGCCGTGCTGCCCGGCCTCACCCACTACGACATCGTCGACTCGCCGGCCCTGCCGGCGGCGGTGCTGCCCTTCCTCACCCACACCCTGCCGAACCGCTCGGCGTGATCCCTCCGGTCGCCGAGGATCTTCTCCACCCAGACCGGACATCAAGGGGTGACTCGGCCCGGCGAAGCCGATTCCTCGTGCTCACCCGTATGTCGTTCCACCCGCGTGCCCCGTTCCTCGACGAGCAGCCCCCTTGGCCGTGCCGTCCGATCCACGCAGGTCAGCGGGGGACTGTTCGCCGCTGCAGTGGGGAAACGTCGAACCGGACGCACCTGGGGAGGAGCGACGGATGACTCGTGCCGGACTGACTATCGGCGTACTCGGCTCGTACGGCGGGCGCAACCTGGGTGACGAGGCCATCCTCACCGGCCTGCTGACCGACCTGCGCCAGCAGGAGCCACACGCCCGGATCATCGTGTTCTCGCGGAACCCGGCGCACACCTCGCAGGCCCACCCGGACGTTGAGGCCGTGCCGTGGGAGGGGGTCAGCCGAACCGACTCGGCCCTCGTGCTGTCCCAACTCGACCTGCTGATCCTGGGTGGCGGCGGCATCCTCTACGACAAGGAGGCGCGCCGCTATCTGCGGGTCGTCCGGGTGGCGCAGGAGCGGGGCCTGCCGCTGCTCACGTACGCCGTCGGCGTTGGGCCGCTCAGCGAGATGGTGGACACCGGCATGGTCCGCGAGACGCTGGCCGGCGCGACCCAGGTGACCGTACGCGACCAGGAATCGCGGATGGTGCTGGAGGAGGCCGGCCTGCTCAACCCGATCACCGTCACCGCCGACCCGGCTTTCCTGCTGGAACCGGAGGACTTCCCGGCGCACCTGCTGCGCTCCGAGGGGGTTCCGGACGGCAAGCGGCTGGTCGGAATGAGTGTGCGGGAGCCGGGCCGGGCGGCGGAACGTCTCGACGTGGACGGGTACCACCGGCTGCTGGCCCAGATCGGCGACTTCCTGGTGCACCGGATCGACGCGCACGTGCTGTTCGTGCCGATGGAGCGCGACGACATCCGGCACTCGCACGGCGTGCTGTCTCACATGATCGCGGCCGAGCGGGGGCGGATCCTGCACGGCACCTACTCGCCGCAGCAGGTGCTGGGTCTGATGCGCCACTTCGACCTCGCGGTCGGCATGCGACTGCACTTCCTGATCTTCGCCGCGATGATGGGTACACCATTCCTGCCCCTGCCGTACGCCGGCAAGGTCTTCGACCTCGCGCAGCGCCTGGGCGTGCCGGCGCTGCGCGGCGTGGAGCGTGAGGTGGAGGGCCCGCTGCTGGCGGAGGTGGACCAGCTGTGGGACGAGCGCGACCAGCGGGCCGAAACCACCGCCCGGCGGGTCGCCGAGGTGTGCGACGAGGCGCGGGGCACCTCGCAGGTCACCCGGGCGGTGCTGGACAGTTTGCGCAACCGGTCCCTGGTCGAGGTCGGCGCCTGAGCAGGAGGCGTACTCAGACCGCCGGGCCACGCCAGCAGTAGCGCCACTGTTGGCGGTCGGTGTCGGTCGACTCCAGCTCGTAGATGTCCGCCGCCGCCAGGCCCGCCGGCCCCAGATGATGGTGGGTCAGCGGGGGCCTGCCGTTCGGGTCCAGCTCGACGGTGACGTGCTCGCCGTCGGCTGCGCCGCCCACCAGCGGAATCTCAACCGATGATGCCATGTGCCCATCCTGCCGCGCCCACCGCCGGCCCGCAGGGTTAGCCGCATCAACCTGCCCGACCAGCGGGAGCCGTCGGTCGCGGGGAAGCAGGCCCCGGGGGTACTCCATGCCGTCGTGGGTGCAGGCCGCCGCGGCGACGCGCGTGGCGTAGCCGGCCGCCTCCGCCCATGTCGCGCCCCCAGCTTGCCGATCACCAACATGCCGTACATGGTGCCGACGGTAGTCCGCCCCGGCGCCGCCTATTCTGGCCCGGGTGTCAACAGAGGGGCCCCTGCTTAACTTGAGCGTCAACAAGGGGCCCTTCCTTCGGAGGGGGAGCGCGTGCTGGTCGTGCACGGGACGTGGCTGCCGGGCCCCGGCCTGGTCGTGTGGGCCGAGGACAGCACCTTGGCGTCGAACGCGCCGCGTCGACCGGGCCGTGCGCCCCGGGACCGCCCGCACCCGTTCGCCGCCGGGCACGCCACGCTGGTCTCCCTGCTGGCCGAGACCGCCGAACCGACCGGTCTGGGCACCGTACTTCTGTGCCTGCCAACCCGGGCCGGCTCGCCGCTGGACTCGCCGGAGCTGATCCGGACCGCCGCCGTGGCACCGGTCCGTGGCCCGGTCACCCTGGCCGGCTGGCGGGTCCCCATGCTGGTGTACGCCCCGGACGCCGCCCTGGCGCTGCTGCGTGCCCTCGACGGGCTGGCCGCCGCGCCAGGCGCCAGCCTGCGGCACCTGGTCGAGTTGGCCGACTTCGCCGTCGACCTGGCCGCCCGTGGCCGCGTCCTGCCCGGCCTCGCCGAACTGCCCGCGGCCACCCGGTCGGCCCGCTACGCCTCCTCGACGATCGCTGCCGGCCAGTCCGGCGTCGCTGGCTCGACCCGTGGTGCTGGCCGAACCCGTCGTGCCGCCCCGGCGAGGCCCGCCGGCCCGGTCGACGGTGGCATGCGCGCCTCGGCGGTGTGGCGACCGCTGCTCACCGGCACGGACGCCGCCTGGGCGCGGTCGTTGGCGCTGGCCCTGCCGCCGGCCGCCCGGGCTGTCGTCGAGGCCGACCTGCCCACCATGGTGGTCGGTCCCACCGAGGCGCCGGGGCCGCTGGTCGCGGCGGGGCTCGACGCGCTCACCGATGCCGCCGTGCGCGCGGCGCTGCTGCCGGCCATGCTGGCCCGGGGCGTGCGACCGAATGGTGCGGTGACGGCCTGGCTGAACGTGCTGACCGGGCCGCACCGTGAGTTCGACGCCGATCCGGCGGCGCTGCGCGCCCTGCGGGCCGAGCTGGACGCCTGGCAGCGCGACGCCGCCGGTGGGTCGGTGCGAGCCAGCTTCCGGCTGGTCGAGCCGCCTTCTGACGAGATCACCGAGTCGGTGACAGTGGTACCGGCCGACCTCGACGCCCGCGCCTCGGCACCGGAGCAGTGGCGGGTGGAGTTCGGGCTGCGCACCAGCGACGAGCCGGGTCGGCACGTCGACGCGGGCCAGGTGTGGCGGGGTGAGGACGTCGACGCCTTCGGCGACCAGCCGCAGGAGACGTTGCTGGCCGAACTGGGCCGGGCCAGCCGCCTCTGGCCGGAGCTGGACGTCGCGCTGCGTACCGCGACACCGGAACGGCTGGAGCTGGACGCCGAGGGCGCGCACCGGTTCCTGCGTGAGGGCGCGCCGACGTTGCACGCGGCCGGCTTCACGGTGCTGCTGCCGTCCTGGTGGCGGCGTCCCGCCTCGCGGCTCGGGGCGCGGCTGAGGGCCAGCTCCCGGACCGCGCCCGGCACTGTCGCCGGACCGGCCGAGAGGGTCGGGCTGGATGCCCTGGTCGACTACCGCTGGGAACTGGCCCTGGGCGACGAGCCGCTGACCGCAGACGAGCTGGCCCGGCTGGTGGAGCTGAAGACCCCGCTGGTCCGGCTGCGCGGGCGCTGGGTCGAGTTGGACCCGAAACGGCTGGCGGCCGGTCTGCGGCTGCTGCACTCCACCGGCGAGCTTAGCGTCGTCGACCTGCTGCGGCTCGGGCTGGCCGCCGCCGAGCAGCCGGACGCCCTGCCGGTGCTGGAGGTGACCGCCGACGGCGCGTTGGGTGATCTGCTCGCCGGGGCGGTGGACCGCCGGCTCGCTCCGCTGCGGGAACCGCCGTCCTTCCGGGGCACGCTGCGGCCGTACCAGCGGCGCGGGCTGGCCTGGCTGGCGTTCCTCCAGTCGCTGGGCCTCGGCGGGGTACTCGCCGACGACATGGGACTGGGTAAGACGGTGCAGCTGCTGGCCCTGCTGGCGGCCGACCCGGAGCAGGCCGGTCCGACGCTGCTTGTCTGTCCGATGTCGCTGGTCGGCAACTGGCAGCGGGAGGCCGCGCGCTTCACCCCGGAGTTGCGCGTACACGTGCACCACGGCGCGCAGCGGGCGCGGGGCGACGGTTTCGGGACCGCCGTGCAGGCGGCTGACCTGGTGTTGACCACGTACTCGGTGGCCGCCCGCGACGCGGTCGACCTGGCCGGCATCGACTGGCACCGGGTGGTGCTCGACGAGGCGCAGGCCATCAAGAACGCCGCGACCCGGCAGGCCGAGGCGGTCCGCGCGTTGCCTGCCCGGCATCGGATCGCGGTGACCGGTACGCCGGTGGAGAACCGGCTGGCCGACCTCTGGTCCATCATGCAGTTCGCCAATCCGGGTCTGCTCGGCCCGGCGGCCACGTTCCGCAAGCGGTTCGCCGAGCCGATCGAGCGGCACGGCGACGCCGAGACCGCCGAGCGGCTACGCCGGGTCACCGGCCCGTTCGTGCTGCGCCGGTTGAAGACCGACTCGACGATCATTTCGGATCTGCCGGAGAAGCTGGAGATGGAAGTCTTCTGCAACCTCACCGCCGAGCAGGCCGCGCTCTACCGGGTGGTGGTCGACGAGATGCTGGCCCGGATCGAGTCCAGCGACGGCATCGAACGGCGTGGCCTGGTGCTGGCCACCATGACCCGGCTCAAGCAGGTCTGCAACCATCCCGCGCAGCTCCTGCGTGACGGCTCGTCGCTGGACGGGCGGTCCGGCAAGTTGGCCCGGCTGGAGGAGATTGTCGACGAGGTGCTGGCGGCGGGGGAGAAGGCCCTGCTGTTCACACAGTTCGCGGAGTTCGGTGGGATGTTGCGCGGGCATCTGTCGGCCCGGTTCGGTCGGGAGGTGCTGTTCCTGCACGGCGGCGTCAACAAGGCCGACCGTGACGCGATGGTGGCCCGCTTCCAGTCCGACGGCGGCCCCGCGCTGTTCGTCCTGTCCCTCAAGGCCGGCGGTACGGGGCTGACACTGACCGCCGCGAACCATGTGGTGCACGTCGACCGGTGGTGGAATCCGGCGGTGGAGGACCAGGCCACCGACCGCGCGTTCCGGATCGGTCAGCGCCGCCGGGTACAGGTCCGCAAGTTCGTCTGTGTCGGCACGGTGGAGGAGAAGGTGGCCGCGCTGATCGCCGAGAAACGTGGCCTGGCCGCGTCGGTCGTCGGCACCGGTGAACAGTGGGTCACCGAATTGTCCACTGGTCAACTGCGTGAGCTGTTCAGCTTGGAGGCGGGGGCGGTGGCGCAGTGAGCGACGGCAGTGGTGGCGGGTTCGCCGACTACGGCCGACCCCGTCGGGTCGACGGCGGCCTGCGGGCCCGCAGCACCCGTGGCGCGATCGGGGTCTCCTGGTGGTCCCGCCGGTTCCTGGAGGTGCTGGAGTCGTTCGCGCTGGGCACCAGGCTGACCCGGGGCCGGTCCTACGCCCGCGCCGGCCAGGTGGTGAGCCTCGACGTCACTCCGGGAGTGGTGCGGGCCGCCGTGCAGGGTTCCCGTCCTCGGCCGTACCAGGTCCAGGTGGCGCTGCCACCCTTTCCGGCGCGGCTGTGGGCGCGGATCGAGGCGGAGTTGGCTGCGCAGGCGTTCTTCAGCGCCCGGCTGCTCGCCGGTGACCTACCGGCCGAGCTGGAGGAGTTGTTCGCCGGCGTCGGCGCGCCGCTGTTTCCCGCTGCCGTGGAGGAGCTGGATCAGCGCTGCTCATGCCCGGACGCGGCGGTGCCCTGCAAGCACCTCGCCGCCACCTTCTATCTGCTTGCCGAGGCGTTCGACGCGGATCCGTTCACGCTGCTGCACTGGCGCGGGCGAGGCCGGGCGCAACTGCTCGCCCGGCTACGCGAGCTGCGCGCGGTGGGCTCGGCGCCGGAACCGGGCGTCGACGCGCGCGAGCTGCCGGATCCGCGGCCGGGTACCCGACCGGCGCGGGCGAGGTCCGGTGCCACCGACGACGGCCGCGAGCACCATCCGGCCCCGCCCGGTCACGGCGAGGCGGATGTGCCGGCCGCCGGGGCCGCACGGGCCCTCGCCGACCTGCCCGCCGCGCCCCTGGCCGAGGCGGTCGACCGGTTCTGGCTGCCGCCCGTGCCGCTGCCGGACCGTCCGCCCAGCCTGACCAGCCGCCCGGACCTGCTGCTGCGCCAGCTCGGTGCGCCCGCGCCGGCCATCGGTGGGCCCGGCCTGGCCGAGCGACTGCGGCACGCCTACCGCCAGCTGGGCGAGTAGCCCTGCCGGCCCTTGCCACGCCCCTGCCATCCGGGGCGGTCAGAGCCAGCGTTGCCGGAAGCGCCACATGAGCGCCGCGTTGGTCAGCAGGACCACGGCGAAGATTGCACCCGCCAGTCGTCCGGCGAGCACGGTCGTCGCCGGCAGCGCCGCCCAGAGCACGATGGTCATCAACAACAGCCACCGGCCACGCCGGATCCGGGCCCGATGATCGAGACGGGCGTAGAACGCCGGATCACTCTCCCGCAGGTGCCGGGTGATCTGCTCAAATCTGCGCTGATCCTCTTTGCTGAGCATGTGCCTTCCCCTCACGCGTTCAGCAACGGCGTGGCGGAATACCCGCTGTGGTGTGGACTCACGCGCTCATCCTGCTGCTACTTTGCCGCCGCGGAGGAGCGGGCGGCCCTGCGTGTGGGTTCGGTGGGCGGGATCGTCACGAGCGGCCGTGGCGGCTCCGGTACGCCTGATCGTGAGGTTTGTCCCGATGGTCATGGCCGGCCGCACGATGTTCGTGGTCGGGCAGCTCAGGGTCAGCGTGCCGGACGGTGGGTGGTGGCCGGGCGGGTGCCGGGCGGCCGAGGTCGTCCTGGCCGGGTGCCCAACGGCCGGGTGGCCACCGGGCGGCGGCCGGGTTGGTGTCGCCGCGGTGGTTCGGCTCCGCCCGGATGGTGTCTGGTGTCGTCGGTGGACATCTGATCCCCGCTCCCGGCGCCGGTGCGCCGTCGTAGGGCTCAACGAGCGCCCGGCGCCACCGGTCGCTGCCGGCTTCCTGTCCGCGACCGCCGTCGGCAGCCGCTCGCAGGCCGGTCAGCGACCGCGGCGGGGCAGCGGCAGGTGACCGGGGACCAGCGCCGAGGCCAGCGTGATGCCGGCTACCCGCAACGCGTCTACCAGAGTGTTCTGCACCAGGTAGGAGTCCGGCAGCTGCCAGCGGGCCTGCTCCGGCGCGACCGCCCAGCGGACCTGGCCCTCGGGTAGTCGGGTGGGCGGTGCCGGGATCCACGAGCCCGGTCCGTGCCGCACCACGTGCAGACAGTGCTCCAGTTCGGGTCGCAGCGGGTCACCCGGCCGGACCAGGAACATCCACCGCCCGGTCGGGGTGACCAGCACCGGCCCGCGTACGCCCGGACCGACGGGGTGGACCCGTACCGCGTCCAGGACCGGCCTGCCGAGGTGGGCGGGGACCTCCAGCACGTCGAAGGAGCGACCAGTGGGCAGCAGCACGCCGTATGGCCGGGTCTGCCACCAGGTCGCCACCCTCGCCGGATCGGCGCTTGCCGCGTGTTCCCAGTCCTCCAGAGCGGGATGGCAGCCGACTGTCGGGCAGCCGGCCCGCCCGCAGACGAAGCGGCTTCGCACCAGGCAGGCGCCCGGGGTCACCTCCCAGCCGTGCATGGCGTAGCGGACCGCTACCCGGCGCAGCCGGACCCGTTCCAACGGCGACAGACGCGCCACGCGCGGTCCGACATTTCCCCACATTGATGCCATCTCCCCTCGCCGGAGTTGGCCGGCGTCAGCTCGTACGTCGAGCAGCGTCACTGTCGTAGACGGCGCTCGTTGACCTCACAAAGTGGCTCATGCAACATGCACGAAAAGTACGAGAATCAGCCAGATGGCTGACGCACTTCCTGTGCGACCAGCGGAACCTGTAACGGACGGATCACCGCGCCCAACAGTCGGCCCCCGGCTCCTGGCCAGGGCACCAGCAAGGGGAGGACCGGGAGATGGACGAATTACCCATCGGGCGGCGGGTGGCCTACTGGCGGGGCCGCCGGAAGATGTCGCAGCAGGTCTTCGCCGACCGGTTGGGCAAGTCGAAAAGCTGGGTCGACAAGGTCGAGCGCGGCGTGCGGCGGTTGGACAAGTTCTCCGTGCTCTACGAGATCGCCGACATCCTCCAGATCGACGTGCAACTGCTGCTCGGCAAGGATCCCGAACGGCGGACGGACGCGCTCAACTGTATCGACCAGATCGAGGTCGACGAGATCCGGGCGGCCCTGGAGCGGTACGACTCGATCAGCGCCTACTTCGACGCGGCGCCCTGCCCGCCGCCGCTGGCCGACATGAGCAAGGCGGTCACCCACGCCTGGCTGACGTACCAGTACGGCCGCTACGGCATGCTCACCCGGGCGTTGCCGAAGCTGCTGCGCGACGCGCAGGCGGCCGACGCGGTGTACGGCGGCGACCAGTCGCGACGCGCCGCGAACCTGCTCGGGCAGGTCTACCAGATCGCCTCCTCGGTGCTGCGCAAGCTGGGTGAGTGCGAACTCGCCTGGCTCGCCGCCGACCGGTCCATCGCGGTCTCCCAACGAGCCGACGACCGCCTGCTCGCCGGCGTCGCCACCACCCGGGTCTGCAACGCCCTGGCGGCGATGGGCCGATCCCGGCCGGCCCTGGAGCTGAACGTCCGGATCGCCAACCAGCTAGCGCCGGGTGGCCACAACGACAGCCGGCCCGAGCGGCTCTCCGTCTACGGCATGCTGCTTCTCCAGGGCGCGATGGCCGCGTCCCGCATCGGCGACGCCGCGACCGTGGAGGATCTGCTCAACGGGGCGTACGAGGCGGCGGCCGAACTCGGTAGTGACCTGAACCACTACTGGACCTCCTTCGGTCCGACCAACGTGGAGCTGCACCGAGCCGCGGCGGCAGTCGAGCTGGGCGACGGCGGGCGGGCGATCGAGGTGCACCAAACCAAAATCCAACCCGTGCTCCTCGACGCGATGCTGCCCGAACGCCGGGCGCATCACCTGCTCGACCTGGCCCGGGCCTATGCCCAGATCGGCGACGCCGCCAACGCCGGCGAGATGTTGCTGCGTGGTGACCGGCTGGCACCCTCCGAGGTCCGCTGCCGACCGATCGCCCACGAGGTGATGTCGGACGTCCTGCGTCGCACACGTGGTGCGCCGCCTTCTCCGATCGCGGAGTTGGCTGAGCACATGGGAGTAGGAGTATGACCTCGGAGCCGGCATGACCGGTTCGCACCGCCACGACGGGCACCGCGAGGTGCTCTACATCATCGCCTGCGGCTCGCCGCTGGCCCGAGACGTCGGCCGGCTCGTCGAGCTGGCCCAGCAGGACGGCTGGGACGTCTGCGTGATCACCACGCCGGACGGCGCCAAGTTCGTCGACCGCACCGCGTTGGCCCGCCAGACCGGCCACCCGGTGCGTACGCACTACAAGAACCCGGGCGACCCGGACGTGCTGCCGACCGCCGGTGCCATGATCGTCTGTCCGGCGACCGTCAACACGATCAACAAGTGGGTGGCCGGCATTACCGACACCCTCGCCCTCGGGCTGCTGGTCGAGGCGCAGGGCAGGGGAGTGCCGCTGGTGGCCGTCCCGTACACCAACGCGGCGATGGCCGCCCACCCCGCCTTCCGGGCGGGCATCGCCCGGCTCGCCGAGTGGGGGGTGAGCGTGCTCTTCGGCGACGACGTCTTTCCGCTGCACCCACCCGGCACGGGTGAGCGGCACCAGCACGCCTTCCCCTGGGCGCTGCCCCTGACCGCCGTCCGCGACCACCTCTGCCGCACCGGATGAAAGGAAGGGCCCCCGACTAACGCCTCCGGTGGCGGAAGCCCCCGGTCAACAACCCCGCCCCCGGGTCACCGGCACCCGCCTCTCCGGCGGGCGCACACACGTCCTACCGGGCCGCGGCGAATGCCGCGGCCCGGGCTCGCACCCGGTCCGACCGGGTGACGTCCCGAGGAGGCAGCGACGCCGGTAAGCTGGCCCGCCGTGAGCACAACCACAGCCGCGCCAACCGTCGCCGACGTGGTGGCCGAGCTGGAACGGCGCTACCCGCCCGCCTGGGCCGAGGAATGGGACCGGGTCGGGCTGGTGCTCGGTGACCCGTGCGCCCCCGTACGCCGGATCCTCTGCGTCGTCGACTTGGTGCCCGAGACCGTCACGGAGGCGCTCGACACCGGCGCCGACATGATCATCGCTCACCATCCGTTGCTGCTGCGCGGAGTCTCCTCGGTGGCCCCGACGACGTACAAGGGTCGGATCATCCACCAGCTCATCAGGGCCGATGTGGCACTCCACGTCGCGCACACCAACGCCGACGTCGCCGTCCCCGGGGTCTCCGACGCCCTCGCCGCCCGGCTCGGTCTGGTCGACCTACGCCCGCTGCAACCGTCCCGTCCGGGTACCCCCGCCGCCGGACAGGGCCGGGGAGCCGGTCGGATCGGCCGGCTGCCGCAGCCGCTGACCCTGGCCGAGCTGGCCCGGCGGGCCGCCGCCGTACTCCCACGAACCGCCGTCGGGGTACGCGCGGCCGGCGACCCGAACCGGAGTGTGCGTACCCTGGCAGTCTGCGGCGGCGCGGGAGACAGCTTCCTCGCCGACGCGGTCGCCGCCGGGGTAGACGCGTACCTCACGTCGGACCTACGTCACCATCCGGCCGGCGAGCACCTGGCCAGCGACGGACCGGCGTTGCTCGACGCCACCCATTGGGCCACCGAGCGGCCCTGGCTGGACGACCTTGCCGCGGTGCTGCGGGCCGCACCCGGCGTCGAGACGCTGGTGTCCGACCTGGCCACCGACCCGTGGACCGTACACGCCGCCCCACCCGCAGCGGGCGAACCCGCCGCGGACGACAAGGAGCCCGCCCGTGAAGGCTGACCCCCAGGTCCAGCGCCGCCTGCTCGACCTCCAGGCGATCGACACCGCGCTCGCCCAGCTCGCCCACCGGCGGCGGTCGCTGCCGGAGCGCGCCGAACTGGAGGCCCTCGCGCGCGAGCTGTCCGCCCTGGAGGACGAGCGGGTCCGCGCCCAGGTCGCAGTCGACGACCTGGATCGCGACATCGCCCGGCTGGAGAAAGACGTCGACCAGGTCCGGGCCCGCAAGTCCAAGGACGAGGACCGGCTCGCCGTCGGTACCGGTCCGGCCCGGGAGCTGGAAGCCCTGCAGCACGAACTGGTCTCGCTCAACCGGCGGCAGAGCGACCTGGAGGACGCCGAGCTGGAGTTGATGGAGCAGCGGGAAACGGCCCAGGCGGTACTGGACGGCATCGAGCGGCGGCTGACCGAGGCGCGCGAGCGGCGGATCGTCACCGGACAGCGGCGGGACGACAGCCTCGCCGAGATCGGCCGCGAGGAGGAGTTCAAGCGCTCCGCCCGGCAGCCCCTCGCCAACGACCTCCCCGCCGACCTGGTGCAGCTCTACGACCGGATCCGCGGTGACACCGGACTCGGCGCGGCGCTGCTGGCCGCTGGCCGCTGCGGCGGCTGCCGGCTGGACATCTCCGGCGCGGACCTGTCCCGCATCCGCAAGGCCGACCCTGCCGAGGTGGTCCGCTGCGAGGACTGCCGCCGAATCATGATCCGCACCAACGAGTCCGGGCTGTAGCGGTGGCGCCGCGTACGGTCGTCGTCGAGGCCGACGGTGGATCCCGGGGCAACCCCGGCCCGGCCGGGTACGGCGTGGTGATCCGCGACCCGGCGACCGGTGCGGTACTGGCCGAACGGAAGGAGGCCATCGGCACCGCCACCAACAACGTCGCCGAGTACCGGGGACTGATCGCCGGCCTGGCCGCCGCCGCCGAACTGGGCGTCGACGAGGTCGAGGTGCGGATGGACTCCAAACTGGTGGTCGAGCAGATGTGTGGCCGCTGGCAGATCAAGCACCCCGGCCTGCGCCCGCTGGCCGCCGAGGCCGCCAAGCTGGTCGGCCGGTTCGCCGCCGTCCGATTCAGCTGGATCCCCCGGGACCGCAACACCCACGCTGACGCGCTCGCCAACGCCGCCATGGATGCCGCCGCGACCTCGGGCACCGCCGTACCCGCCGTCGCGCCGCCACGCGTGGTCGAGTCGCCGCGCCGCCTCGGCGGCCCGGAGCCGGCCGGCGGTGGCGCGGCCGAGGTGGCCGCCCGCACCCAGGCTCCGGGGGCCGACCTCAGCACCGCGCCGGTCTCCTGGGAACCCCGGCCCACCTTCACCGCCACCCGGCTGATCCTGGTCCGGCACGGCGAGACCGAGTACACCGAGCAGGGCCGCTACTCCGGCCGCGGCGACATCCCGCTCAGCGCCAAGGGCCGGGCCCAGGTGCGGGCGACCGCCGCCCGGGTGGCCGCGCTCACCCCCGACGTCGCGGCCGTCACCAGTTCACCACTGTCCCGCTGTACGGCGACCGCCGAGGCGATCGCCGCCGCCGTCGGTGACGTCCCGGTACGCCGAGACGACGACCTCATCGAGTGCGACTTCGGTGCCTGGGAGGGACGCACCTTCGCCGAGGTGCGCGCCGGCTGGGCGGGAGAACTCGACGCCTGGCTCGCCTCACCCCGGATCGCCCCACCGGACGGTGAGTCGTTCACCCAGGTCGCGCAGCGCTGCGCCCGGGTGACCGAACGGCTGCTCGCCGCATACCCCGGTCAGACAGTCGTGCTGGTCTCACACGTCTCACCGATCAAGCTGATGCTGCGCGACGCGCTCGCCGCCGGCGACGCCTTCCTGCACCGGCTCTACCTCGACGCCGCCGGCGTCTCGGTGCTGGACCGCTGGCCCGACGGCGGTGTCGCCGTCCGCTCCGTCAACGAGACCGCCCACCTCGCCGAGGTGTAAGGAGGGCCCCCTGCCAACACTCCACCGCCGCGGCGCGGTCAGGACAGCGCGCGCCACAGCAGGTATAGGCCGATGGTGGTGCCGAAGACGACGATGACGGTCTTCAACACCACCGGCGGTAGGCGGCGGACCAGCCGGGCACCGGCGTACCCGCCGACCAGGGTGGCCGGCGCGATCACCGCCACCCCAGCCCAGTTCACCGGCCCGGCGATGGCGAAGACGACCACCGTGGTCAGGCCGATCACGGCTGACAGCAGGTTCTTGATCGCGCTCACCCGGGCCAGCGTGGCGTCCAGGGCCAGGGCCAGCCCGGCGACCAGCATCACTCCGACGGCCGCGCCGAAGTAGCCGCCGTACACTGCGGCCAGCGCCACCACTACCTGGACCGTGCCGGCCCGGCGACGCGGTAGCAGGTCACGGGGGTTGCCGACCAGCCGGCGCAACGGATCCTGGAACGCCAGCACGGCGGTCGCCCCCAGCACCAGGAAGGGAACAACCAACTCGAACGCCCGTGCCGGGGTGACCAGCAGTAATCCGGCACCGACCAGCGCACCGGCGACCGCAGTGGGCAGCATCGCGGCCAGCAGCCGCCGGCGCGGCAGGTCCATCCGGCTGCCCACCACGGCGGCGGCGTACCCGGGCGCGACCGACAGCGAATTGGTGACGTTCGCCGGCACCGGCGGCAACCCGACCGCGAGCAGCGCCGGAAACGTGATCAGCGAACCACCCCCGGCCACCGCGTTGACCGTACCCGCGGCCAGGCCGGCGGCGAGCAGCAACGCGGCGTTGGAAAGGTCCATGATCCGCAGGCTAGTCCCCTGCCTCGAACTCTCCCAGGTCACCCGCCCGACAGGAGCGGACCCACCGGCAGTACATCGACAAATGTCGACTGAGGTGAACTCCAGCCGGACGGCAGGCAGCTGCGCCGCTGCTCGCTCGGTGAACGGCGGCATCGTCACCCAGCCATCATCCGGCGCCGGCACCCGCGATCAACGCCGAGCAGCCAGGGCAATAGACGCGGACGCGGTGTCGCTAGGATGAGTACGCGACGGACGAGTCGACCGGGCGGTCGCGTCGGCGGGCTGCGGCCCGTCGCCGAGGAACGTCCGGACTCCACAGGGCAGGGTGGTTGCTAACGGCAACCCGGGGCGACCCGCGGGACAGTGCCACAGAAAACAAACCGCCAGCCCCAACGGGGCCGGTAAGGGTGAAACGGTGGGGTAAGAGCCCACCAGCACCCCGGGCGACCGGGGTGGCTCGGTAAACCCCACCCGGAGCAAGGCCAAGAAAGGGCCGTCACCGCAAGATGACGACCCGCGCAGACGCTGGAGGGCTGCCCGCCCGATGTCTGCGGGTAGGCCGCAAGAGCCTGCCGGCAACGGCAGGCCGAGATGGATGACCGCCGCCGGCGCGAAGCCCCCTGTGGGTACGCGCCGCGCACAGAATCCGGCGTACAGGTCGACTCGTCCGTCGCCCACCAGCTCGTTGCCGCCCTTCAGGTTGCCTGCTCCCGGGTCTGCCGGTACGGCGGCTGCGCCCGCTCGCCGGGCACGGGGCAGCGGGGGTACGTGGGGTGCCGTTAGGGTCCGGGGATGGTGGAGGGCCGGCCCGATCATGTAGCCGCTGTGATCATGGCGAGTACAGGCGACGAACGCGCTGTGCTCGACGCCTTTCTCGACTTTCACCGTGCCGTGGTGCTGCGCAAGCTGCACGGGATCTCCGACGCCGACGCTGCCCACCGGCTGGTGCCGTCGGCGACGACGCTCGCCGGCCTGGTCAGGCACCTCACGGTCGTGGAGCGGAACTGGTTCCGGTGTTTGCTCGCCCCCGGGCCGGGGGACTTCTACCTCACCTCCGAGGAGGACGCGGCGGCCAGTTTCGCCCTGGCCGAGGCGGACACCGTCGAGCGGTTGTCCGCGGCGTACTTGGCGGAGTGCGCCCACTCCCGCGAGGTGGCGGCGCGTTTCGACCTCGATCATGTGGTTTCCCACCCGCAGCTCGGGGAGGTTTCGTTGCGGTGGATCCTGGTGCATCTGGTGGAGGAGACGTCCCGGCATGCCGGCCATGCGGATATTCTGCGTGAGCTGACCGATGGCTCGACGGGCGCGGTCTGACCGGGCGTCCACGCCCGCCGGCCACCGCCCAGATGAGGGACGGCGCTGGCTTAGGCGTCGGCGAGGAGTTTGGCGAGGCGTTCCGCTACCGGTGGGGCGTGCAGGTGCAGGCGAGCCACGTTGATGGCGTCGGCGCCGACCACGGAGAGCAGGGCCTGCGGGCCGACGGCGTACACGGCGAAATAGCCGGACTCGTTGCGGACGGTGGACTGGCGGAACTCGCCCTGACCGAGGCGGAGGCTGACCTGCCGGCCGAGGCCGAAGGTCGCCGCCGCCATCGCGGCCAGGTCGTCGGGGTCCTGGCCGTCCGGTACGTCGTGCGTGATGAGCAGGCCGTCCACGCCGCCCAGCACACTTCCCCGTACGCCGGGGATCTGTAGACGCAGTTCGTGCAGCTCGTTGCCGATCGCCGGGTACGGCAGCGACGGGTTGCCGGCCAGCGACGGTGGGAACGTCACCGGCGGCGGGAGGTCCGGTCGCTGTGCGGCGCGGCGGGGCAGGAAGGCGTCGCCGGTGTTCACAGCTCCAGCTGCTCCTCGATGCTGCGCAACCGGTGCCGGGCGAGCGCCAGATTGGACCGGGTCTTGCTGAGCATCAGGTAGAGGAACAGCCCTTT
This sequence comes from Micromonospora sp. LOL_024, assembly GCF_048060415.1. Classification (NCBI taxonomy): domain Bacteria; kingdom Bacillati; phylum Actinomycetota; class Actinomycetes; order Micromonosporales; family Micromonosporaceae; genus Micromonospora; species Micromonospora sp. LOL_024. The sequence continues at coordinate 85,956 of NZ_JBHMIS010000006.1, forward strand.
GCCGTTGGGGCCGTTCAGCGGCCGGATGATGTGGTATTGGCTGCCGAGGGTGATCAGCATGTCCTCGATGTTGTCGTTCAGCTTCAGCATCTCGATGGTGCGCATCTTGGCGCGTACCACGTCGGTGTTGCCGGCGGCGGCGACGGTGAGGTCGATCTCCGGGGTGCCGCCGGCAACGCCGAGGGTCATCCCGCTGGTGTAGTCGACGAGCGCGATGCCGATCGCGCCGTCGATCGTCATGGCGTCCTTCAGGGCGGTGTCGAGGTTGGCCACGTGCGTCTCCAGGGTCGACTGATGAGGGATTCTCGGAAGAGGGTTTCACAGGCAACCTACTGTCCGCATCTTGCTCAGCGCGAACAGGCTGAGCGGGCCACGGTGGGTGACCACCGGGGCGGCCGGGAACCGCCGCTGCGGCTGATGTCTCGTAAACGTGTCCGTCTGCTAGCCGCCCGACCGGACCGGGCACAGTATGTCGGGTCGTGGGCGTCGGCGACGTCATAGCGTGGCTGGCACAAGGAAGGAGACCCGGGATGCTGGAGCGGCTAAACCAGGCCATGGACCACGTCGAGCGACACCTCGACCGGCCGGTGGACGCCGCCGAGCTGGCGCGGATCGCGGTCACGTCGGAGTTCCACTTCCGGCGGCTGTTCTCCGCGCTGGCCGGCGTCGGACTGTCGGAGTATGTGCGGCGTCGCCGGCTCACCGTCGCGGCAGCGGAGGTGGTGGCGGGCCAGCAGACACTGCTCGACATCGCGGTCCGCTGTGGGTACGGCTCGGCCGAGGCGTTCGCCCGGGCGTTCAAGGCCGTGCACGGGATCGGTCCGGGCGAGGCCCGGCGTACCGGCGCCGAACTGCGTGCCCAGCCCCGGATGTCCTTCCGCCTCACCGTCGAAGGGAGCAGCAGCATGCGTTACCGCATCGTGCGCAAGGAATCGTTCCAGCTGGCTGGGCGTAGGGCCCGGGTGCCGCTGGTGCACGAGGGCATGAACCCGGCCATCGTGGCGTTCGTCAAGGGCATCGAACCGGCGGTCCGCGAACGGATCGAGGCACTCTCCGACCAGGAGCCGGCGGGAATCGTCAACGTCAGCGACGGCCTCACCGGCGACCGGGCGGAAGGCACCGAGCTGGACTACTGGTACGGCGTGGTCACCGACGCCGAGGTGCCCGGCGACCTGGACGTGCTGCCGGTGCCGGCGGGGGCTTGGGCGGTGTTCGAGACCTCCGGGGCGTTCCCGACGGCGGTGCAGCACCTGTGGCGGGACGTCTTCACCCAGTGGCTGCCGTCCAACCCGTACCAGCTGCGGCCCGGACCGGAGATCTCCCGTACCCGGATCGCGGCGGATGGCGGCCATGCCGACGCCGAGCTGTGGATCCCGGTGGAGCCGCTACCGGCCTGATCGTTCTACCGGCCCGCGTGCAGCGTCGAGAAGCCGGGAGACAGGGTGCCGATTTTCGCGGTTCGGCCCGCCGTCCGCCGAGCACGTCTACTGTGGAAGAGCCTGGTGACTTGCGGTGTTCCGGTGGCGGGCGGTCGTCTCCCGGTGCACAGTGATCCCATGAGCGACAGCGGACGCGGACACCACTACTGGTGTACGCGGCACCACCGGGTCGAGACCGATGCCGACGTGTGCCCTGCCCGGCATGTTCTTGGACCGTACGACTCGGCTGCCGACGCGGAGAACGCCCTGCAACAGGTGCGGGAGCGTAACGAGGCGTGGGAGGCCGAGGACGCCCGCTGGACAGGGGAGGAGAAGTAGACGGCGCGGGACGCCTCCCGCGTCGAGGTACTGCGTGCGTCGCGAAGGCGGCAGCACGTCCCCAAGGAGGGAACCGAGATGGCCGAAGCACAACAGGCCACCCGCCCGGCAGCTAAGCGTACGTCCGCGAGGAAGACCGCCGCGACGGAACGCACCGCGGGCCTCGCCCGTAACCAGTCCACCCGTCGCGGGAGCGGCACCGCGCCCACGTCCGGGGCCAGTTCGTCGGCGCGCAGGACGATCGCGGCCACGGCACCGGCGAAGAAGACCGTGTCGGCGAAGGCCGCACCCGCGAGGAAGAGCGCCGCGAAGGCCGCGTCCGCCAAGAAGACCGCCTCGACGTCGCCGCGGACCGTGAGCGGCGCGCGTAAGATCGCGGCATCGGCGAAACGGACGCCCGCGAAGAAGACGGCGACCGCGCGGACCACGGCGACGAAGGCTCCCGCCCGTAGGGCCGCCCCGGCCCGCAAGGCAGCCCCCGGGAAGAAGGCGAGTTCGGCGGTGCAGAAGGCGTCGGCGCGGAGGACCACTACGGCGACGGCGGCGAAGGCACCAGCGAAGAAGGCGGCGGCCCGCAAGACCACCTCGGCGGCATCCCGGACCCCGGCGCGCACGACGGCGACGGCGAAGAAGGCTCCGGCCAAGAAGACCCCAGCGAAGAATGCCCCGGCCAGGAAGACGGCCGCGAAGAAGGCTGTGGCGAAGAGGTCGCCCGCGAAGAAGGCGGTTCCCAGGAGCGCCGGACGCGCGGCGTCAGCCGGGCGCTCCGGCACCGCGCGGAAGGCGGCCGGCTGACCGGTCCGCCGTGAGCTGGGTCTGCCCGGTCGAGCTGAACCGTCCGGACCGCCGGCCCGGCCAGCGGGGATTGTCACAGCGCCGGCCGCTGCTGCCGGGCGGCGGGTTTGGCAGGATGACGACCATGGCATACGACGCGAGCACCCTGCCCGACGTTTCCGGGCTCACCGTCGGCATCATCGGTGGTACCGGCGACCAGGGCCGGGGGCTCGCCTACCGGTTCGTCCGGTCGGGCCTCGCGGTGCTGATCGGGTCCCGTTCCGCGCAGCGGGCGGCCGAGTCGGCCGCCGAGATCGCCGCCCTGCCTGGCGTGCCGTCCGCTGGCAGCGTCACCGGGGCCGACAACGACGAGGTGGCCCGCCGCAGTGACGTGGTGATCATCGCGGTGCCCTGGGACGGGCACGCCGCCACCGTCGGTGCCCTCGCCGAACCACTCGCAGGCAAGATCGTCGTGGACTGCGTCAACCCCCTGGGCTTCGACAAGCAGGGCCCGTACGCCCTGCCGGTGCCTGAGGGCAGCGCCGTTCAGCAGGCCGCCGCGCTGCTGCCCGACTCCCGGGTTTGCGCGGCGTTCAACCACGTCAGCGCCCCGCTGCTGGCCGACCCTGAGATCGACCGGATCGAGCTGGACGTGCTGATCTGCACCGAGGAGCGGGAGCTGGTCGGCACAGTCGGCGCGCTCGCCGCCCGCATCCCGGGCATGCGGGGCCTCTACGCCGGGCGGCTGCGCAACGCCCATCAGATCGAGGCGTTCACCGCCAACCTGATCGCCATCAACAAGCGCTACAAGGCGCACGCCGGGATCCGCGTCACCGACCTCTGAGATGCCCTTGCCCACCCGGCCGTCTCGTGGCCCGGACGGTTGCGGCCCGCCGGCGCGGATTCGCTGCGTCCGCCCGCCGCGGGCGACGTGCCGGTGGAGGGCAACCCTCGTGAGAAAGACGGATCAGAAGGTGGCGTCGACGCCGGTCGTCTTGCAGGCGGCGCTAAGGTCCACGCCGGCCTTCTCGAAGGCCGGGTTGTCGGCGGCCGTTGCCGGATCCGGGGCTGCCGCCGCCCGCCCGGCCTCGGTGCCGAACTTGCCCAGCGCGGCGGCGACCTTGCTGTCGCCGGTGCCGGTGGCGGCCAGCGTCACCAGTTTCTCCTCCAGCCCGCCGAGGATCTCCTTGAACAGGGCCGGCGACGGGTCGTCACCGGCCTTGACGGCCTCGACGAGGGCGTTCCTCATCTCCTGACTGGTCTCCTTCGCCGACTCGCAGAGCTTCTTGTCGCCCACTACGTCCGCCGCCGTGGCCGTCGACGGCGCCGCGGTGGCGGGGGCAGCCGCGGTGGTGGTCGAGGCGGTCGACGGCGAGGATTCGGCGGTGCCGTCCTCGTCGCCGCAGGCGGTCAGCGCGAGCAGCACGGCGCAGGCCAACGGAAAAAAGGAGGTACGAAATCGATTCACGAGTGAGGATCCTAGTGGCCTGCCCGGAATCTCGCTCGCCCTGCTGGGCGTCCAGGCGCGGCAACCACTGGTAACCGAGGATCTGGCCAAGCGCCAGGACCAGGACGCCGATCAGGAGTGTCGCGAGCCGGCCGAGGGCGGGACCCAGAGGAGCACGGGTGCTCCCGGGCAGCCACCACAACAGCCCGGGGCCGGGCCGTAGCGCACTCCACCAGCGCCAGCTTCGTCCGGCTGGTCCGGCTGGCGGGTCCACGCTCACGACCATGTTGCCTGAGCGCATGTCCAGTCGACACCTGGTACCCGCCGCCGGGGACGGCCAGCGGCGGGTACCAGGTGGACTCAGAAGGTGTGTTCGGCGGTAGGGAACTCGCCGCCACGCACGTCCTCGGCGAAGCGGCGGGTCGCCTCGCCGAGCACCTCGGCCAGGTCGGCGTAACGCTTGACGAAACGCGGCGTCCTGCCGGCACGCAGGCCCGCCATGTCCTGCCAGACCAGCACCTGGGCGTCGGTCTGCGGGCCGGCTCCGATGCCGACGGTCGGGATCGGCAGCTCGGTGGTGACCCGCTTGGCGACGTCGCCGGGCACCATCTCGAGCACCACCGCGAAGGCGCCCGCCTCGGCCACCGCCCGCGCGTCGGCCAGCACCTCGTCGGCGGCCTCGCCACGGCCCTGCACCCGGTAGCCGCCGATCGTGTGCTCACGCTGCGGGGTGAAACCGATGTGCGCCATGACCGGGATGCCGGCGCCGACGATCGCCTCGATCTGCGCGGCGCAGCGCTGGCCACCCTCCAGTTTCACGGCGTGACAACCGCCCTCCTTCATGAACCGGACGGCGGTGCGCAGCGCCTGCGTCGGACCCTCCTCGTATGAGCCGAACGGCAGATCGCCGACGACCAACGCCTGCCGGGTGGCGCGGACGACCGCCCGCACCAGCGGCAGCAGCTCCTCGGCGGTCACCGGCAGGGTCGTCTCGTAGCCGAACACGTTGTTCGCCGCCGAGTCGCCCACCAGCAGCACCGGTATCCCGGCTGCGTCGAAGATCGAGGCCGTGTACTGGTCGTACGAGGTGAGCATCGACCACTTTTCGCCGCGCTCCTTGGCGGCGAGCAGGTCGCGGGTGCGGATCCGGCGGGTGGCGGGACCGCCGTACAGGGCGGTCACCTCGGCCGGAGTGGAGTCCCGCATGGCTTCTCCTTCCTCGAGGCCGCGTACGCGGTCCCCGGGTTATGCCGCGATCGTCGCACCGGCGGCCCCGCTGGCGGCAGGGTGCAGTGCAGGATGTCACTGCAGCGGAGGTGGGTCAGCCGTGCTCGCGCCACCGGTTGGTGATCGGCAGCCGCCGGTCCCGACCGAACGCCTTCATGGATATCTTCGTACCCGGCGCGGACTGGCGGCGCTTGTACTCGGCGGTATCCACCATCCGCAGCACCTTGTCCACCACGGCCGGGTCGTGGCCGGAGGCGACCAGACCCTCACGGCCGAGATCGCCGTCGATGTAGCCGATCAGAATCGGGTCCAGCACGTCGTAGTCCGGCAGCGAGTCGCTGTCGAGCTGGCCCGGGCTCAACTCGGCGCTGGGCGGCTTGCCGATCGAGTTCTCCGGGATCGGTGGCGTCCCACCCGACCGTTTCGCTTCGGCGTTACGCCACTTGGCGAGCCGCCAGACCAGCGTCTTCCACACGTCCTTGATCGGGTTGTAGCCGCCGACCGAGTCGCCGTACAGAGTCGAGTAGCCGACCGCCAGTTCGCTCTTGTTGCCAGTGGTCAGCACCAGGTGCCCCTCCTGGTTCGACAGGGCCATCAGGATGACGCCGCGTACCCGGGCCTGAAGGTTCTCCACCGCCACCCCGGACAGCGACATGTTCGCCAGGAAGGTGTCGACCATCGGTTGGATCGGCTCGACCCGGTAGTCCAGGCCGGTGCGTTTGGCCAGGTCGGCCGCGTCGGAGCGGCTGTGTTCCGAGGAGTGCTGGCTGGGCAGGGAAACCCCCACCACCCGTCCACCGCCGAGCGCGTCCACCGCGATGGCCGCGACCACCGCCGAGTCGATGCCGCCGGAGAGCCCGAGCACCACCGAGGGAAACCCGTTCTTGTCGACGTAGTCGCGCAGCCCGAGCACCAGCGCCTGCCACACCTCGGCCTCGTCGGCGACCGGCTCGATGATTCCGCCGGTGGCCACCGGACCGGCCGAGATCGGGCCGGTCGGCGCCGGCAGCGCGCCCTCGACGGCACGGCGCACCACCCGCAACCCCTCGGCAGGCTCCACCCCGTCGGCCGCCGTGCCGCTCTCTGCTGCGGCGGGCAGATCCACGTCGTGCACGAGCAGGTGCTCGACGAACTGCGGTGCCCGGGCCAGCAGTGTCCCGTCCGCCTCCACGATCATCGAGTCACCCTCGAAGACCAACTCGTCCTGTCCGCCGGTCATGTTGACGTAGGCGATGGTGGCCCCGGCCTCGGCGGCCCGCCGGCGTACCACCGGCAGGCGCAGGTCGTCCTTGTTCAACTCGTACGGCGAGCCGTTGATGTTGACCACCAGCCCCACGCCGGCTCGCCGGGCTGCGGCGAACGGGCCGCCGGCCTGCCACAGGTCCTCGCAGATGGTCAACGCCACGTCCACGCCACCTAGGCGGACCACGGTGAGCATGTCGCCCGGCACGAAGTAGCGGTCCTCGTCGAAGACGCCGTAGTTGGGCAGATGGTGCTTGAAGTAGGTGGCGACGATCTCGCCCCGGTGCAGCAGCGCGGCGGCGTTGCGCGCCCCTCGGCCCGGCTCGGCGTCTGCGCTGACCTGCGGCGGACCGTCGGCGTCCAGGTAGCCGACCAGGACCGGCAGCTCACCCAGCCGGTCGGCGGCGAGATCGCGGGCGAGCTGTTCGAGCGCCGCCTTCGACGCGGCGACGAAGGACCGCCGGAAGACCAGGTCCTCCACCGGATATCCGGTCAGCATCATCTCCGGGAACAGGACCAGCTGGGCACCGGAGCCGGCGGCCCGGCGGGCCCAGGTACGCACGGTGCGGGCGTTGCCGGTGAGGTCGCCGACGCGGGGGTTGACCTGGCACAGGGCGAGACGCAGGGTGGTCATGCCCCAATCTTGCCCCAGCCGTGCGGGCTCGACACGCGGGCGTGGGCGGCGGCGGGCCGTGACGCGACCGACGGTCGGGACTGGACGGGACGCGACGGCGCCGGTTCGGTTAACGTCTGCGTAATCGGGTCGGTGGAGACTGGTCGGTCAGGTCGGGCGAAGCCCGGTCGAAGGCGGACAAGAGTCGCGGAAGGTTGGGGCAGTGGACCGTCAGCAGGAGTTCGTCCTCCGTACGCTGGAAGAGCGGGACATCCGCTTCGTCCGGCTCTGGTTCACCGATGTGCTCGGCACGCTCAAGAGCGTGTCCGTCGCCCCTGCCGAGCTGGAGGCGGCCTTCGAGGAGGGCATCGGATTCGACGGCTCGGCGATCGAGGGCTTCGCCCGGGTCTTCGAGTCGGACATGGTCGCCATGCCCGACCCGACCACCTTTCAGGTCTTCCCCTTCGAGGGCGGGGTCAGCGGCGAGAGCGCCCGGATGTTCTGCGACATCCTGCTGCCCGACGGCGGGCCCTCCTGGGCCGATCCCCGGCACGTGCTGCGCCGGGCCCTGTCCCGGGCGGCCGAGAAGGGCTTCACCTTCTACACCCACCCCGAGATCGAGTTCTTCCTGCTGGAGAACGGGCCGCTGGACGGCACGGTGCCGGTGCCGGTGGACACCGGCGGCTACTTCGAGCACACCACCCACGCGGTGGCGCGGGACTTCCGCCGCCAGGCGGTGCTGTCGCTGGAGCGGATCGGGATATCGGTGGAGTTCAGCCACCACGAGGTCGCCCCCGGCCAGCAGGAGATCGACCTGCGTTACGCCGATGCGCTGACCACCGCCGACAACATCATGACCTTCCGGCACGTGGTGAAGGAGGTGGCGCTCTCCACCGGTGTGCAGGCCACCTTCATGCCCAAGCCCTTCACCGACCAGCCGGGCAGCGGGATGCACACCCACCTGTCGCTCTTCGAGGGAGAACGCAACGCGTTCCACGACGCCAGCGACCCGATGAAGCTCTCCAAGGTGGCCCGGGCGTTCATCGCCGGACTGCTGACCCACGCGCGGGAGTACACCGCGGTCACCAACCAGTGGGTCAACTCGTACAAGCGACTCTTCCCGCAGGCCCTGCCGGACCGGGTCACGGAGAGCCCGGCGTACGTCTGCTGGGGGCACCTGAACCGCTCCGCGCTGGTCCGCGTCCCGGCGTACGGCAAGCCGAACTCGGCCCGGGTGGAGGTCCGTTCGCCCGACTCGGCGGCCAATCCGTACCTGACGTTCGCGGTGCTGCTCGGTGCCGGGATGAAGGGCATCGAGGAGGGGTACGAGCTGCCGCCGGGCGCCGAGGACGACGTGTGGGCGCTGACCAGCGCCGAGCGGCGGGCGATGGGGTACGAGCCACTGCCGGAGAACCTCGCCGAGGCCATCGACGTGATGGCCGGCTCGGAACTGGTCGCCGAGGTGCTCGGCGAGCACGTCTTCGACTTCTTCCTGCGCAACAAGCGCGCCGAGTGGGAGCAGTACCGCCGCGAGGTCACCCCGTACGAGCGCCAGCGGTACCTGTCGCTGTAGCCGCCGGGCTGTCCCGCGTTGCGTGGTGCCGCTATCGTCTCGATCACCGTGCCGGCACCCGCCGGACGGAGATGGTCGGGAGGCAGCCGGTGCTGGAGGATCTGCTCAGCGGAGCCTGGCAGAGCGTGGTGTTCGGGGTCGTCGGGGTCGGCCTGATGGCGGCCGGCTTCGTGCTGGTCGACCTGCTCACCCCAGGTAGACTGCGGGACCTCATCTGGGTACGCCGCAACGCCAACGCCGGCCTGTTGCTCGCCGCCAACCAGCTCGGTGTCGCCGGCATCGTCTTCACCGCGATCCTGACCAGCTACAGCGACTTCGCCAAGGGCCTGGCCTCGACGGTGATCTTCGGGCTGATCGGTCTCGGCATCATGGCGTTGGCCTTCTTCGTGCTGGACCTGATCACCCCGGGCAAGCTCGGTGAGGTCGTCTGCTCCGACGAGCCGCACCCGGTTGCCCGGGTCAGCGCCGCCAGCCACTTCGGTGCCGCGCTGATCGTCTGCGCCTGCATCGCCTGAGTCACGCGAACTGCGTGCCTGATCCACCCCGTGCCGCTGGTATGGCGGTGTCGTCGTGGCGCGGACACCGCCATACCAGCGTTGCGGGGCCGACCGTGACCGAGTGCCGTGCGGCACTCGGCCCGCGGGTCAGTCGTCGGTGGGGCCGTGACCGCCCGGGGAGCCCGGGCCGCCGAGGACACCGGCCTCGACGGCGGCGGTGATGGCGTCGGCCTGCTCCTGGGTGAGCTTGCCGTCCTCGACCGCCTGCGCGAGCCGCTCGGCCCGCATTTCCGTGCGGTCACCGGGCCGACCCTCGTCGTCGCCGCGACCCGGGTGTCCCTTGCGGCCCTCGCCGCCCGGCCGATCCGCCGGACGGTGCTGCTCCCGCAGCTTCTCCAGCGCCTCGGTGACCCTCTCGGCCGGTACGCCCAACTCCTCGGCCAGCGCCTCGGCGAACGCCGCGCCGCGACCCGGCCGCTCGCCGTCGGCCTTGCCGCCCTGCTGCGCCTCGGCGCTGGCGCTCGGGGTGTTCCGGTCGTCGGCGAGCGCCACGGTGGGGGCGGCGATCCCTGCGCCGAGCACGCCAGCGGCCGCCAGCCCGGCCAGCAGATGCTTCTTCGAGATGTTGCGGGACATCTGTCCTCCAACTCGTCGGTGATGCGATGACATCACCGACAGTGACCATCTCGGCTAAGCGTGGCCCGTGGCGACGCTGTCAGCGGGCTGGCAATCCCCGCCCCGATCCGGATGAACCGGCAGTTCCGGCGAAACCGGGCAGGTTGGCGGCGGCCCCGGTCGCGGCCGGGGTCCCACGCGGGCGGGTGCCCGGCCCCGACGGCCGAGCGGTCAGCGGACGGCGGGGGAGACCGTGAGCCTGCCGGCGTCGGCGTCGAGGGTGGCCAGGGTGCCGACCGGCACCGTGAGCTGGCCGGGGCCGTGGCCGATCGGCAGGCCGCCCAGCACCGGTACGCCCAGGTCACCTAGACGTTCGGCAAGCACGTCGGCGACGCCGGTGTCCCAGCCGTCGGCGCAGTCGGTGAACTGGCCCACCGCCACCCCGGCGAGCCTGTCCAGCGCGCCCGCCCGGCGCAGCTGGGTGAGCATCCGGTCAACCTTGTACGGCGGCTCCTGCACATCCTCCAGCAGCAGCACCGCCCCGGTCAGGTCGGGCAGGTCCGGGGTACCCACCGAGGCCACCACCAGGCAGAGATTGCCGCCCAGCAGGCGACCCACCGTCCGGCCCGGTGTGCGTACGCCGAAGGTCTCCTCGCCTTCTACGGCACGGACGGTCACCGGCTCGGTGGTGGTCAGCGCCGCGTGCAGGGACTCCGCCGAGGACAGCGGCGTGCGCTCGTCCCGCCAGGCCGCGCCCGGCCCGTGCACGCCGGCCAGCCGGGCACCTCGCCAGAGCGCCAACTGCAGTGCGGTGATGTCGGAGAAACCGGCCACAACCTTGGGATCGTGGCGCACCAGGTCCATGTCGATCGAGTCCACCACCCGCTGCGCGCCGTAGCCGCCGCGGATGCAGATCACGCCCCGCACCCGCGGATCACCGAAGGCGGTGTTCAGGTCGGCCGCCCGCAGCGCGTCCGAGCCGGCCAGATAGCCCTGCCGGGCGTAAGCGTGGGGCGCCAGTACCGGCCGCAGCCCCCAGCCGGTGAGCAGCTCGACTCCCCGGGCGACCCGCTCCGGCCGGGTCGGCCCGGAGGGCGACACCAGCATCACCGTGTCGCCGGGGCGCAGCGCCGGTGGGCGTACGACGTCGTCGGGTGTGGTGGGTGCGGACACAGCGGCAGAGCCTAGTCCCGCGCGCCGCCCCTGTCGGCGAGACCGGATAGCCTCGACGGCGTGGCAACCGCGTTGGTGATCGAGAACGACCCGACCGACGACTCGCGTCGGCTGGGGGAGTGGCTGACCGAGGCCGGACTGGAGCTGTCGGTGGTCCGCCCGCACGCGGGCGACCCGCTCCCCGCCGACCTCGACGGGAACGCCGCCCTGGTGGTGCTCGGCGGCGACCAGCACGCCTGTCCGCAGCCCGACGGAGCGCCGGGGACGACCTGGTTCCCGGCCGTGGAGGGGCTGCTCCGCAAGGCCGTCCGGTACCGGGTGCCGACCCTGGGTGTCTGTCTCGGCGCGCAGCTGCTCGCCACCGCCCACGCCGGCACCGTGGCGCGCAGCCCGTCCGGTCCGGAGGTCGGCCCCGCCGTCGTCGGCAGACGCGACGCCGCCGAGACCGATCCGCTCTTCCGGTACGTCCCGTTGATCCCCGACGTGCTCCAGTGGCACGCCGACGAGATCACCGAGCTGCCCGTCGGCGCCACCCTGTTGGCCGCCTCCACCCGCTATCCGCACCAGGCGTTCCGGCTCGGCGACCGGGCCTGGGGGTTGCAGTTCCACATCGAGTGCGACACCGGGATGATCGCCGAGTGGGCGACCGACTCGGCTCTGCTGGCCGAGCTGGGCTACGACCCGCAACTGGTGATCTCCGCGTGTCACGCGGTGATGGCCGACGTCGAGGAGGTCTGGCAGCCGTTCGCCGCACGGTTCGCCGCCCTGGCCCTCGGCGAGCTGGACGACGGCGGGTCGCGGCGCAGCCTGCCGCTGCTCGGGCACTGATGGGCCGGCCGACCAGGGCCAACGGCCGGCTCGCCCGCTACGGCTTCGGCGTCGTCGACGACACCGCGGTCGCCCGGGCCGCCGACCTGCTCGGGCCGGACGGGCTCGACCTGTGGCGAGCGGAACAGCAGGAACCCACCGACGAGCGGGCCCAGGAGCTGCTCACCGCGCTGTCCCGGGCCGCCGACCCGGATCTGGCCCTGCGCCAGCTGCACCGCCTGGCCGAGGCCGAGCAACGCACGGCAGCGGCCCGGAACCGCGGCAACGGTACGGACTCGGCGGTGCTCGCCGCCCTGCACGACGACCCCGGGCTGCGCCGCCGGCTGATCGCCGTGCTCGGCGCGTCGTCGGCGCTGGGCGACCACCTCGTCGCCAACCCCGAACAGTGGCCGGTGCTGAGTACCGAGCGCGACGGGCTGGCCCCCGCCGCCAACGGACACCTGGATGTCACCGCCGCCGGCAGTCCCGTCGTGGTGTTGCGTCTGGCGTACCGCATGGCGCTGCTGCGGATCGCGGCGGCCGACCTGACCGGCGGTCGCGGCCTGGAGCAGACCATGGCCGCGCTCTCCGCGCTGGCCGACGCCACCCTGTCCGCGGCGTACACGATCGCGCTCGCCGAGCTGCCCGAGGGCACCCGGGAGCCCCGGCTGGCCGTGGTCGCGATGGGCAAGTGTGGCGGCGGCGAACTCAACTACGTCTCCGACGTGGACGTGATCTTCGTGGCGGCCGAGGACGAAGACCTGACCGCCGCCACCACGGTGGCCACCCGGCTGATCCACATCTGCGGGCTGGTCGCCTGGCCGGTCGACGCCGCGCTGCGGCCCGAGGGCAACCGGGGACCGTTGGTGCGGACCATGGCCAGCCATCTGGCGTACTACCGGCGGTGGGCCCGTACCTGGGAGTTCCAGGCGCTGCTCAAGGCCCGCCCCGCCGCCGGTGACCTGGCGCTCGGCCAGGAGTGGATCGATGCGCTGGCGCCGTTGCTCTGGCAGGCCGCCGAGCGCCCGGAGGCGGTCGAGGACGTCCGGGCGATGCGCCGGAGAATCATCGAGAACATCCCGTCCAAGGAGATGGAACGCGAGATCAAGCGCGGCCCCGGCGGCCTGCGCGACATCGAGTTCGCGGTACAACTGCTGCAACTGGTGCACGGCCGGGGCGACGAGGCGCTGCGTGCCCCCGGCACCATCCCAGCCCTGCGGGCGCTGGTCACCGGCGGCTACGTCGGTCGGGCCGACGGGGAGGCGCTGCTGCGCGGCTACCGCTTCCTGCGCGGCGTCGAACACCGCCTGCAACTACAGGGCCTGCGGCGTACCCATACCGTGCCGACCGAGCCGGGGGCGCTGCGCTGGCTGGCGACGTCCCTCGGCTACACCGCCATCCCCGGCCGCAGCGCCGTCGAGGAGTTCCGTGCCGAGTGGGTCACCCACGCCACCGAGGTACGCCGCCTGCACGCCAAACTGCTCTACCGACCGCTGTTGGAGTCGGTGGCCCGGGTACCCGCCGACGGGCTGCGGCTGACCCCGGAGGCGGCCCGCAACCGCCTGGAGATCCTCGGCTTCGCCGACCCGGCCGGCGCGCTGCGTCACCTGCAGGCCCTCACCGGCGGGGTGAGCCGCACGGCCGCCATCCAGCGCACCCTGCTGCCGGTCCTGCTCAGCGAGTTCGCTGACGCTCCCGAGCCCGACCGGGGGCTGCTCAGCTACCGCCAGGTCTCCGACGCCCTCGGCAGCACCCCCTGGTACCTGCGGCTGCTGCGCGACTCCGGGCCGGTGGCCCGCCGGCTGGCCCGGGTGCTCTCCTCCTCCCGGTATGTCGCGGACCTGCTCACCCGGGAGCCGGAGGCGCTGCGCCTGCTGGCCGAGGAGAGCGAGCTGAGTCCACGACCGCGCGAGGTGCTCTGGGACGGGTTCGCCGCCGCCGCGGCCCGGCACACCGACCCGGTCGAGGCGATCCGTGCCGTGCGTGCGCTGCGCCGCCGGGAACTGCTCCGGCTCGCCTGCACCGACGTGCTCAGCCGCGCCGGGTCGCTCGCCCCGTCCCGCCCGGACGGCGCGAGACCGGCGCCCGGCCTGGCCGACATCACGGCGGTCGGCACCGCGCTCTCCGCGGTCACCGACGCGACCCTCGCCGCCGCGCTGCGGACCGCTCGGGCGGCCGCGCCGGCCATGCCCGGACTGAGGTTCGCGGTCGTCGGGGTGGGCCGCCTCGGCGGGTACGAGTCCAACTACCTCTCCGACGCCGATGTGCTCTTCGTCTACGACCCGCCGGCGGGCGTCAGCGAGAGCGAGGCCAGTGCCGCCGCCCACACCGTGGCGGAGGAGCTGCGTCGGCTGCTCGGCATGCCCGCCCCCGATCCGCCGCTGGGCGTCGACGCCGACCTGCGTCCCGAGGGCCGGCAGGGGCCCCTGGTCCGCAGCCTCGCCGCATACCAGCAGTACTACGCCCGCTGGTCGCGGGTGTGGGAGTCGCAGGCGCTGCTGCGGGCCCGGTGCGTCTGCGGCGACGCCGACCTGGGTACCCGGTTCGAGCAGATGGTCGATCCGGTCCGGTACCCGGCCGACGGGCTCACCCGGGAACAGATCATCGAGATCCGCCGGATCAAGGTGCGGGTGGAGACCGAGCGGTTGCCCCGGGGCGCCGACCCGGCCACCCACACCAAGTTGGGACGTGGCGGCCTGGCCGACGTCGAGTGGGCGGTGCAGCTACTGCAACTGCGGCACGCGGGAGCGTACCCGGCGCTGCGCGGCACGCGTACCCTCGACGCGCTCGCCGCCGCTCGGGACGCGGGCCTTGTCGATCCGGCGGACGCCGAGGCGATGACGGCCGGCTGGACGCTTGCCGCGCAGGTCCGCAACGCGCTGATGCTGGTCCGTGGCCGCGCCGGCGACCAACTGCCCCGGCACGGCGTGGAGTTGGCCGGCGTGGTCCGGCTGCTCGGCCGCGACGACCCCGGCGAGTTCCTCGACGAGTACCTGCGCACCGGCCGCCGCTCCCGCGCCGCCACCGAACGCGTCCTGGAGATGTAAGGAAGGGCACCCTGTCACGCCTGTGGTAGAGCAGGGGCCCCTGCTTAACACCCAGGCCCCCGTGGTACGACTGCTCGGTGCCGACATCGACCCATGCTGCCGCCCCGGACATGCACGGCGCCGGGCTCTCGCCAACTGCCGGGGGACCCGGGCGGGCCTATCCCGTGCTCGCAGCCCTGGTGGTGTCGCTGTTGCTGGCCGTCGCGTTCCTGCTGGCTCCGCCGATGGGGACCGACCTCTCCGCGCAGGTGGCCCGCGCGGGCTTCGCTGACCGCAACGCCCTCGCCCCGCTGGACTTCTCGTGGTACGGCGGGGTCAACCAGTTCGGATACAGCCTCTACACCCAGACGCTCGGCGCGTTCCTGGGGGTACGTACGGTCGGCGCGGTCGCGGCGGTCGTCGCCTCCGTGGCGCTGGCGTGGCTGCTTACCGTAACGGGTGCACGCCGGCCGCTGCTCGGTGGCGTGCTGGGTGCGGTGGTACTCGTCGGGAACCTGGCCAGCGGCCGACTCACCTTCGCGGTCGGGCTGATGTGGGCGCTACTCGCGCTTTGTGCGGTGGCCGCGCCCCGAGGGCCGCGTGGGCTGTGGCTCGCGACGGCCGGCCTGGCGGCGGTTCTCGCGACTGCCGCCAGCCCGGTCGCCGGCCTCTTCACCGGCCTGGCCGGAAGCGCGCTGCTGGTCCTCGACATCTGGCGGGAGCGGCGGCCCGGGACCGGTGCCCTGGTGCTCTGCCTGGCGCCGCTGGTGACGGTGGCCCCGATGGCGGTGCTCTTCGGCAACGGCGGTCGGCAGCCGTTCAGCGCGGAGTCGTTGCGGATCAACCTTGCCCTGGCCGTGGTGGTGCTCGCGCTCGTACCGGTCCGGGCGCTGCGGATCGGCGCCGCACTCACCGCGCTGCTTCTGGTCGCGGCCTACCACCTGCCTAGCCCGATCGGATCGAACGCCCTGCGACTGCCGATGCTCTTCGCCCTGCCGCTCCTCGCGGCATTCGTCACGCTGCGTCGGCGGTGGCTGGTCGCGCTGCTCGTTGCGCTGTTCTGGTGGCAGTCCCCGGTGATGACCAACGACATCGCCCGCCGCGGATCGGCGCCGGCACACGTCGCCTTCTACCGGCCGCTGCTGGAGGAGTTGGACCGGCGGGCACCGGTGGGTCGGGTCGAGGTGGTGCCGCTTCGTGACCACTGGGAGAGCGTGTACGTGGCGCAGGTCGTACCGCTGGCCCGCGGCTGGGAGCGCCAGGCCGACGCGGGACGTAACGCCCTGTTCTACGGCGACCGACTCGATGCCGAACGGTACGGCGAATGGCTGCACCGCAACGCCGTCAGCTACGTCGCCGTTGCACCGGACGCGGCACGGGACCGGTACGGGAGGGACGAGGCGACGCTCGTGCTGGCGGGCCAGCCGTACCTGCGGGAGGTCGGTCGACCCGGGCAGTGGCGTCTCTACCAGGTGCTCGGCTCGGAACCACTGGTCTCCCGACCGGCCCGGCTGGTCGAATCGGACGACGCGGGCGTGCGCTTCACGGTCGACGCACCGGCCGATGTCAGCGTCCGCGTCCGCTGGTCCCGCTGGCTGTCGCTCGGTGAGGGGGACGGATGCCTACGCCCCGGCTCGGACGAATGGGCCACGGTGCGGGTCCGTACGCCGGGCACCTTCCAGGTCACCAGCAGCCTGAGGCCGTCCGGCCACTGTTAGGTGCGCATGCCCACCTCCGTATCGCGATCACGGTACTGGCAGCATGTCGGGCGTGTCCCATCACCTCGTACGCTGGACCGGACTGGCCGGCTCGATCATGCTCGCCGTGGCCGCGTTCCTCGGCGGCGCCATGCCCGACGGAGACCTGCGAACCAACCCGGTCAAGATCTTCCTGGGCCCGAACGGGCCGTTGATCATCGGGCTGTGGCTGGTCGGTACCGCCGTGCTGGCCGCCGCCTGGTGGGTGCTGCGCGACCGGGTGCCCTCGGCCCGGTGGGCTCTGGTCACCGCCGGGCTGTGGATCCTGCCGTTCCTGTTCACGCCGCCGCTGGGCAGCCGGGACGGCTACGCGTACGCCTGCCAGGGGGCGAGCTTCTCGGCCGGCATCAGCCCGTACGAGTACGGCGTGTCCACGCTGCCCTGCCCCTGGCTGGACAGCATGTCGCACATCTGGCGGGACACCCCGGCCCCGTACGGTCCGCTGTTCGTGGTGCTCTCCGGCGCGGTGGTCGCCGCGACCGGTTCACTGCTCGGCAGCATCGCGCTGTTCCGGGTGTTCGCGGTGGCCGGCGTGGTGCTGACGGCGGTCTGCCTGCCGGTGCTGGCCCGCCGCAGCGGCGTGCCGGCCGGCCGGGCGCTATGGCTGGCCCTGGCGAGCCCGCTGGTGGGCGTGCACCTGATCTCCGGCGTGCACAACGACGCGCTGATGATCGGGCTGATGGTGGCCGGGCTGGCGGTGGTGGTCAGCCGGCCGGGCCGGCCCTGGCCGCTGCTGGCCGGCGGGGTGGTGCTCGGCATGGCCGCCGGGATCAAGGTGACCGTGCTGGTGGTGGTGCCGTTCGCGGCGCTCGCCGCGATCGCCGGCGGGTTCTCGGTTCGTGCGCTGCTGCGCGACGGCACGCCGGTGGTCGGCGGGGCGGTCGCCACGCTGCTCGGTGTGACGTTCGCCGCCGGCCTGGACTTCGGTTGGATCATCGGGCTGTCGCACGGCAACGACGTGGTCGCCTGGACGTCACCATCCACCGCAGTCGGGCAGACCGTCGGCTATCTGGTGCTGCCGTTCGGGCTGCACGTCGACGCGCTGCCGGTGACCCGGGGCATCGCAGTGGCGGTGCTGGCCGGGGTGCTGGTGTGGCTGTGGTTCCGGGCGCGCACCCGCGACCCGCTGTGGCACGCCGCGCTGGCGTTGACGGCGACGGTCGCGCTCGCCCCGCTGTTCCACCCCTGGTACTGGTTCTGGCCGCTGGCCCTGCTCGCCGCCACCGCGCGGCGCACCCGGTGGTTCAGCGTGGTGACGGTGGCCTCCTCGTTCCTGGTGCTGGCCGACGGGACCGGGCTGGCCCGGTACACCAAGACGGTCGGTGCGCCGCTGATGACGCTGTTGGTGATCGTGGTGACCGTTCGCTTGGTACGGTCGGCGCGGGCGGTGCGGGCGGCCCGCCGCCCGGTTCCCGTCGAGTAGAGGAGAGGTCCGCCGGTGACCGTCCCCGGTGCCCGCCTCGCCCGTTACGGCGGCCTGGCGGGCGCGCTGTTGCTGGCGGTCGCCGGGTATCTCGGCGGCGCGTTGCCCGGCACCGCCACCGTCCGGGTGTGGCACTCCGGCGACGGCCCGCTGACCGTGGCGCTGTGGCTGCTCGGCACCGCCGCCATGGTGGCCGCCTGGTGGTCGCTGCGCGACGGCGCCCCGTCGACCCGGTGGGCGTACGTCACCGCCGGGTCGTGGACCCTGCCGCTGCTGCTGACCGCGCCGCTGGGCAGCCGCGACGTCTACTCGTACGCCTGCCAGGGCTGGGTGTACGCGGACGGCGGCGACCCGTACGCCACCGGGGCGGCTGCCGCCGGCTGCCCCTGGGTGGAGGCGGTCGCGCCGGTCTGGCGGGACACCCCGGCCCCGTACGGCCCGTTCTTCGTGCTGCTCGCCGCGCTGGCCGTGCTGCTCGGCGGTGGCCTGGTCGGCGCGGTGGTGCTGCTGCGGTCGCTGGCGGTGGCCGGGCTGCTGCTGGTGGCGTGCTGCCTGCCCGGCCTGGCCCGGGCGGCCGGGACGCCGACCCGACGGGTCACCTGGCTGGTGCTGGCCTGCCCACTGGTCGGTGTGCACCTGGTGGCCGGCGCGCACAACGACGCGGTGATGCTCGGCCTGCTCCTGCTCGGCCTGCTCCTGCTGGTCCGCCGACCGGTCGCGCCTGTCGGGTCGGCTGGGCCCGGGCCCGTTGCGACAGTCGGGGTGCTGTTGGCTGCCGGGGTACTGCTCGGCTTGGCGGTGTCGGTGAAGGCGACCGCCGTGGTGGTGCTGCCGTTCGTGGCGTTGGTGGCGGTACGCGGCCGACTCACCGTTCCGGCGCTGCTGCGCGACGGCGGCACGCTCGCCGGCGGGGTGCTCGGCGGGCTGGTGGCGAGCTCGTTGCTCTCCGGTCTCGGTCTCGGCTGGCTCGGCGGGCTGGACCGCAGCGGCGACACCGAACAGTGGACATCGCCGCCGACCGCCGTCGGCATGGTCGTCGACTACGCTGGCGAACTGGTTGGTCGGCAACCCGGCGCGGTACCGGTGGCGCGGGTCGTCGGACTGGTCGTGCTGGCTGGGCTGCTGGCGATGCTGTGGTGGCGGACCTGGTCGGCGGTGCGCGGCCGGTACGGCTCAGTGGAGTCGGGCCGTACCCGCCTGACGCTGCTTGGCGCCGGGCTGGCGCTGGCCCTCACCGTCGCCCTGGCTCCGGTGTTCCATCCCTGGTACGCGACCTGGCCGCTGGTCCTGCTCGCGGTGACGGCGACCCGGACCGCCTGGTTCGTGGTGCCCGGCGCGGTGGCGGCCTTCCTCGCGTTGCCGGACGGCACCAACCTGGCCCGGCTGGCGAAGGCGCCCGGCGCGGTGGCGATGACGGTGCTGGTGATCGCCGTGGCGGTCTGGGCCCAGCCCCGGCTCCGCCGCCAGCTGCGGCGCCACCCCCCGTCCTCCGGCCGGGCACCTACCACGAACCGGCCGTGACCCACCTGACCGGTCGACGGCCACCGTGATGTGTGGCAGCTCAGCTGCTGCTGTCCCGGCGTGTCGGCCACTTCGACCGCCACGGATCGGGGCGAGCGGATCGGGCGGATGGGCGTGGCGGGTGGGCTGGGGCCTGACGGGGGCGGTGGCGAAGTGGGTGGTGGCGGAGTGGGTGGTGGTCAGCGGTGGGTGCCGCAGGTGGGGCAGGGTTTGGTGGGGCGGGGGCCGGCAGAGAGGATGCCGGCCCGGCGGCGCAGCGCGACGGCCGCTGGCAGCACGGTCGGGCCGAGCAGGCCGACGACGAGGGCGGTGCCGACCAGGGTCGGGTAGGTGGGCCGTGGGGCTCCACCGAGGCCGTCCACTGCGCTGGCCAGGATGTGCACGCTGAGCAGGCCGCTCGGGGTGAGCAGGGCGAGCACCGCCCAGCCGCCCCTCGTATCCTGCCGGATGGCCAACCCGACGGCGAGCAGCACCGTTACGACCAGCAGCACCGCACCGGTCGCCGGCAACAGCTGCTCGGACGTCCACCGGTACGAGCCCCAGTAGAGGCTGCCGCCAGCCCGGGAGGCGAATGCGCCGCCACTCGCGGCCGTGACGATCGGCAAGAACCGGGCCGTCAGCGGCAGGTGCCTGTCGACCGCGAGCGCCAGCACGCCGAGCGCTACCTGCGGGGCCAGCACCAGCAGCGGCGGGCGGGGCAGGCCGGCGGCCAGGCTCAGCGCCGGCACCGCCGTGGTGGCCAGCATCGCCACGGTGATGGTGACGTGGGTGGGCCGGCCCGGCGCGACGAGTACGAGTAGCGCGGCGAGCAGCCAGACGAGCCACAGGACGACGCCGGCCGACACGAAGGGCCCGAACCCTGGCACGCCGGCCCCGACGGGCTGCTGCTGCTCGACGACCATCCAGAAGCCGGCGAGGAAGGTGGCGGTGGCCAGGGCGAGCAGCCCGGCGAGGCGTACCCCGGGGATCAGGTCGGTGGCGACGGCGGCCCGCAACCGCTGCCGCAGGCCGCCTCGCACGAGGTCGGCGGCGTCCGACGGGGAGGGCCAGCGCCGTCCGCCGTCGGCGAGGTCGAGGTACGTCCCGACGATCTCGTCGCCCCGGTCGCGGCGGTAGTCGGCCGGGTAGGCCAGCAGCAGTCGCCGGTAGCGGCGTTCGAGCGCGGTCATGCCAGGCTCTCGGCGGTACGGGTGGCGATTCGGCGCGCCGAGCGGGCGCGGAGCTGGGCGCTCGCCGCCTCGACGTTGCGTCGCAGTCGTTCGGTCTCTTCGGTAAGTGTGGTGTCTCCGGCGGGGGAGAGGCGGTAGAAGCGGCGCAGCCGACCGTCGACGGTCTCCTCACGGTCGAGTTCGACCAGGCCGGCGTCGGCGAGTCGGTCCAGCGCGCCGTAGAGGGTGCCGGGGCGTAGCGACAGCCGCCCGTCGGAGAGGGCGGCGACTTCGCCGATGATCCCGTAGCCGTGCATCGGCTTGCGGGCGAGCGCGGTGAGGATCAGGAACGTTGGTTCCCGCAGCGGTGTGTCCACACCTCAATATATCGGACGCGAAGGTATTGGTGCCCGCCACGCACCCGGTCCGACCCCGCGGTGCGGAGTCAGCCCGAACAAGGCTGAACTGGATCGGCAGTCGAACTGCATGGCGAACAAACCGCGCATGGTGGCTGACCTGGGGCGGGGCGTCGATCAAGCCGCTGGGCAGGTCGTCCGTCACATATCAACTTCCATCGTTACCCGGTCTCGCGGTCGCCACCGCCGGGCCGCGCCGGGGAGCGAAGCGGCAAGGCGCGGACGGCCGGCGAAAGTGGCCCCACGTGCGGCCGGACGTGCTCGACCGGACCCGGCTGCTCATTGACGGCGCGCTCGGTCAACACGAGACGGCGGCCACGCCGGCTGTGAGCCGGGCATGACCGCCGTCCGTGAGCTTGTACCCAAGCTGTACCCAAGATCAGTGTCAATCCCTGTTGGTGCAGGTCAGTGCCTTGATCGGGCTTAGCAGTCGAAGTACATGGCGAACTCGTGTGGGGTCGGGCGCAGACGCACCGGGTCGACCTCGTTGGCCCGCTTCCAGTCCACCCAGGTGGAGATCAGGTCCGGCGTGAAGACGCCGCCGTCGAGCAGGTAGTCGTGGTCGGCCTCCAGGGAGTCGAGCACGGCCGGCAGCGAGCCCGGCACCTGCTTGACGTCGCCCCACTCCTCCGGCGGGAGGTCGTAGAGGTCCTTGTCGATCGGCGTCGGCGGCTCCATCTTGCTCTTGATGCCGTCCAGGCCGGCCATCAGCATCGCCGAGAAGGCGAGGTAGACGTTGGCCGACGGGTCCGGCACCCGGAACTCGACCCGCTTGGCCTTGGCGTTGCTGCCGGTGACCGGAATGCGGGTGCAGGCGGAGCGGTTGCGCTGAGAGTAGACCAGGTTGACCGGCGCCTCGTAGCCGGGCACCAGGCGGCGGTACGAGTTGACCGTCGGGTTGGTGAAGGCCAGCAGCGACGGCGCGTGGTGCAGCAGACCGCCGATGTACCAGCGGGCGGTGTCGGACAGGCCGGCGTAGCCGGTCTCGTCGTAGAACAGCGGCTCACCACCCAGCCAGAGGCTCTGGTGGGTGTGCATGCCGGAGCCGTTGTCGCCGAACAGCGGCTTCGGCATGAAGGTCGCCGTCTTCCCGGCAGCCCACGCGGTGTTCTTGACGATGTACTTGAAGAGCTGGAGCTGGTCACCCGCGTGCAGCAGGGTGGAGAACCTGTAGTTGATCTCCGCCTGGCCGGCGGTGCCGACCTCGTGGTGCGAGCGCTCGACGGTGAAGCCGGTGTCGATCAACCTGCGGACGATCTGGTCGCGCAGGTCGGCGTAGTGGTCGACCGGCGGCACCGGGAAGTAGCCGCCCTTGTACGCGGTCTTGTAGCCGCGGTTGCCGCCCTCTTCCTCGCGGCCGGTGTTCCAGGCGCCCTCGATCGAGTCGATGTAGTAGAAGGCCTGGTGGGCGGAGGTCTCGTGGCGGATCGAGTCGAAGATGTAGAACTCCGCCTCGGGACCGAAGTAGGCGGTGTCGGCGATGCCGCTGGCGGCAAGGTACGCCTCGGCCTTCTTCGCCACGTTGCGCGGGTCGCGAGAGTACGCCTCGCGAGTGAACGGGTCGTGGATGAAGAAGTTCAGCGCGAGGGTCTTCTGCGCGCGGAAGGGGTCGATGAAGGCGGTGGCGACGTCCGGGAGCAGGAGCATGTCCGACTCATGGATCGCCTGGAAGCCGCGGATCGACGACCCGTCGAAAGCGAGACCGTCAGTGAAGAAGTTGTCGTCGACGGACTCCACCGGCAGGTTGAAATGCTGCATGACGCCGGGCAGGTCACAGAAACGAACGTCGACGAACTTCACGTCCTCGTTCTTGAGGTAACGCAGGAGTTCCTCGGGATTGGCGAACACTCGTCCTCCTGGCACGTCCACGGGTAGCTAGGCTCCTGGCGACGCTATGGCCGGAGGGTTGCCCTGCCATGTCTCCAGTGTTTCTGCCGTGTTACGTCCCTCGCGATAGGTCGCCCCGGCGTCCGTTGCGGACACCGGAGCCCGAGGAACTGGTCCGACTGGTGCCAGTGTAGTGACACTTGGTGTCATTGGTCCTTTTCGGCGCCGCGCGCGTGCCGCGAGTCGGCTGGCCCGTGTGCCGCGAGTCGACTAGGTCAGGGCTGAGGGTGGGGAGTTGGGCGTCGGCGCCGCTGTCGGGGCTGGGGCCGGTGCGACCGCCGGCGCTGACTAGGCTTGCCCGTTGTGACCGCCCAGCCGCACCGTGCACCGCCACCCGCCGCGGACCCCGAATTCACTCCGGCCGACCTGGGCAGGCGTTTCGGGGCGCTGGTCATCGACTGGATTCTCTGCCTGCTCGCGTCGGGCCTGTTCGCCAGCCCCACCCGGGACGCCTGGGCGCCGGTGGTCGTGCTGATCGTGGCGTACGGTTTCTTCCTCGGTCTGTTCGCCCAGACCCCCGGCATGTACCTCACCCGGATCCGCTGCGTCGACTGGACCGACGGCGGTCGGATCGGCCTGCCCCGCGCCCTGCTGCGCGGCGTGCTGCTGGCCTTGGTCGTCCCCGCGCTGCTGATGGACCGTCACCGCCGTGGCTTGCACGACCGCCTGACCGGCTCGGTAACCACCCCCGCCTGACCCCCACCCACCCGCGCCTCCCCGCGATCATGCGGTTCTGGCGGTGACATATGGCGGGAAACCGACAAGGTGGCGACCACAACTGCATGATCGCGGGGCATTGAAGGCGGACGGGACCAGGAGGGAGAAGGGGGTTAGCGGCCGCGGGACTGACGGAAGGCGCTGCGGGGCGGGCGGAGGTTCTTCGGAATGGCGCCCTTGGGCATCTGAGGGCGGGCGGTCAGCGCCTTGAGGCGCTTGTCCAGGGAGTTGACGTCCTTGCCGCTGAGGTTTCGCGGCAGCCGCATCAACGTCATCCGCAGCTTGCGGATCGGCAGCTCGCCCTCGTCCTGCCCGATGACGTAGTCGTAGAGCGGGGCGTTGCCGATCACCTTCGCGAGCCGGCGCTTCTCCTGGCCGAGCAGTCCGCGTACCCGCTGTGGGTCCCCCTCGGCCAGCAGGATCACGCCGGGCCGACCGATGACCAGGTGCACCATGTCCATCTGGGTGGTCGAGCTGACAGCGGGTGAGACCCGCCAGTCGCCCCGGATGTTCTCCATGATCTGCGCGGCGGCGCCCGGCTGGCCCTCGGCGGCGTTCATCATCGCCCGGTTGGACCGGAGGTTGAGCACGATCAGCAGGAAGAGCAGGGCGAACAGGATGCCCAACGGCAACCACAGCCAGCCCCAGCGCATGATCGCGACCACGGTCAGCGCGAGCGGGATCAGCACCGCGCCGGTGGCCATCGGCGCGAACCATCTGTCCTGCTTGGCGGTGAACCGGAACACCAACCCGATCTGCTTCAGCCGCTGGCCGAACGAGACCTTCTCCTGGGGCTTTGCCATGGCGTCGAGTCTAGTGGTCGCCCGACGTGGTGTTGATCCGCGCCCGGTGCTCGGCCGGCTGAGTGCCTTGCGCCGCCTTTCGACGCTTCGTACGGTCGCGGGTAAGGCGGGCGAGCGGGCACAGATCAGGCGCTGACCTCATGCCCCGTCGGGTGGACAGCGCTGCGCGGGGCACGGCGGCTGGACCGCCGAGGCCGATGCTGACGATCTCCGGCAAGAGCGACGGCCCAGAGCGGCTGCTCGCTGATCCTGCTGACGGAGCCGGGCGGGTGGGGCCAGGGTCGGAACGAGGTGAGTCAGCGGGCGGATAGGGGGGTGGTCCTGCGGGCGGCCAGGGCCTGCTGGTAGAGGCGGCCGGCGCGGTAGGACGAGCGAACCAGCGGGCCGCTCATCACTCCGGAGAAGCCGATCTCCTCGGCCTCGGAACTCAGCTCGACGAATTCCTCCGGCTTCACCCAGCGCTCCACCGGGTGGTGCCGGGGCGAGGGACGCAGGTACTGCGTGATGGTGATCAGCTCGCAACCGGCCACGTGCAGGTCGCGCAGCGCCTGGGAAATCTCGGCGCGCTCCTCGCCCAGGCCCAGGATCAGGTTGCTCTTGGTCACCAGGCCGGCCTCGCGGGCCTGGTGGATGACGTCCAGGGAACGTTCGTAGCGGAACGCCGGCCGGATCCGCTTGAAGATCCGCGGCACCGTCTCGACGTTGTGCGCCAGCACCTCGGGCCGGGCACCGAAGACCTCGGCGAGCTGCGCGGGCACGGCGTTGAAGTCGGGAATCAACAGTTCGACACCGCAGCCGGGCTGCAGGGCGTGAATCTGCCGGACGGTCTCGGCGTACAGCCAGGCGCCGCCGTCGGGCAGGTCGTCACGGGCGACGCCGGTGATGGTGGCGTACCGCAGCCCCATCGACACGACCGACTCGGCGACCCGGCGTGGCTCGTCGGCGTCGAACTCGGCCGGCTTGCCGGTGTCGATCTGACAGAAGTCGCAGCGGCGGGTGCACTGGTCACCGCCGATGAGGAAGGTGGCCTCGCGGTCCTCCCAGCATTCGTAGATGTTGGGGCAGCCGGCTTCCTGGCAGACCGTGTGCAGACCTTCGCGGGCGACCAGCCCACGTAGCTGGGTGTACTCCGGGCCCATCTTGGCCTTGACCTTGATCCACGGCGGTTTGCGCTCGATCGGCGTCTCGGCGTTGCGGGCCTCGATCCGCAGCAGCCGGCGTCCCTCCGGTGCGGGCGTCGCGGTACGCGCGGCCTGGCCGGTCGTCGGCGCGGAGTGCTCGATCGTCACAAAACGAGCCTACGCCGGATGGTGGCTGTCGATGAACGGCGGGCGACGGCCGTCACCCTGGAAATCCTGTGACGCCGGCCACCGAGGGCAGAAAAACGCCGGGGCACCCTTCCCCCGCGACCGACACCGCCTCACCCCCTGATACCCAGGGTTGATCAGAAGGTTTGCGTCGTGTCCGGCGCGGATCCTGACGCAAACCTATTGATCAACATGGGGGTCAGGGGGTGGGGAGGAGGGTGGGGAGGTGGCGTTCGACGATCGGGAGGACGTCGGTGACGGTGACCGGGTGGCCCAGCTCGGTGGTGAGCGAGGTGACGCCGGCGTCGCGGATGCCGCACGGCACGATCCGGTCGAAGTGCGTCAGGTCGCAGTCGCAGTTGATGGCGAGGCCGTGCAGGGTGACGCCACGGGCGACCCGGATGCCGATGGCGGCGACCTTGCGTGCCGGCCCCCGCTCGTCGGCCGGCACCCAGACCCCGCTGCGGCCCTCGACCCGGCCCGCGGTCAGGCCGACCTCGGCGCACACGTCGATCAGCAGCTGCTCGACCCGCCGCACGTAGGCGACCACGTCGACCGGGTCGGGCAGGCGCAGGATCGGGTAGCCGACCAGCTGCCCCGGACCATGCCAGGTGATCTTTCCGCCGCGGTCCACGTCGACCACCGGGGTGCCGTCGACCGGACGGTCCCACGGTTCGGTGCGCTTGCCGGCGGTGTAGACGCTCGGGTGTTCCAGCAGCAGCACGGTGCCGCCGCTCTCACTGGCCACGACCGCCTCGTGCAGGCGGCGCTGCTCGTCCCAGGCCGCGGTGTAGTCGAGGACACCGGCACGGATGGCCGTCAGGCCGGAGGTCGTCGTGGTCACGGCATTCAGCCTAGCCCTGTGGCCGTGCTGCACCAGCGGTGAGCCGGCTCACCGCCCGGGCCAGCCCGCGCCGACCCCGCTGGGCCCGGGCGACCCCGCTCAGCTCTCCCGGACCCGCCAGAGCCAGACGTCCTCGACCCGCTCCGGCTCGCCGAACAGCATGATCAGGGTCTGCCGGATGGCGTCCTCGTCGACCGCCCACTTCGCGCCGTGCACGGCGTCGGGGAGCACCACCGTTTCGATCTGCCAGTGCTCCAGGTCCGCGCGTACCTCATCGCGGGTGCCCTCGGTGACGATCGGTGGCAGGCCGCTGCGGGCAGCCTGGTCCAGCAGCGCGCCGAAGGGGCGCGGCACCGGTCCGATCCGGCCCCGGCCGTCGGGGCCGCCGGGGCCGAGGAAGAACCCGGACGGGATGGCGAACTCGCCCTGCCGGTTGGCCAGCGCGTACGCCTGCCAGCGCTGGCCGTCGGGGTAGACGTCCAGGGCGAGTGGTGCCGGGGTCAGCACCCCGCCGGGGGAGACGTGGTCCCGCCAGGCGCCGGAGGTGATGAAGCGGGGGATCGGCTCGCGTTCGCTGGTCAGCAGCGGCGTCGGGATCAGCGGTACCAGCGCCAACGCGAGGCCGATCGTCCAGGCCACCGCGACCTTCGCCGACGGTGGGCGTCGGCGCAACTGGTCCACCGCGTACGCCAGCAGCAGGCCGATCACCGGCGTCACCACCAGCGCGAACCGGGCGGGCAGCGCGGCGTTCACCACCGGCAGCTGCCCGAACAGGTCGAAGGGCATCGGCAGGTCGGTACGGTCCCCGTCGAGCTTGGCCACCGGCCCGAAGGAGAGCGCGGCGAAGACCAGCGCGACGATCCCCAGCGCCCACAGGGTGGCTCGGCGGCGGGTGTCGGCGCGTTGCCACACCAGCACGAAGCAGCCGACGGCGAGAACCAGCAGCGGCAGCCCGAAGAAGGAGTTCTCCTCGGTGGGGTTCGGCGCCAGGGAGGTGCCGAACCCCGCCTCGCCGGCCAGCGAGCGGCGTGGATAGGCGGCGTACGCCGCGATGTCCTCGGAGTGGATCACCGCGTCGAAGCCGGTGCCGTGGAACCGCTGCGGCCCGACGAAGTGCAGCCAGAGGGGATAGGCCAACAACACCCCGGCGACAACCGCGGTCACCGCCAGCCCGCGCAGGAACGACGGCAACACGGCCCGGGCCTCCACCCGGTTGGCGGGGTGCAGCGCCCACCCGGCGACGAAGAGGCCGAGCGCCAGCGCGGTGAAGAACAGGCCCTCGGCGGCGATGGAGAAGGCGATCGCGACGAGCACGCCGAGGACCACGCCGTCGCGACTCGCGTGTCCCGGCCGGCGCAGTGCGAAGACCCGCCACACCAGCAGCGGTACCAGCCAGCCGGCGGTCCAGTTCAGGTGGGCGTTGGCGTGCGAGATCATGCCGGGGGAGAAGCCGATGAACAGCCCGCCGACCGCGGCGGCGAGCGGGCTGCCGACCAGGTGCCGGGAGAGCAGCCAGTACCAGGCGACGGCGGTCGCGGCCAGGTTGAGGGTGAGGATCACCAGGAAGGTGGCCGGCGGGCCGATCAGGTACGTCAACGGGGCGAAGGCCACCGCGTACACCGTGATCGAGGTGTTGACCGCGAGGTTCACCCCGTCCGGAAAGTTGATCAGGGTGGTGAAGAGCGGGTTCTCCCCGTGGGTCACCGCGTGGCCGCCGAAGGCCAGCAACCATTCGAAGAGTGCCTGGTCGCTGGAGTTGACCGTGATCGCGCGGCCGTTCGGGTCGATCCAGAGCCCGCTGGTCACCCAGCCGGCGAGTGCCAGCGAGACCAGCGCCACGGTCAGGTCGGCGCGACGGTCACGGGTGACGCGTGGCGGCGAGGCGGGCCCGGAGGCCACGGACGCAGAGGTGGGCACCTAGCGGACGTTACCAACCGTACCCGGACAGGCTCGCACCTTCCCGGTGTGTGCGCTGACGGTCGAGGAGCCCCACACCTGGACATCGACGAATGTGTGAATCGCCCCCATGTCATAGGTGTGACACACCTGCGTAATGTCGCGGCAATAATCGGTGACCCAGCTCACACCTTCCAGGAGGTTCCCTGTGCGCCGCACTCGCACCGTTTCCGGCCGGCTCGCCGGCGTGCTGGCCGGGCTGGTCATGGCCGGCACAGCACTCGTGGCCGTCGCCGCCCCCGCCCAGGCCGCCTCGCTGACCCAGGTCAGCAGCTTCGGCTCCAACCCCGGCAACCTCG
The DNA here is from genome assembly GCF_048060415.1 of Micromonospora sp. LOL_024. Classification (NCBI taxonomy): domain Bacteria; kingdom Bacillati; phylum Actinomycetota; class Actinomycetes; order Micromonosporales; family Micromonosporaceae; genus Micromonospora; species Micromonospora sp. LOL_024. Next base: position 114,785 of record NZ_JBHMIS010000006.1, read on the forward strand.
CGATGTACGCCTACCGGCCGGACAGCCTGCCCTCCGGCGCCCCCGCCGTCGTGCTGCTGCACGGCTGCGCCCAGAACGCCACCGGCTACTTCACCAATTCCGGGTGGCGGAAGTACGCCGACCAGTGGAAGTTCGCCCTGATCGTGCCCGAGCAACGGTCCGCCAACAACTCCAGCGCTTGCTTCAACTGGTTCGAGACCGGCGACACCGCCCGTGGCCAGGGCGAGGCACTGTCGATCAAGCAGATGGTCGACCACGCGCGGTCGACGTACGGCACGGCCGCCAACCGGGTCTACGTCAGCGGGCTGTCGGCCGGTGGGGCGATGAGCGCCACGATGCTCGCCACCTACCCGGACGTCTTCGCTGGCGGCTCGGTCATCGCCGGCATGCCGCACCGCTGTGCCACCAGCATGGTCAACGCTTTCTCCTGCATGAGCCCCGGCGTGGACAAGACCCCGGGGCAGTGGGGTGACCTGGTCCGCAACGCCCACCCCGGCTACTCCGGCGTCCGCCCCAAGGTAGCCATCTGGCACGGCGCCAGTGACTACACGGTGGCCACGGCGAACGCCACCGAGTCCCGCGACCAGTGGACCAACGTGCTCGGTGTCTCACAGACCCCCACCAGCATCCGGCAACTGCCGGCGGGCACCAGCGTCGAGGTGTACGGCAACGACGTGGTCCGGGTGCACCGGGTCTCGGGCATGGGGCACGGCACCCCCGTCGACCCGGGCTCCGGCGCGGACCAGTGCGGCACCGCCGCCGCGTACTTCCTGGACACCATCTGCTCGACCTACCACGACGCGGTCTTCTTCGGCCTGAACGGCGGCGTCACCCCGACCCCCACCGCGACCCCCACCCCCACGGCCTCGCCGAGCCCGACCGCGATCCCCACCCCGACGGCCTCGCCGAGCCCCACCGGCGTCCCTACCTGCGTCACCGCCAGCAACTACGCTCACGTGAGCGCCGGTCGTGCCTACCACTCCGGCGGCTACGCCTACGCCAACGGCTCCCAGCAGCGGATGGGCCTCTACAACACCTTCTACACCAGCACCCTGCGCCAGACCGCCCCCAACCACTGGGTCATCGGCTGCTGATCCGGATCACACCCGGGAACGCTCGTTGATCATGGGGTTGGCGGCAGCTTGGAGATCGTTCTCGCCGCTAACCTCATGATCAACACGTGTGCAGGGGGGTGGGGTCAGTCGTGGAGGGCGGCGTGCAGGGCGGTGGGAAGGTCGGGGTGGCGGAAGGTGAACTGGGCGCGGTTCAGCACGGCGGGGAGGACGCGGGTGCTGGTCAGGGCCTCCTGGGCGAAGCCGCCGAGGGCCACCTTCAGGGCCAGCGCCGGGATCGGGATAACCGCTGGACGGTGCAGTTGGCGGGCCAGTTCGCGGGTGAACCCGGCGTTGGTGACCGGCGCCGGACCGACCACGTTGACCGGCCCGGCGAGGTCCGCCCGGGCCAGCAGGAAAGTGGTGGCGTTCAGCCAGTCGGTCATCGAGATCCACGGGATCCACTGCCGGCCGCTGCCGAGTCGGCCGGCGATACCCAGCTTGAACGGCAGCAGCTGCGGTTTGAGCAGCCCACCGTCGCGGTGCAGCGGCAGCCCGGTACGCAGCCGCACCACCCGCACCCCGGCGTCCTCGGCCGGCCGGGTGGCCGCCTCCCACACCCGGGCCACGTCGGCGAGAAAGCCCTCACCGGCTGGCGCGTCCTCCTCGACCACCCGGTCGCCGGTGTTTCCGTACCAGCCGATCGCCGAGGAATTCACCAGCACCTCGGGCCGGTCGGCCGCCGGCAACCCGGCGATCGTGGTGGCCAGGGTGCTGGTGGTGTCCACCCGACTCGACCGGATCAGCTGTTTGTACCGGTCGTTCCAGCGCCGGTCGCCCACCCCGGCGCCGGCCAGGTTGACCACCGCGTCGGCCCCGGCGACCACCGCCGGGTCCAACTGCGCCGCCGACGGTGACCAATGCCGCTCGTCGCCAGCGCGTGGCGAGCCCCGCACCAGCCGGGTCACCTGGTGCCCGTCGGCGACGAGCAGGTCGACCAGCCGAGTGCCGAGGAAGCCGGACGCGCCGGCCATGAGGATCCGCATGCCCTACATCCTGGGGTACGCGCGGCGGCCCGGCCGCGTCGAGTCGGTTATGCCGCCGCCTCGGGCCGGACGCAGGTCCGACAGAAGCAGTTCGATCTTGGCGTGGGCGTCGTCCCGCATCACCTGCTCGTGCCGACCGGCCTCTCTCTCGCATCTCGATCGCAACCCCTGGAGCGGACCGATGGTTCTGCCGGACCGTCAGGTGCTGCCGGGCGGCATGCCGTGCCAGCGGGCCCGGTACTGCGCTTCGTAGGCCTCGTAGGCGATGCGTTCTTCGAGCACGGCTGCGCGCAGCGCGTGCCGGGCCTGGGACATCAGCACCACCTCGGCGGTGATCAGGCCCACACAGATCGCGGTGAGCAGGCCGAGAGCGGCCAGCCCGGGCAGCGGCATGGCGACCGGAACGCTGGCGGCGAGTACGCCCAGCGTGCCGACCCGCAGCCAGGACAGTGTGTGCAGGGTGCGCAGCTGGAACAGCATGTTCCCGGCCAGGTAGAGGAACACCCCGCCGAAGAGCAGCGGTACGTCCGGCCCGTGCGCCCGCTCGGCGACCGGCACGCCGGGCTCGGCGATGTCGTGCACGATGCCCTCGGCACCGAGAGCGAACATGATGATGCCGGCGATCATCGGCAGGTAGAGGTACGCGTACGCGTCGCGGGCCATCAGTATCCGACGTCTACCCAGGGTGGCGTGCAGGGCGATCCGGGCGGCGGGGCCCACCAGGTCGTAGTGCGCCCACCAGAGGGCGGCGGTGAAGACGATCCCGAACACGGCGGCGGTCACCCCCGGCAGGGTCGGTTCCTGGCCCAGCAGGTTGCTGCCGACTCCAACCGAGATCACCGACTCGCCCAGGGCGATGATCAGGATCAGGTCGTACCGCTCGGTCCAGTGCTCCGCCGAGGTCACCTCCCAGCCCCACGTCCGGGCGAGCAACCCGGTGCCGTACTGGAGCAGGACGACGCTCACCCAGAGCGCGTCCCGGACGAACTCGGCCATCCCGGTGTTGGAAATGTGCGCGGGTAGCAGGGCGGCGACCAGCAGCAGGGCGGTGCTCAACAGCATCTCGGGGGCGTAGCGGATGAGTTGCCGGCGTTCCACCGGGTTGGCGCGGACGATGTGCAGGAACATGGTCAGGTGCACGGCCCGGATCACCACGTAACTGACCGCCACCACCATCGGACCGGCCTCGCTGGTCCGCGGGTCCATGAACGCCTGCGGCAGGGCGAGCGCGAAGCAGAACAGCGCGGCCATCGCGACGACCATCAGCACCGGCACGAAGCCTTCCCCGATCCGGACCCGGGTCGCCACCACGGTGTGCACCACCCAGCACCACCAGAGCACCGCGAGTACCAGCAGCGCGTGCAGCAACTGCCGTCCGCTGATGTTCGCGGCGGTGGCCCGAGTGATGATGAAGAACGAGAAGACGAAGACCAGGTCGAAGAAGATCTCGAACTTGTCGACCCGGGTGGCGGGCGCGATGCTGACCGACGGCCCCAGCCGTCCCCGCCAGCCTCTGTCGCCCATCGCCTGAGTCTGGCAGCGCCCAGCCGGGCGGGAGGCGCGTTTCGGATCAGCCCAGCGGGCGGAACCGCAGGTGTCCCGTCAGCGGGTCGAGCAGCCGTCGTGCCTGTCACGCTGCCCCTGTCCGCCGCTAACCGGGGACAACCGAGAGTGCAGGATCGCGGTGCCCGTGAGGGCGCGGCGGAAGTGCGAAGGGCGCCTCGGGTCCACCCGAGGCGCCCTTCGTCGAGGCGGAGAGTTACAGCCCCAGTTCGGCCTCGAAGGCGCCGGCCTCCAGCCGCTCCTTGACCGCCGTCAGGAAGCGGGCCGCGTCGGCGCCGTCGATCAGCCGGTGGTCGTAGGACAGGGCCAGGTAGACCATCTGGCGCACCGCGACCACCTCGCCCAGCTCCGGGTCGTTGACCACCACGGGCCGCTTGACCACGGCACCCGTGCCCAGCATCGCCGACTGCGGCGACGGGATGATCGGGGTGTCGAAGAGGGCACCCCGGCTGCCGGTGTTGGTCAGCGTGAAGGTCGCACCGGCGATCTCGTCTGGGCCGATCTTGTTGGTCCGGGTGCGGTCGGCCAGGTCGGCGACCCGCTTGGCGATGCCGCCCAGGTTGAGGTCACCGGCGTTGTGGATGACCGGCACCAGCAGGCCCCGCTCGGTGTCCACCGCGATGCCGAGGTTCTCGGCGTCCGGGTAGGTGATCGTCTGAGCGTCCAGATCCATGGTGGCCTGGAGGATCGGGTACCGCTGGAGCGCCTCGATGGCCGCGAGGGCGAAGAACGGCAGGAACGACAGCTTGACACCGTGCCGCTGCAGGAACGAGTCCTTTGCCTGCGCCCGCAGCTTGGCGACCTTGGTGACGTCCACCTCGACCACGGTGGTGAGCTGCGCCATCTCGTGCAGCGACTGGAGCATCCGCTTGGCGATGGCCGCCCGGATCCGCGGCAGCTTCTCGGTGGTGCCGCGCTTGGTGCTCGGCTGCGGCTTCTCGGCGGCCCGGGCCGGGGCCGCCGCGGCCGGCTGCGGCGCCGCAGCCGGAGCGGCCTTTGCGGCTCTAACCTTCTCGGCCGCGTCCAGCACGTCCTGCTTGCGGATCCGGCCGCCGACGCCGGTGCCGTTGAGCGAGGCCAGGTCCACATCGTGCTCGCCGGCCAACTTGCGGACCAGCGGGGTGACGTAACCGGCCACTTCGCCATTCGCGGCGGGTGCGGTGGGCGCGGCGGCGCGCTGCGGGACCGGCGCCGGTGGCTGTGCGGACTGCTCGGCCTTGACCGGTTCCGGCGAGGTCTCGGCCTCCGCCGCCGGCTCGTTGTACGACATGCCAGGCGTCGGCTCCGACACCTGCGGCTCGGCCTTGGTGTCGGCCTTCGGCTCGGCCTCCGCCTTCGGCTCGGGCTTGCCGGCGGCCGGGGCTCCGCCGGCAGCGCCGATCACGGCCAGCGTGGCGCCGACCTCGGCGGTCTCGTCCTCGGCGACCCTGATCTCCAGGACCGTGCCGGCGACCGGCGAGGGGATCTCGGTGTCGACCTTGTCGGTGGAGACCTCCAGCAGCGGCTCGTCGACCTCGACGGTCTCGCCGACCTGCTTGAGCCAGCGGGTGACCGTACCCTCGGTGACGCTCTCACCGAGCGCGGGCAGCTGCACCGGCGTGCCCTCGCCCGAGGCCGCGGTGGCGGCCTGGGCCGGCTGCTCGGCGGCCGGCTGCTCCACCTCGGCCGGCGCCTGCTCCGCCGGAGCTTCCTCCTGCTGCTGCGGGGCGGCCTGGCCGCCGGCCGACTCGCCCTCGCCGGAGATCACCGCCAGCTCGCTGCCGACCTCAGCCGTCTCGTCCTCGCCCACCACGATCCGGGTCAGTACGCCGGCCGCGGGAGACGGGATCTCGGTGTCGACCTTGTCGGTGGAGACCTCCAGCAGCGGCTCGTCGACCTCGACGGTCTCACCCTCCTGCTTGAGCCAGCGCGTGACGGTGCCCTCGGTGACGCTCTCACCGAGCCGGGGCATGGTGACCGATACCGGCATGTTCTCCAGACTCCTTCATTTCCCTGGTGGGGGGATCATCGCCCGTCGCCGGACGCCGCGGGTACGTCGTGGTTAGGCGTGGGCGTGCAGCGGCTTGCCGGCCAGGGCGAGGTGTGCCTCGCCCAGTGCCTCGTTCTGCGTGGGGTGGGCGTGCACGAGCTGCGCCACCTCGCCCGGGTACGCCTCCCAGTTGTAGATCAGCTGCGCCTCGCCGACCAGCTCGCCGACCCGGGCACCGACCATGTGCACGCCGACCACGGGCCCGTCCTCGACCCGCACCAGCTTCACGAAGCCGGCGGTCTTGAGGATCTGGCTCTTGCCGTTGCCGCCGAGGTTGTAGTTGTAGGTCTTGACCTTGTCGGCACCGTACTGCTCCTTGGCCTTCGCCTCGGTGAGGCCGACAGAGGCGAGTTCCGGGTCGCAGTAGGTCACCCGGGGGATGCCCGCCTCGTCGATGACCGCGGGGCCCTGGCCGGCGATCTCCTCGGCGACGAAGATGCCCTGCTGGAAGCCGCGGTGGGCGAGCTGGAGGCCGGGCACGATGTCGCCGACCGCGTAGACGTTGGGTACGGCGGTACGCAGCCGCTCGTCGGTAAGCACGTAACCCCGGTCGAGCTTCACGCCCTGCTCCTCGTAGCCGAGGTCGGCGGTGCTTGGGCCACGACCCACGGCGATCAGCAGCAGCTCGGCCTCGACGGTCTCGCCGCCGGCGATGGTCACCTTGACGCCGCCGTCGGTCTTCTCGACCTTCTCGAAGGGCTTGCCGACCTTGAAGTTGATTTTCCGCTTGCGGAACGCCCGCTCCAGCGCCTTCGACGACTCCTCGTCCTCGGCGGCGACCAGCCGGGGCAGCGCCTCGACGATCGTCACGTCCACCCCGAAGGACTTCCACACGCTCGCGAACTCGACGCCGATCACGCCGCCGCCGAGCACGATCGCCGAGGCCGGGACCCGGTCCAGCGTCAGGGCGTGGTCGCTGGTGATGACCCGCTCGCCGTCGACCTCCAGGCCGGGCAGGCTCTTGGCGTACGAGCCGGAGGCCAGCACCACGTTGCGGCCGGTGTACCGCCTGCCGTCCACCTCGACCGCGTTCGGGGCGACCAGCCGGCCGTGCCCCTCCACGATGGTGATCGACTTGTTGCCCTTGAGCATGCCCTGGAGGCCCTTGTAGAGCCGGGAGACCACGCCGTCCTTGTACGAGTTCACCCCCGCCATGTCGATGCCGACCAGCTCGGCCCTGACGCCGAACTGCTCCGACTCGCGGGTCTGGTCGGCGATCTCGGCGGCGTGCAGCAGTGCCTTGGTCGGGATGCAGCCGTTGTGCAGGCAGGTGCCGCCGAGCTTGCCCTTCTCGACCAACGCGACGGTCAGGCCCAACTGGACGGCACGCAGGGCGGTCGCGTAGCCGCCGCTGCCACCTCCGAGGATGACGATGTCGAAGGTTGCGTCGTTCGGCTCGCTCACGTCCAACTCCCAGGTCGCTTCGCTGCATCGGGGGTCACGGCGGGGTAACAGGGACACACCCCACCCCGGTCATCTTGTCACCACCGCGCGGCACCCGCGTACCGAGGTGCCCAACGACACGTCCCGGCCACGTACCCTTGGCACTGCTTTCGATGACGTATCGGTGGGGAGACGGCTCGGTGGGACTGTTCCGGCGACGCAAGCGGGTAGGCGCGGCTGACCCCGACCGTACGGTGAATCGTGCCGACCTGGAGCACCTTGAGGACTTTGTCCGCAGCCGTAAGGGCGTCGAGGCGTTCATCGAGCCGCGCACCACGGTCACGGAGACCACCGTCATCCTGATCGCCGACGACGGCGAGTGGACCCGCCGCCGCATCGACGGGCCGGACGGGGCACGGCGCTTCGCGTACCGGCTGAGCATCCCGATCTACGACGTGGCGCTGATGGGCTACCCGCAGCGGATGCGCGACTACAACGAGCGCCGCAAGCGCCGCCCCGAGCTGTACTGAGACAGAGCCCCGCACCGCACTGCGCGGCGGCCAGGCGCTTGCGCGCCCACCGGTCGGGCCGGACGTCAACAGGGCCCCCTGCTATACGCCAGGCGTCAACAGGGGGCCCCTCCTTGCACGTCAGCCGTTGGTGGCGACGTCGTCGATCAGCTGGAGCAGGGTGCGGACGGGTACGCCGGTGCCGCCCTTGGTCCAGTAGCCGGTGGCCTCGCCCGGGTGGTACGACGGCCCGGCGATGTCGAGGTGCGCCCACGAGACGTCGTCGGTGACGAACTCACGCAGGAAGACCCCGCCCTGAAGCATGTGGCCGGCCCGATCCATGCCCGCGTTGACCTGCGAGATGTCGGCGACGTCGGAGTCCATGCCCTTGCGTACGTCGTCCGGCAGCGGCATCGGCCAGGCCGGTTCACCGACCGTGTCGCCGGCGGTGCGGACCCGCTCGCACAGTTCCGTGGTGCCCATCACGCCGGAGATCCGCTTGCCCAGCGCGACCACCTGCCCGCCGGTGAGGGTGGAGGTCTCGAAGAGGTAGTCGCAGCCGTCCGCGCAGGCCCGCGCCATCGCGTCACCGAGGATCATCCGGCCCTCGGCGTCGGTGTTGAGAACCTCCACCCTCTTGCCGTTGAACATGGTGATCACGTCGCCCGGCCGGTACGAGGTCCCGGACGGCATGTTCTCCGCCATCGGCACGTACGCGGTCACCGCGACCGGCGGCTTCAGTTCGGCCACCGCGAGCATGGTGGCGGCCACCGCCGCCGCGCCGGCCATGTCGGACTTCATCTCCCACATGCCCTGCGCCGGCTTGATCGAGACGCCGCCGGTGTCGAACGTGATGCCCTTGCCGACCAGGGCGACCCGCTTGCCGGTCCCGCCGCCGTCGGGCAGGTAGGTCAGCTTGACCATCCGGGGCGGGGCCTCCGAGCCCTGGCCGACGGCGATGATTCCGCCGTACCCGCCTTCGTGCAGTGCGACCTCGTCGAGCACCTCCACCTTCAGGCCCGCCGCGCGACCGGCCTCGGCGACCACGTCGGCGAAGGCCGGAGGGCGCTGCTCGTTCGGGGCGATGTTGACCCAGTCCCGGGTACGCCGGACCGCGCCGGCCACCGTCGCGGCCCGGGCGACCTCGGCCTGGGCTGCCGCGTCCGCGGCGTCCGGCACGGCCACCAGCACCTCGGCCACCGGTTCCCGGCGGGCCGGCTGCGGACGGGTCTTGTATCCGGCGAAGCGGTACCCGCCGAGCAGCGCGCCCTCGGCGACCGCGCGCAGCGCGGCGGTGGCGTCGGCGTCGTCGGGCAGCGGTAGCGCGACGGCCACCCGGAGGGCGCCGGCCAGGGACCGCACCCCGGCTCCCGCCGCCCGGCGCAGCGTCTCCGGGGCGGGCTCCGCGCCGCTGGGCTCCGCGCCCAGTCCCACCGCGGCGATCACCGGGGCGGACACGGTACCCAGCGTCGCCAGCTTGATCACCTCGCCTGGGCCGCCAGTCGCGCCGAGCAGGGCGAGCGTCTCGGTCAGCTTGCCGTCGAAGGCGGCGGCGACGCTCTCGGCACCGCTGGCGAGCAGCAGGGTGCCGGCGAGGCCGCTGGTGGCGTCCAGTTCGCCGGTCGTAGCGTGTACGCCGATCACGATCGCGTCGACGGCGAGCTCGGCGGGGTCGGTGTCGACCAGGCTCAGGGTGGTGCTGGGCGATGTCACGGAGGCTGCTCCCGGGCGGGCCGGGCCGGTCGCGGGTGGCGTACCGGCGGTTAGGTTCCCCGGCGGATTATTTACCCGCCGGACGTCGTTGCTGCCCCGCCGGGTGATCCGACGGTTCTCGCCGATGCTAACCAGCCCGGGGCATCCCGGTAAGTTGGCACCCATGACCGACGTGACCACCGACGCCGCCGTGACCCGGCTGCGTCGTTCTCCGCTGGGCGAGAGGCACACCGCGCTCGGCGCCAAGTTCGCTCCGTTCGGCGGCTGGGAGATGCCGCTGGAGTACGCCGGCGGCGGGGTGCTCCGGGAACATGCCGCGGTGCGTACCGGGGTCGGCGTGTTCGACGTCTCGCACCTGGGCAAGGTGCGGGTGACCGGCCCGGGAGCGGCCCGGTTCATCGACGCCTGCCTCAGCAACGACCTGGGCCGGATCGGGCCGGGCAGGGCGCAGTACACCCTCTGCTGTGACCAGGCCACTGGCGGCGTGGTGGACGACATCATCGCCTACCTGCACTCCGACGACCATGTCTTCCTCATCCCGAACGCCGCGAACACCGCCGAGGTGGTGCGCCGGCTGCGCGCCGCCGCGCCACCGCGGGTCACGGTGACCGACGAGCACGAGGAGTACGCCGTGCTGGCGGTGCAGGGCCCCCGGTCGTCGCAGCTGCTGAGCGGCCTGGGCCTGCCCACCGAGCACGGGTACATGAGCTTTTCGGCGGCGACGCTCGACGGTGTCGAGCTGACCGTGTGCCGGACCGGCTACACCGGCGAGCTGGGCTACGAGCTGGTGCTGCCGACCGGTGCCGGAGCCGCGGTCTGGGACGCCCTGTTCGCCGCCGAGCCAGCCCCACAGGCATGTGGGCTCGGCGCCCGGGACACGCTGCGCACCGAGATGGGGTACCCGTTGCACGGCCAGGACCTGTCGCTGGAGATCACGCCGGTGCAGGGCCGGTCGGGCTGGGCGGTCGGCTGGGACAAGCCGGCATTCTGGGGCCGCGACGCGCTGCTCGCGGAGAAATCCGTCGGCCCCCGCCGTACGCTGCGCGGCCTGGTGGCCGTCGAGCGGGCGATTCCCCGTCCGGGCATGGCGGTGTACTCCGGCGACGATCGGGTCGGTACCGTCACCAGCGGCACCTTCAGTCCCACGTTGAAGCAGGGCATCGCCCTAGCGTTGATCGACACGGCCCCCGCCCTCCCCGACGGCGCCGAGCTGCACGTCGACATCCGCAACCGCCGCGCCCCCGTCCGCCTGAGGCGCCCCCCGTTCACCCAAGCCTCCGTCAAGTAACCTACCCCCCACCCACACCGTGGCGTCGATCATGAGGCTGGCGGCAGTTCCGGAGATCGACTGCGCCGCTAACCTCATGATCAACAGAGGTTGGGGTGGGGGGTTAGGGGGTGGGAGGGGTGCCGGCGTCTAGGACGGCCTGGGTCCAGCCGCCCTCGATGACGCCGGTGGAATCGAGGACGGCCCAGTCGACCACGTCGGCGGCTTCCACCACGACGGGGGAGCCGATCCGCACCGTGGCGTCGGTGTTCGAGTCGCTGGCGCTGGCGCCGACGATCCGCTCCGGGGTGTCCCAGGAGGTGACGCCGGCCCAGACGTACTCGGGGCCGTCGACGCCCGGCAGGCCGTACTTGATCACCAGCTGGGTCTCGGCGGGCAGGTGCCCGCCACGGAACCGGGCCCGGATGTCGTCGAGTCCGGCGCGGGCGGTGGCGACCGCCCGGCTCATCGCGTCGTCCGCGCGGGCGTAGCGCACGTCGGGCTGGATGCCGGCGAAGAGCGTGGCGCAGGCGGCGGCGAAGTAGCGTCCGGCCGGCCCGGCGTGCCCGGCCGGCGGGCGCAGGCTGAGAAACGAGTCGGCCTCCGGGTCGGTGGCCGGATCCAGCTCCAGCCGCAGCAGCACCGGCGCGGTCGCCCCGTGCTGCTCCGGATTGCCGTACGCCACCGCGATGTCGTGCCCGGTCACCGTCGCCAGCACCGGCAACTGGACGAATGCCGGCACGTCGTCGCCGGTCAGTCCGTCGGTCCAGTCGCGTAGCAGCCGCCGGGCGGCGCCGGTCATCACCGCACCCCAGGCCCGGGTGAGGTGGTCGGGCACGCCTTGGGTCTGCAATTCCAGCAACCCGAAGCGGCGCAGCCCCTTGGTCGTGAACCAGAGCCCCTCCGCGTCCGACGAGTAGGGCACGAGCACCCAGTCGACCAACCGGACCCGTCCCTGGGCGTCGGGCAGCGTACGCAGCGCCGCCGCCGGGTCCAGGAACTGCAGACCGAAGACGTCCACCACGTCGCTGCCGACGGCCTCCGCGATCGCGGCGGCCACTGCCCGGGCGGACCATTCGTGCGCGGGCGGCCAGCCTGGCCGGTACTCGGCCTGCACCACCACCAGGTGGCTCGCCGCGGCCAGCCGGTCCAGCTGCGACGACCCCGCCCCGAACGCGCTGAGCAGGTCGGGCGGTAGCGCCGGAAACTCGCCGATCGGCCGGATGTCGACGCTCATCAACGGGCTGTCCAGCATCTGCCGGGCCAACCCTTGTACCGGATCGGCGAGCCGGCCGGCCAGCCCGCTCACCGCTGTCCGCGCGGTCACCGACGGCAGTCCCACCGTCGGCACCAGGTAGGTCGCGCTGAGCGACTCCGGGACCGGGACGGGCAGGAAGTCGTCGGTGATGAGCATGGTTCCCCCGGGTGGCCGCGCCGGTGCTGTCGTGGGAGAACGCTACCCGCCGTCGACCGGCCGGCTCAGCCGGACAGGGTCAGACCCAGGTAGACCAGCGTGGTGACCAGTTCGACCGTCGCGCCGAGCACGTCTCCGGTGATGCCGCCGAGGCGGCGTACCACGTGCCTGAGCAGCCCGGCCGCGACGGCGAGCGCCCCGAGCACGGCGACCGGCCCCTGCCAGGGTCGCTCCGGCACCGCCGCGACCGCGAGCAGCGCGACGGCGATCGTCCCGGTGGCCAGCGCAACCGGCCCGACGGTGCCGGCCACCAGCGCGCCGAGGCCCACCGGGCGGGCCGCCGGAACGCCCCGCCGGCAGGCGAGCGGCACGCCCAGCCGGCCGGCGGCGACCGCCGTCACCACGGCCGCCAGCGTCGCCGGCCAGGACCGGCCGACCAGTTCGGCCAGCGCCGCGGCCTGCACCAGCAGGACGAGCACCAGCGCGACCACGCCGAACGGCCCCATGTCGGGCTTCTTCATGATCTCCAGCGCGGCCGTGCCGCGCCGGTACGACCCGAGCCCGTCCACGGTGTCGGCCAGCCCGTCCAGGTGCAGCCCACGGGTCAGCAGGGCGGCGACGGCGACAGTCACCGCGGCGGCGACCAGCGGCGCGGTGACCGTGCCGAGCGTCAGCAGCACACCCGCCAGCGGTACGCCGAGCAGCGCGCCGACCACCGGGGCGAGCGCCATCGCGGTGCCGGCCGTGACCCGGTCTACCCGGCCGGCGCGCACCGGCGCGACGGTGAGGACGGTCAGTGCCAGCCGCGCCCCGTCGCGCAGGCGTCGCTCAGCCGGCACGCGAGGCGGAGCTGTCCGCCGGTCGGGGCGCCGGTTGGGTGGACGCCGGCCCCGGTCCGTGGGGCTCAGGCTCGCGGACGTCGGGCTCGGTCCCGTCGACGGAATCCGGCGCCGGCGCGCCAACGCCCGGTGCCGGGCCGTCCAGACCTTCGCCCGGTGTGGGTCCGTCCTCGCCGGCACCCGGCGGCGGCCCGTCCGCGCCGGTCGGTCGGGGCGGCAGCGCGGCGGCCAGCGCCAGCACCGAGCGCAGCAAGGGCAGCACGGTCAGCGCGTTCGCCCCCTCACCGAGGTCGAGCCGCAGCTCCGCCAGCGGCGTCAGGCCGAGCACGTCGGCGGCCAGCGCCACGGCGGGGTGCCCGCCATGGTCGGCCAGGAGGCACCAGTGCCGGGTCTGCCCGGCCAGGTCCCGGCCGACCATCCCGGCGGCCACGCCGACAGGCCCGTCCAGCAGCACCGGGATCCGGCGCGCGGTCGCGCCGAGCAGGACGCCGGTGGCGGCGGCGATGTCCCCGCCGCCCAGTTCGGCCAGCACGTTCCGGGCGTCGCGGGAGGACCCGCGGGTGCGGTGCAGCGCGTCCCGGACCGCCGCGCAGCGGGCCATCCAGGCGATGTCGTCGATCTCGCCGCCGCCGGTGACCACCCGGGCGAGCACCGCGGGCGGTTCGGCGCCTGCGGTCGCGGCGAGCACCGCGGCGGCCGTGGCCTCGGTGCCGGCACCACACGCGGCCAGCACCAGCAGTTGTACGCCGGCGTCCGCGGCCTCCTCGGCGAGCCGCCAGCCGGCGCGCAGGGACGCCTCGACCTGTTCGTCGCTCAGCGCCGGTCCGAGCTCGATGGGTGCGGCGGCGGGGGTGTCCACCACCTGCAGGCTCGCCGCGCTTGCGCCGGCCAGCCGGGCGAGTACGCCCTGGCCGGCGCGGGCCTGGTCGGCCCGTCGGGCCGACTCGCCGGCCACCGTACCGGCGGCGACGCCCCCGGCGTGATCGCCGTGCAGCAGCAGCACCCGCACCGACTGCCAGGCTGCCGGGCTGGGGGTGCCCTGGGTGGCGGCGGCAAACGAGACCACCTGCTCCAGTACGCCGAGGCCGGTGCCCGGCACATCGAGGGTGGCCAGCCGCTCCACGGCCTGCGCCCCGGCGTGCTCGTCCGGCATCGGCAGCTGCATACCGGGCTGGATGTCCACGTCGGCGGCGGTTGCCGGGTGTACGGTGCCGGGCGCCGTCGAGCCGCCGGGGCTGCTGGCGTGGGGGCCGGCGGCGCTGGTGGCGTCGGCGGGCGGGCCAGCGGTGATCACCGGCGGGGAGCCGGGCAGTGCGGGGCCGCTGTCGTCGCCCGGCTGCGCGCTGACGGGGCCGCTCTGCGTCGGCACCGTGGCACCGTGGCCGCCGGCGGAGGTGCGGGCCGGCGGGGCCACCGCGGCCGATGCCGGTTCGGCGGTTACCGGCTTCAGCCGGCAGGGCTGTCCGGCGACGATCAGGACCACCGCGTCGCACGCGTCGGCGACCGCCCGGTTGACCGTGCCTAGCGCGTCGGTGAACGCCCGGCCCAGCGGCGTCGTCGGCACCAGGGAGAGCCCGACCTCGGGGCTGACCAGCACCAGCCGCGCCGCGCAGGCCCGAACGGCGGTGGCCAGCTCGTCGACGGTGGCGGAGTCGTCGGCCGGCTGGTGAGCCGGGTCGAGCAGGACGGTCACCCAGCCGCCGAGGTCGTCGACGAGCAGCGTCTCGTCCGACCGAGCGCCGGCGATCACGTCCGCGAGTCGGCGCGGTTCGGTCGCGGTCTCCTCGGTGCGCCAGGTGGCCGGTCGGCGGGCGCGGTGCGCGGCGAGGCGTGCCGCCCATTCGGGGTCGTCGTCGCCTCCGCCGGCGGCGGTTGCCACATACCGGACCGTGGCCGCGTCGGCGACCAGGGACTCGGCGAACTCCGACTTGCCGGACCGGATGCCGCCGAGGACCAGCAGCGTGTTCCACCCGTCTAGGGACATGGTCGTACCTTACGGCCAGGAGGCCGGCCCAGGCATCGCAGGTACGCCGCCGCCGACCGCTGCCGGGTGCGGCTCAGTCCTGCTCCGGAGCCTGGTAGCGGTAGTCGTTCGGGTTGACGTCGGCCGGCTTCGGATCCTCCTGCCAGGCGCCCTCGCCCGGGCGCGCGAGCAGGGCGTCGATCAGTTCCTGCCGGTCCATCTCCGGGGCACCCTGAATCCCGCCAGTCACCGCGATGTGGCGTAGCTGCGCCGTGTCCATGTCCGGTATGGGTTTCGTCATCGCCGCCTCCACGTCATGCACGGTCTCCTCCGACGGGCATACCCCACCTGGCGGCGGTCTACTCGCAGTGCTCGCGGCGACCGTCGAGCGCGGGTCCCGGGCCGGCGTCGAGCAGGGTGCCGGCGCTCGATCGACGCCCGTGGCCGGGCCGCCGGCCCGGTGGTGCGACTACGCTGGCGGGGGTCCGTCCCACGGGACATCAGCGGTGAGGGGAGACGCGCACATGGCGTGGAGTTGGCGGTACGAGGGCGCGAACGGCGAGCCGGTCGATGGCCCGGCCGAGTCGTTCGGCAGCCAGGCGGACGCCGAGTCCTGGATCGGCCAGTCCTGGCGGGATCTCGCTGCGTCCGGCGTCACCTCGGTCGCGCTGCTCGAGGACGATCGGGTGGATTACCGGATGAGCCTGCTGCCCGTGGCGGAGTGATGGCGCCCCGGGACGCCGAGCCGCTGGCGCTGGAGGTCCCCCGGGCGGCGTTCCGGCCCAGCCCGGTCTTCGGAGCCCTGGTCGCGCTGCTGGTGACCTGCGCCCTGCTGACCTGGCACGGGATCGGCAACATCCGGCTCGCCGTGTTCGGTTTCGTCGTCTGCGGTTGGCTGGTCTCGCTCTGCCTGCACGAGTACGCCCACGCTGTTTTCGCGTACCGGTTCGGCGACCGGGGCGTGGCCCACCGCGGTTACCTGACACTCAACCCGCTGAAGTACAGCCACCCGCTGCTGTCCGTCGCGCTGCCGGTGGCGGTGGTGCTGCTCGGCGGCATCGGCCTTCCGGGCGGAGCGGTCTGGGTGGACCGGCACGTGATCCCGGGTCGGCTGCGGCACACCGTGGTCAGCCTCGCCGGCCCGGCCACCAACGTGGTCTTCGCGCTGGTGCTGGTGGCGGTCCTTCGCATCGGCGCGCCAGGCGGCGGTCCGGTGGAGTTCTGGGCCGCCGTGGCTCTGCTCGCCTTCCTGCAGCTCACCGCCAGCCTGCTCAACCTGCTGCCGGTGCCCGGGCTGGACGGCGGCAACATGATCCAGCCGTGGCTGGGCCCGCAGTACCGCCGGATGTACGACCTCTTCGCGCCGTACGGCTTCATCCTGCTCTTCGCGCTGCTGTGGAACCCGCGCATCGGTGGCTGGTTCTTCGACGCGGTCTTCGCGATCGGCGACTTCCTCGGCCTGCCGCCGTGGCTCTACGCCACCGGTCTTGAGTTGATCCGCTTCTGGCAGGGCTGACCGAGGCCACCGGTCGGCGGTGGACCGCAGTGCCCGGCCGGAGTGTGCCGCACCGGCCGGGCGCGGTGGGGTCAGGGCCGCTGTGCCGGTGACTCGGTACGCGCGGGATCGCGCTCGGCCACCGGGTCGACGATCTCGTCGATCGCCTTGAGTAGACCGGCGTCGAGCTTGACGCCGGCCGCCTTCACGTTGTCGTGCACCTGCTCGGGACGGGACGCCCCGATGATGGCCGACGACACGTTGGGGTTCTGCAGCACCCAGGCGATGGCCAGCTGGGCCATGCTCAGCCCGGCCTGGTCGGCCAGCGGCCGCAGCTGCTGCACCCGGGTCAGCACGTCGTCGGTCAGCCACTTGGCGATGAAGCCCGCGCCGGACTTCTCGTCGGTGGCCCGGGAACCGGCCGGCGGCGGCTGGCCGGGGAGGTACTTGCCGGACAGTACGCCCTGCGCCATCGGCGACCAGACGATCTGCCCGATGCCCAGCTCCTCGCTGGTGGGCACGACCTCGGTCTCGATGACCCGCCAGAGCATCGAGTACTGCGGCTGGCTGGAGACCAGCGGGATGCGTAGCTCCCGGGCGAGGGCGTGGGCCTCGCGGAGCTGTGACGCCTTCCACTCCGAGACGCCGATGTAGTGCGCCTTGCCGGAGTGCACGACGTCGGCGAAGGCCTCCATCGTCTCCTCCAGCGGGGTGCTGTAGTCGAACCGGTGGGCCTGGTAGAGGTCCACGTAGTCGGTCCGCAGCCGGCGCAGCGAGCCGTCGATCGACTCCATGATGTGCTTGCGGGACAGGCCCCGGTCGTTGCGACCCGGGCCGGTGGGCCAGTACACCTTGGTGAGGATCTCCAGGCCCTCGCGCCGTTCCTGCTCCAGCGCCCGGCCGAGGACGTCCTCGGCGCGGGTGCCGGCGTAGACGTCGGCGGTGTCGAAGGTGGTGATGCCGGCGTCGAGGGCAGCCCGGACGCAGGCGAACGCCGCATCCTCCTCGACCTGCGAGCCGTGGGTGATCCAGTTGCCGTACGAGATCTCACTGACCAGGAGGCCGGAGCGGCCCAGGTGTCGGAATTCCATCCTCCGACCCTAGCCCGCGCCTAGGGATCGACGGGCACCGCGATCGGGCTGGCAGCAACGCGTGTCGCATGCTCCGGGCCAGCTCGGTCGGTGTATGAGCGCGCCGTAGTGGGCCGGGTCGTTGTAGAACCACACTCCGTCGGCGGCCCTCTCGACGTCGGACCAAGGTGTTCGAGTAAGGAGCAGTACGAACCGGCGGGTCGTACGGCCTGGCCGTCCCGTGCGCCGTCGATTGCCCCGGGCCGCTCAGAGTACCGGGTTGGCGTCGGTGAGCAGCCCTTCGATCTCGGTGACCACCGCGTCCGGATGGTGGAACATCGGGTCGATCAGCCCCGCGCCCCGCCGGTCCAGTGCACCCCAGTTCCCGGCACTGTTGGTCGCCAGGAAGGCGACCGGGTGGATCAGCAACGCTGGGTGCGACGGTGCGACGATCACCTGCCCGGCACGGTCCACCACGCCCTTGCGGCCGGCGAGATCGACCACCGCCAGCCCTTCATCGGTGAAGCCGTCGATGTAGCGACCGTCGGCGAGGGTGGTGTGGAAGCCGTGGTACTGGGTCGGCACCACGATCCGGCCGGTACGGTCCACGGCCCCCCAGCCCTCCCGCCGGACCGTCGCCACGCCCTTACGGAACGGCCGCACCTCGGCGAAGCCGGGCGGTACGGCCACCTTGCCGGCGGTGTCCACCGCCATCCAGCCGCTCTCGTCCCGGACCACCCAGGCCAGGCCGTCGGAGAACGGGCGGGCCGCGAGGAAGGCCGGCTCGATCACGGTCTCGCCGGCCAGGTCGATCAACGACCAGCGGTCGGTCTGCGGTCCGCGGACCCAGGCCAGACCGTCGCGGAACGGCTGTGCCTCGGCGTACCGGGCCGGCACGACCATGTCGCCCTCGGCGTCCGCGTAACCCCACAGGCCCTGGCCGCCGTCGCGGGCGGGCTGCGGGCTCCGGTCGCGCTCCAACACCGCGTCCCAACTGCGCGGATATGGCCCGAAGCCGGTCTCGGCGGCTCGGTCGGCGATCGCGTCCAGCCCGGTCCGGACCCGGTCCAGCAACTCGGCGTCGCCCTCGCCACGCAGGTCGAGAGCGCGTTCGAAGTGGTGGCAGGCCTCGATCAGCCGGCCCTGGTCGTAGCAGCAGCGGGCGGCGTGCTCGTGCAGAGCGGCCCGCAGCCGATCGGGCAGCTCGACCGAGTTGGCCTCCGCGAACAGCCGGTCGGCCTCCGCGAACTCGCCCCGCCAGTGCAGTACGTGGGCCAGCCGGGCCTGGGCCAGCGCGGTGCGCCGCAACTCTCCGGTCGCCTCGGCATAGGTCAGCGCCATCCGGCCGTCGGCCAGCGCGTCATCGAGATCGTCGAGCACCCGCGAGGCGACCGCGCGTAGGCTCAGTAACCGGGCCCGGGAACGGTTGTCCAAGGCCGTGGCGAGCTTGTCGGTGAGTTGTTGTCGGACGGAACGCAGCTCCTCCGGATCGTCCACGAGTTCGCGCAGGGTGGCCGGGTCGAGTCGCCACCGGTAGTTCGCCAGCACCTGCTCGGGATCGGCCGGTGCTTCGGGTACCGGCTCGGGGTCTTCCGCCGGCTCGGGCACCTGTACGCCGTCGTCCGGTGGTCCGGAGACGGGAGCCTCGGGGGCCGTGGCGTCGGCGGGTGGGGCGGAGACGGGAAGCACGGGGAGCGGTGGCGCGGAGACGGGTCCCGCGGAGAGCGGGTCGATCAGGGCCGGGTCGGCCGGCGATGCCGCGCCGGGTGGGGAGAGCGGTGCCGGGACGGGCGGCCCGTAGACCGGCACCGAGGGTGTGGCGGCGGGTGGAGCACTGACGGGCACCACCGCCGGACCTGTTGGTGTGGCGTCCGACGACGCCCAGGCGGGCGGGGCGCCGCCCGACACCGGCTGGCCCGGTGCACTCAGGGGGATCTCGTCCGTGCTGGTCGTGCTGCTGCCGGGCTTCGACGCTGCCGGCTCGGGCTGCCGAGGCGGGTTGCCCGGGACCGGCGCGGGTGCTCCGAACCATCCGGGCGGACTCTCGGACGTTGGCCGGGCGGGTGTGGTCGGCTCCGGCGGCGCGGAGACCGGGCGGTGGTCGGGTGGCGCGGAGACGGGCCGCGTGGCGGCTGCAGGCGGCGGTGTGGCAACGATCGGCTGGTCGTGCAGTGGCGCGGGACGGACCTGGTGCTCCTGCAGTGGCGCCGACCGGACCTCGTGCTGGTGCAGTGGCGCCGGTCGGACCGTGTCTCCGGCCGGTGTCCGGTCGACCGCGGCGGCAGGCCGGCCGCGATGCTGGCCGGTCCGGCCCTCGTCGGGGCGTGCGGTCGCGGGTCGGTCCGGTCCTGAAGAGTGGGTGTCGGTCCGTTCCCGGTCCGACGCCGGTGCGGCGGACCAGCGCTGGGGTGCTGCCCCCTCGTCCGGCTGGAGACGCCGCGGGGCGGGTGAGACCGGCCGGGCCCGCCCGGCGGCGGGCGAGACGGGCCGGTCGGGGACCACCGAAAGGTGACGTCGAGATGGACCGTCGGGCGCGGGTGAGACCGGTCGCTCGGTCCCGGGCAACTGGGCCGCCGGCCGGTCGACGGATCGCTGCGGTCCGGGCGTCTCAGGCCCGCCGGTCGCCCGCCGCGACCGGTCGGCACCCTGCTCAGGGGCCTCCGGACGCTGGTACTCGCGATGGTCCCGGCCACTGCTCGGACGCAGCGGTCCGGGCGGGGGCCAGGGCAGGTCACCACGGGCCGGTGCGGCCTTCGCCTGTTGATCCGGCGGCGGCTCCGCGCGGCCCCGCTCCGGCGACCAGTCGGGTCGGGACCTCTCGTCGAGGGTCGGGCGGACCGGTTCGTCGACGTAGCCGTCGGGGTACGGGGCGCCGTCCGGATCCCCGACACCGAACTCGGTCCGGTAGCCGTCCACCACCGGTGCGTCGTCGTGCGCCGGCTGCCCGGGATGGCTGCTCCACTGGTAGCGCAGGCGTTGGGGATTGTCCGCCGACGGTCCCCGAACAGCACCCTCCACCGGTCGCCGGGTGGCTGGGGACCGGCGTGCGTCGTCGTCCGGCTCCGGCACCCGGCCGGCGTCCGGCCAACCGGCGTCCGGCCGACCGGCCGATGACACCGGCTTGCTCCGGCGGAACTGGTCCCGGTCGGTCGGGTCGGAACGACGTGGACGCTGGCCGTGCCGGTCGGGCTCGCGACGGTCGGGTTCGCGGCGGTCGTACCGATCAGGGTCGTGCTGATCGCGTCGGTCGGCGTACCGGTCCGGGTCGCGTCGGGGCGACGCGCCTGAGCCCACCCCCTGAGAACCGAACTCCGACCAGGTGACCCCGTCACGTCGACGGTCGGGATCGCCCTGCGGTGACCGCCGGCGGTCCTGCCGGGACTGCTCCGGTCGCTCGGCGGCGGCCGACCTTGCGTAGGGCCGAGCACCGCTCAGTCCGCCCGGGCGGCGCGGTTCGGGTAGCTCCTGCCGGCCCGGCCGCCCGTCCGGCTGCTCGTCCCAGGATCGACCCACGTACGTGCCGTCGGGCCTGGTCGGTGCCAGCGGGGGCACCTCGGCCCGGCCGACTGCGCTCGCCCGGCCCCGCGCGGCCGGTGGCTGGCGGTTGACGCCGTCGTCGCCCGGGTAGCGCTGGCCCGGAAACTGTGGCTGCCACTCGGCCGTCGGCTCGGCGACCCAGGACGGCTCGGCGGGATCGTGCCACCGGTCGGCGTAGCCTCGACTCATCCGGCGGACCCGTCGCTGCCACCGGGACGTCGCCGGGAGGCGGCGCCGGCCGCGACTCGAGGATCGAGGACCGGTCCCGCCGACCCGGCGGGACGGCGCCACCGGGCCCCGGCCGTGGCAGCGCCCCGAGCCAGGGTCCGTCCGCTCACGGCCGCGCCCCGGTGGTCGGCTCGCGTCCGCTCGCTCACAGCGATGTCACCTCGTCGGAAATGGTCGCGCTGGGCACCCGAGGGCCGGCAAAGTCGCTCGTCCGGGCACCGAATGGCTGCGCATGGAGGGTAGCGGCGCAAGCTTGGTCACCGCCACTGCGGCACCCTCGTCGACCCAAACATTATCCCACTGATCCGGACATTTGGGTTGGACGTGGCCAGTCAGCTCCTGGCACCGGCTCGCCCCCTGGCGAGCCGGTACGTACCGAGGTCCAGGTAGGGCCGGAGTGTCGGGTGCCGGTGGTGTCGCCGGGCTGCTGCGGCGGGAGCGCGGCCGGGCCGGTCAGACCTCGTCGCCGATGGCGACCCGGGGCGCCGGGGTACGCAGCTTGCGGAAGGTGATCGACCGCATGATCGCGTAGACGTAGAGCGAGCCCAGGCGCTGGGTGGAGTTCGGGAAGCGCTCCCGTACCAGCTTCTTGATCTTGCGTGAGATGAGCACTGAGTCGATCACCACGCCGATGGCCAACGCGCCCCAGAGCAGGTTGGAGGCGAGCCGGATCGCCGGCGGCATCGCCTGGTTCGAGCCGATCAGCACCACCAGGGCGCCGCCGAAGAACCAGGTGCCGACCGTACGCCGGGAGTCGACCACGTTGCGCGTCAGCAGCCGCTCCGGACCCCGGTCGCGGGGCCCGCCCTCACGCCGGAACTCCGCGGAGGCCTCGGCGCGCCGCTGCCGGCGTACCGCCTTGGCCTCCTCCTTGCTCAGCGCCTTCACGGCGCCGGCCGGGCGTCGGCCGGTGGCGGGTCGCTTGGGCGTCTCCCGCCCCTTGCCCGGGGTGTAGCCACGGACACGGGCGGCCTCGGCCTCCTCCTCCGCCGGGGTCAGCGGCTCGGTGGCAGGCTCGGCGAGGTCAGCGGACTTGCGGCGAAACAGCGACGGCACGCGGCAAGGGTAGCCAACGCGCGGCGTCCGGTGCACATCGCGGGTGCACCGGACGCGAGCGGGGCCCGCGGTAGCACCGAGGGTGCGGCCCGGCTACGGCCGCTCGACGTGCGCGCCGAGGTCGGCGAGCTTGGCCTCGAAGTCCTCGTAGCCCCGGTTGATCAGGTCGACGCCGTACACCCGGGAGGTCCCCTCGGCGGCCAGCGCGGCGATCAGGTGGCTGAAGCCGGCCCGCAGGTCGGGAATAACCAGATCGGCGGCGTGCAGCTTGCTCGGCCCGGCGATCACCGCCGAGTGCTTGAAGTTGCGCCTGCCGAAGCGGCACGGGGTACCGCCCAGGCAGTCCCGGTAGACCTGGATGTTCGCGCCCATCGTGTTCAGTGCCTCGGTGTAGCCCAGCCGCTGCTCGTAGACCGTCTCGTGGACGATCGACAGGCCGCGCGCCTGGGTCAGCGCCACCACCAGCGGCTGCTGCCAGTCGGTCATGAAGCCCGGATGCACGTCGGTCTCCAGCGCGGTGGCCTGGAGTTCGCCGCCCGGGTGCCAGAAGCGGATGCCGCCCTCCTGGCCCGGGTTCCCCAGCCGGGGCGGCCGGGTGTCGGTGACCTCGTACTCGCCGCCGACCGAGCGGAAGACGTTCAGGAAGGTCATCATGTCGGCCTGCTCGGCGCCGAGCACCTCGACGTGTCCACGGGTGGCCAGCGCCGCCGCCGCCCAGCTCGCCGCCTCGATCCGGTCCGGGATCGGCCGGTGGTGGTAACCGTGCAGTTTCGGTACACCCTGAATCTCGATCACCCGGTCGGTGTGCACCTTGATGATCGCACCCATCTTCTGCAGGATGCAGATCAGGTCGATGATCTCCGGCTCCACCGCGGCGTTGCGCAGCTCGGTCACACCCTCGGCCATGACCGCGGTGAGCAGCACCTGCTCGGTCGCGCCCACACTCGGGTAGGGCAGCGCGAACTTGGTGCCGTGCAGACCGTTCGGCGCCGAGAGGTGCAGCCCCTCCGGGGTCTTGTCGATCGTGGCGCCGAACTCACGCAGCGCCTGCAGGTGGAAGTCGATCGGCCGTGGCCCGATGTGGCAGCCGCCCAGGTCGGGGATGAAGGCGTGCCCGAGGCGGTGCAGCAGCGGCCCGCAGAACAGGATCGGGATACGGCTGGAGCCGGCGTGCACGTTGATCTGGTCGGTGCTGGCGCTCTCCACGTTCGCCGGGTCGAAGACGAGTTCGCCGTCCTCCTCGCCGTCGGTGACCTTCACGCCGTGCAGCCCGAGCAGGCCCCGGACCACCTCGACATCACGGATCTTCGGTACGTCGAACAGTCGGCTCGGGCTGTCGCCGAGCAGCGCGGCGACCATCGCCTTCGAAACCAGGTTCTTCGCGCCGCGCACGCGGATCCGCCCTTGCAGCGGGGTGCCTCCGTGTACGACCAGGATGTCGTCGGTCAACGCAACCTCCAGCGCGTGCGTGCTGCCGTTTCGATGGGGGACACCACCGGTCGCTACCCGGGGCGCGGTGGCGGGCAAACTCCCGCGCCCGCGTTTGTTGTCGCCCGGCAGCATAGCCCTCCGTGATGAGAATGGATCCGGTCACACCGCTGCGGAGGGCATTTATCGGTGATCCGGCACTTTTGGGTACTGTGGCCACTACCGAGGGTGATGTCCGGTGGGAAGGCTCAGGCCCCCGGGAGCGCGAGCATCTGATCCAGCGCCACCCGGGCGTGGTGTGCGGTCTCGGCGTCGACCGTGATCCGGTTGACCACCCGACCCGCGACCAGCTCCTCCAGCGCCCACACCATGTGCGGAAGGTCGATCCGATTCATCGTCGAGCAGTAGCAGACCGCCCGGTCCAGGAACATGATCTGCTTGTCCGGGTGGGCCAGGGCGAGCCGGCGGACCAGGTTCAGCTCGGTGCCGACCGCCCACGCCGAGCCGGCCGGCGCCGCGTCGATGGTACGGATGATGTACTCCGTCGAGCCCACCAGGTTCGCCGCGTTGACGACCTCGTGCCGGCACTCGGGGTGCACCAGCACGTTGACCCCGGGCACCCGCTCGCGGACGTCGTTGACGCTGTCCAGCGTGAATCGGCCGTGCACCGAGCAGTGACCGCGCCAGAGGATCATCCGCGCGTCGCGCAGCTGCTCCGGAGCCAGCCCGCCGCCCGGCTTGTGCGGGTCGTAGAGCACGCATTCGTCCAGGGAGAGGCCCATCTCCAGTACGGCGGTGTTGCGGCCCAGATGCTGGTCCGGCAGGAAGAGCACCTTCTCGCCCTGCTCGTACGCCCACTCCAAAGCACGCTTCGCGTTCGACGAGGTGCACACCACGCCGCCGTTGCGCCCCACGAAACCCTTGATGTCCGCCGAAGAGTTCATGTAGGTAACCGGGACGGTCCGCTCGGCGACACCCAGCTCGGTGAGCACCTCCCAGGCGTTCTCCACCTGCGGCAGCGCCGCCATGTCCGCCATCGAGCAGCCGGCCGCAAGGTCCGGCAGGATCACCTGCTGCGTGCCGGCGGTAAGAATGTCGGCGCTCTCGGCCATGAAGTGCACGCCGCAGAAGACGATGTACTCCGCGTCCGGCCGGGCGGCGGCCTCCCGGGCCAGCTTGAACGAGTCGCCGGTCACGTCGGCGAACCGGATCACCTCGTCGCGCTGGTAGTGGTGGCCGAGCACGAAGACCTTCGCGCCCAACGCGGCCTTGGCCGCCGCGGCGCGGGCCACCAGGTCGGGGTCGCTCGGTGCCGGCAGGTCGCCCGGACACTCCACGCCACGTTCGGTGGCGGGGTCGCTGCCGCGGCCGAGAAGCAGCAGCGCGGTGGCGGTGTTGGAGGGTTCAGCCCAGGGCGACGTCACGCTCACCATGGTCCCACAACGTGACCGGTGCGCCGTCCCCGCCGGTGTGGGCTGCCACACTGCCAGACATGCGCGTACTGCTCTGCCCGGACAAGTTCGCCGGCACGCTGCCGGCCCCGCAGGTGGCCGCCGCGGTGGCCGACGGCTGGCGGGAGGTGGCACCCGGCGACGACCTAATGGTCAGGCCGTTGGCCGACGGGGGGCCGGGGTTCCTCGACGTGCTCGCCGAGGCGCTGTCCGGCCGGCGGGTACCGGTGCCGACCGTCGACCCGCTGGGGCGCCCGGCGGCCGGTGAGATCCTACTCACCGACGGCGGCGCGACCGCGTGGCTGGAGAGCGCCCACGCGTGCGGGCTGCACCTGCTCGACGCCGCCGAGCGCGACCCGAAGGCGGCCACGTCGTACGGGTTGGGCCTGCTGATCGCCGCAGCGGTCGAGGTCGGCGCCCGCACGGTGGTCGTCGGTCTGGGCGGTTCGGCGACCAACGACGGCGGCGCGGGCATGCTCGCCGCGTTGGGCGCGGTCCCTCTGGACGGGACCGACTCGTCCCTGCCGTACGGCGGAGCGGCGCTGGTGGCGGTAGCCACGCTCGGCGGCACCCCGAGGCTGCGCGAGGCGCGGCTGATCGCCGCCACCGACGTCGACAACCCGCTGCTCGGGCTGCACGGGGCGAGCAACGTCTTCGGGCCGCAGAAGGGCGCCGACCGGGCCGACGTGCTGCTGCTCGACGGCGCGCTGCACCGCTGGGCCGAGGTTCTGGAACGTGATCTGCCTGGCTGCCCCACCGCGTTGGGCACGCTGCCCGGTGGTGGCGCGGCCGGCGGCATCGGCGCGGCGCTG
The DNA here is from genome assembly GCF_048060415.1 of Micromonospora sp. LOL_024. Classification (NCBI taxonomy): domain Bacteria; kingdom Bacillati; phylum Actinomycetota; class Actinomycetes; order Micromonosporales; family Micromonosporaceae; genus Micromonospora; species Micromonospora sp. LOL_024. Next base: position 140,640 of record NZ_JBHMIS010000006.1, read on the forward strand.
CTGGCCCTCGGCGGTCGGTGCGAGTCGGGCATCGGGCTGGTCAGCCGGGCCGTCGGGCTGGACGCCGCACTGGACAGGGTCGACCTGGTGATCACCGGGGAGGGCAAGTTCGACCATCAGTCGCTGCGCGGCAAGGTTGTCGCCGGAGTGGCCGGCGCCGCACGTGACCGGGGCGTACCCTGCGTCGTGCTCGCCGGACAGGTGAGCACCGGCCGGCGGGAGGCCGCCTCGGTCGGGGTGACCGACGCGTACAGCCTGGTGGAGCACTTCGGCGGCGAGGAGCGCGGCGGTCTGGCCGCCGCGCTGGACCGCCCGGCGGAGGGCCTGCGGGCGCTCGGCGCCCGACTGGCCCGGCAGTGGAGCCGCTGAGGCCGACCGCGTGTCGCGCCCGGTCCCCCGGGTACCAGGTACCGGGGCGGGCCGCTGGAGTGGCTGGTCACGCCGCCGGGCCACCCGGCTCTCCGGCGGCCTACAATCGGGAAACTGGACCACTGTGGGAATCGCCGACCGGCTGCTGACGTTGGCCAGGGGAGACCACACCGAACGCGCGCAGGGAGAATTCCACGTGACCACGCCAGCGCAGACCGAGTCGACCGAGGCCAAGGCCCCCACGTCCGTCGTCCTCACCGACGTCGCGGCGCAGAAGGTCAAGGCCCTGATCGAGCAGGAGGGCCGCGACGACCTGCGGCTCCGGATCGCCGTGCAGCCGGGTGGCTGCTCCGGCCTGCGGTACCAGCTGTTCTTCGACGAGCGTTCGCTCGACGGTGACGTCGTCACCGACTATGACGGTGTCGAGGTGGTCGTCGACCGGATGAGCGCTCCCTACCTGACCGGCGCCACCATCGACTTCGCCGACCGGATCGACGCCCAGGGCTTCACCATCGACAACCCGAACGCGGGCAACTCCTGCGCCTGCGGCGACTCCTTCAGCTGAGTCGGTCGGTCTAACCGACGGCGGGACGGCCAGACGGCCGTCCCGCCGTCGTTTCCGCGGCCGACGTCGGCCGCCCGCCGGGCGTCGACGGGAGGAGGCCGGTCAGGTCGAGTCGACCGGTGCCCGTGGTGGCATCGGGCCGGTAGGCTGACCGCGCCCCGCTCCCGACCCCCGAGGGTTGCCATGAAGATCGCCGTGACCGGCTCGATCGCCACCGACCACCTGATGAGCTTCCCGGGTCGGTTCGCCGACCAGCTGATCGCCGACCAACTGCACAAGGTCTCGCTCTCCTTCCTGGTGGACGATCTGGTGCTGCGCCGCGGCGGGGTGGCGGCCAACATCGCGTTCGGCATGGGGCAGCTCGGCCTGCGCTCGGTGCTGCTCGGTGCCGTCGGCGCGGACTTCGCCGACTACCGCTCGTGGCTGGAGCGGCACGGGGTGGACTGCGACTCGGTGCACACCAGCGAGGTGGCGCACACCGCACGCTTCGTCTGTACCACCGACACCGACATGTGTCAGATCGCGTCGTTCTATGCGGGCGCGATGAGCGAGGCCCGCAACATCGAGCTGCACCCCGTCGCGCAGCGCCTCGGCGGGCTGGACCTGGTACTGGTCAGCGCGAACGACCCGGAGGCGATGCTGCGCCACTCCGCCGAGTGCCGTGAGCGGGGCTACGCCTTCGTCGCCGACCCCTCCCAGCAGCTCGCCCGGATGGCCGGCGAGGACGTGTCGTCGCTGATCGACGGCGCCGAGTACCTGATGACCAACGACTACGAGAAGTCGCTGCTGCAGAGCAAGGCCGGGCTGAGCGACGACCAGTTGCTGGAGCGGGTGCGGGTCCGGGTCACCACGCTGGGCAAGCACGGTGTGGAGATCGCCGGGCGGGACATGGACCCGATCCACGTGCCGATTGCCCGGGAGGCCCGGGCGGTCGACCCCACCGGCGTCGGCGACGGCTTCCGCGCCGGCTTCTTCACGGCGCTGTCCTGGGGCGTCGGGCTGGAGCGTGCCGCCCAGGTCGGCTCGCTGCTCGCCGCGCTGGTCCTGGAGACCGTGGGCACCCAGGAGTACCAGGTGCGCCACGACCTGTTCGTCAAGCGCCTCGCCGAGTCCTACGGCGACGAGGCCGCCGACGAGATCCGTCCACACCTGTTGCCCTGAACCCACCGAGCGCAGCCGGACCCAGATCTGGAAACTGGGATCTGCGAGCGACATACCCTGGTAGACGAGGTGCGCGAGCTGGGCGCGTCGGGTCTCGTCGCCGTTGACCCGCGGGCCCTCACCGGGCGCTTCTGGAGCCCGGACAGCGCCGTACGCCTTCTCTCGCTCCGGCCGTCGGCTGCGCTCGCCGTGGATCGACGCCGCGTCGAACCGCTGAGAGGGGGCCCTGCCTATCCGCCAGGCGTTATCAAGGTCCCCCTCCTTTCACCTCGACCGGCGGACGTCGTAGGCGGGGCCGGGCGCGGGGCCGAGGAACTCCTGGTCGCGCATCCGGCACCAGGCCGGAATGTCGACCCCCGCCGCCGGGTCGTCGGCCAGCACCCGGATCACCGCGCCCACCGGCAGTTCGGGCAGCCGGCGGGCGAGCGCGATCACCGGCAGCGGGCAGCGTTGACCGAGGCAGTCGAGTACCTCGGGGCGCCGGCCGTCGGCGACGGGGCCGCCGGGGGCGGTCACAGCCCCACCACCCCCGCCTGTTCCCGCAGCTCGGCGACGATCTGCGGGAGTTCGGCAAGGAAACGGTCCACGTCGGCCTCGGTGTTGCCGGAGTGCAGCGAGACCCGCACGTTGCCGTGTGAGAGCGCCCCCATCGCCTCCAGCACGTGCGACGGGCGCACCGTGGAGGAGGTGCACGACGAGCCCGACGACACGGCGAAGCCCCGCCGGTTCAGCGCGTGCAGCAGTGCCTCGGCGTCGACGTACAGGCAGGAGAAGGTGACCAAGTGCGGCAGCCGGCGCTCCGGGTCGCCCACCACCTCGACGTCCGGCACCTCGGCGGCCACCCGGGCGCGGATCCGGTCCACCAGCGGCGACAGCCGGATCGCGTGCTCCGCCGCGTCGGCCGCCGCCGCGCGCAGGCCGGCCGCCGCCGCCACCACCGCGGGCAGGTTCAGTGTGCCGGGCGTACGCCCCGACTCGCGCTCGTCGGCGGGCCACGGTGACTCCCAGCGGACGCCCTTGCGGACCACCAGCAGGCCGACGCCGGGCGGCCCGCCCCACTTGCGGGCGCTCGCGGTCAACACCGACCAGCCTGCCGGCACCGGCACCCGGCCCACCATCTGGGCGGCGTCGACGTACAGCGGCACACCCACGTCTGCGCAGGCGGTCGCGGCGACCTCGACGGGCTGCACGGTGCCCACCTCGTGGCTGGCCGCGATCAGGGCGGCCAGCGCCACCCCGGGACCGGCCACGGCCGCCGACCAGGCGGCCAGATCCAGCCGGCCGAGCCGGTCGACCGGCACCTCGACGGCAGTGCCGCCCCGCGCCGCGTGGTGTTCGGCGGCGTGCAGCACGGCCGAGTGTTCGATCGCCGAGTGCACCAGCGCGCCGCCGGTGCGCCTCCGCCCGTGCAGGCCACCGAGCACGGCGGTGTGCGCGGCGCTGGTGCCACTGGCGGTGAAGGACACTTCGTCGGGGCGTACGCCCAGGGTCTCCGCCGTGGCCTCGCGGGCGGCGTCGAGCAACTGGCGAGCGCGCCGCGCCGCGGAGTAGAGCCGGGCCGGGTCGGCCCAGCCGTCGTCGAGTGCGGCCAGCAGCGCCTGCCGGGCGACCGGGTGCAGCGGCGCGGCGGTGGCCGCGTCCAGGTAGACCGGGGAAGGAATCACGTTTGCCCACGCTATCGCCTAGGTCGGGAAAGGATCCCCCGTCAGGTGCGGACAACGACCCCAACCGGCTCCAGCCCGTCATGGTCGAGTAATCTGCGACCGTCGGTGACGCCTTTGCCGCCGGTGTGCCGGTTCCGGCTACGGAGCCGGCCAGAACGAGCAGACACCGCGGCGCGCTAGGGAGGCAGGACCAGGTGGTCGCAAGGAGTTCGGAGGTACGGCCGAAGGCCGTGCGACGCAGCGCATCCCCAGGAGCCGGTGGGCGGCGCGGGCGTCGTGCCGGGCGGCTCGCCGGGCTCGGATTCGGTGGCGCCGCGCTGCTGGTCCTGCTCACGGGCTGTGACGTCGGGGCGGCGTTCGGCGGCTTCGGCTGGCCGCAGGGCGGCATCACCCCCGAGGCGCGCCGGATGTACGACCTGTGGATCGCCTCGTGTGTCGCGGCTCTCGCGGTCGGCTTCCTCGTCTGGGGCCTGATCTTCTGGTGCGTCGTGCGCTACCGCAAGCGCGGCAACGAACTGCCGGTGCAGACCCGCTACAACCTGCCGATGGAGTTCCTCTACACCATCGCGCCGGTGCTGATCGTCTCCGTGCTCTTCTACTACACGGCGGTCGTGCAGACGGACGTGGTGAGGACCACCAGGAACCCGGACGTGACCGTCGAGGTCGTCGGCTTCAAGTGGAACTGGCAGTTCAACTACCGCGACGGGCAGGGCACCGAGGCGGACACCGTCGCGTCGGTCCTCGGCACCAGCGAGGTCGTTCCGATCCTGGTGCTGCCGACCGGCCGGTCGATCCGGTTCGAGGAGACCAGCCGGGACGTGATCCACTCGTTCTGGGTGCCGGAGATGCTGTTCAAGCGGGACGTGATGCCGGGCAGCATCCGCAACGTCTTCGAGGTCTCCTCGCTGGAGTCCGAGGGGGCGTACGTGGGTCGCTGCGCCGAGCTGTGTGGCAGCTACCACGCCTTCATGAACTTCGAGCTGCGGGTGGTCTCGCCGGAGAACTTCGACCGGTTCCTCGCGGCCAAGCAGGACGGCGCCTCCACCCAGGCGGCACTGACCGTGATCGACGAGGATCCGTACGCGGTGACCACGAGGCCGTTCGAGACGCGGCGTACCGAGAGCAACTTCAACCCGGACACTGCTCCGGCCGGCGCGGGAAGCTGAGGTAACCGGCATGAAGACCGAGTGGCGTATCTTCCTGATCATCGCCGGGTTCCTGCTCTTCGCGACCGTCCTGTACGGCGGCTGGACGGCGGCCGACTCTGGCGGCCAGGTCGAGTGGATCGGCACGGTGGCTCTGCTGCTGTCGTTCCTGCTCTGCACGATGTGCGGCGGTTTCTTCTGGTTCGTCTCGCGGCGCATCGACCTGCGTCCCGAGGACCGGCCGGACGCCGAGATCGCCGACGGCGCGGGCGAGATCGGCTTCTTCAGCCCGGGCAGCTACTGGCCGTTCGGTCTGGCCCTGGCTGCCGCGACCGCCGGTCTGGGTCTGGTGTTCTGGCAGTTCTGGCTGATCGGCCTCGGTCTGCTGTTGGTGATCCTGGCGGCGTGCGGCCTGCTGTTCGAGTACTACTCCGGCACCCGGCGCACCGCCGAGCACTGACCTACGCGACACTCGAAGGCCCGCCCCTCCGACCGGGGGCGGGCCTTCTCGTCGGTTGATCAAGCTGAGGCGGTGTTGGCGACCTCGATCCAGCGGTCGAGCGTGCGGGCGGCGGCGCCGGAGTCGATCGACTCGGCAGCCCGGCCCAGGCCGGCGCGCAGCGCCTCGGTCAGGTCACCGACCATCGGGCCCTGAGTGGCCAGCGCCGCCGCGGCGTTGACCAGGACGGCGTCGCGTACCGGGCCGGGCTCACCGGCGAGCAGGCGCCGGGTCACGTCGGCGTTGCAGGGCGCGTCGCCACCGCGCAGGTCGGCGAGGGTGGCCCGGGGTACGCCGAGGTCGGTCGCGTCCACCACGGTCTCCCTGACGGCACCGTTCTGCGCGATCCAGCACCGGGTCGCGGCGGCGGTGGTGAACTCGTCCAGTCCGTCCTCGCCCCGCATCACCAGCACCGAGTCGCCGCGGGCCGCGAAGACCGCCGCCATCACTGGTGCCATAGTGGCGTCGAAGCAGCCGACGGCACCGGCACGAGGACGGGCCGGGTTGGTCAACGGGCCGAGGAAGTTGAACGCCGTGGGTACGCCGAGTTCCCGGCGTACCGGGCCGGCGTGGCGCATGCCGGGGTGGAACCGGGCGGCGAAACAGAAGCCGATACCCGCCTCGGCCACGCACCTGGCCACGTCGTCGGGCCCGAGGTCCAGCGGCACACCGAGGAACTCCAGCAGGTCGGCGGTGCCGCAGGAGGAGGAGGCCGCCCGGTTGCCGTGCTTGACCACGCGCACGCCAGCGCCGGCGACGACCAGCGCGGTCATCGTGGAGATGTTCACCGTGTGCGCGAGATCCCCGCCGGTGCCCACCACGTCGAGTGCGCTCGCGCGTACCTCCTCGGGCAGCTCGACCCGGACGGCCCGGCTGAGCATCGCCTCGACCAGCCCGCTCACCTCGGCCGGGGTCTCGCCCTTGGCGCGCAGCGCGACGGCGAAGCCGGCGATCTGGGCCGGGGCCGCCGAGCCGGACATGATCTCGCCCATTGCCCAGGCGGTGTCGGCGGTGGAGAGTTCCGTTCCGCGCAGCAGCGTGGTGAGCAGGTGCGGCCAGGTCCGATCGCCCATGCGGGCCTCCCGAGCAGACGGTAACGGGTGGGACGGGCACGGCGCCGGCTCGCCCGGCGCCGTGGCGGTGCCGGAGTGGGGCGTCAGGCGGGTGCGTGGGTCCGCAGCAGCTCGGTGACGGCGGCGGCGGTCGTCACCGGGTCGAGCGGATACACCAGGGTGGCGTCGACCTCGGCGTAGGAGGCCAGCCACCGGTCGGCGGCGCGGGCGATCACCACACAGGTCGGGGGAGCGGTCTCGTAGTCGTCCTTGACCTGCCGGGCGATGCCGATGCCGCCGCCGGGCGTGGCCTCGCCGTCGAGCAGCATCAGGTCGATCTGGTAGTCGTCGACCAGCCGGACGCAGTCGGCGTAGGTGGCTGCCTCGACGAACTCGACGCGCAGGTCGGTCGCCGGTCGGGTGCCAACGGCCAGCCGCATCCGGTCCCGCACCTGCGGGTCGTCGCTGTAGAGCAGGACGGTGCACAGACGCTCGCTCATGCCGACACTCCGCTTCGCTTCCTGCCGTCCGAACCGGCCGCCGCGGCAGGTCGGTCGACCCGCCCGCTGATGGCTGGCGAGACGGCGCTCATCTCGTAGCTGCGTGGCCGATCGTACCGGTCGGCGTGGTGGGGGTGGCGCGCCGCCCCGCGTCGAACCCGCCGCGGCTCAGGCAGCGGATTCCGCGGCGCGCTGGCGGGCTTCCTGGCGGTCCAGCTCGCGGTCGATCCGGCGGGCCTCCCGCTCGGCCTGGCGCATCCACTGCACGACCAGCACCGCGAGCATCGTCACACTGACGAACTCGCCACCGGCCCACAGGATCCCGCCGGCGAGCATCTGGTCCTCCCACGGGTCGGCCCAGCCTAGCCCGAGCGAGGGGTACCAGTCGCCGCCGAAGAGGGTGGTGCTCTGCATGACGGTCAGGCCGAGGACGGTGTGGAACGGCACCGACAGCAGCATCAGCAGTGCCCGCCCCGGGTAGGGCCAGCGCCCCGGCAGCGGGTCCAGGCCGAGCAGCGGCCAGAAGAACACGCAGCCCGTCATGATGAAGTGCGCGTGCACCACCTCGTGTGCCCAGGCGTGTTCCAGGGTGTAGCGGTACAGGTCGGTGAAGTACAGCGCGAACGGGTTCACCACGAAGATGGCGAACGCCACCAGCGGGAAGGTGTAGACCCGGGCGACCCGGCTGTGCACCACCGCGAGTAGCCGCTTGCGCGGGCCGGTCGGCAGGGTGCGCAGGGCCAGCGTCACCGGTGCGCCGAGCGCCAGGAAGATCGGCGAGACCATGGACAGCACCATGTGCTGGACCATGTGCACCGACAGCAGCGTGGTGTCGTACGCGTGCAACCCGCTGACCGTCACCGAGGTGATGCCGCCGAGACCGGGGCCGAGGAAGAAGATCGTCCGGGCGATCGACCAACGGTCGCCGCGTACCCGCAGCCGGTGCACGCCGTAGAGGTAGAGGCCGGCGGCGAGCACCAGGCCCACAGCGAGCCAGCTGTCCAGGCGGGCCTCGGTGAACACGGAGGTGACCGAGAACGGCGGTGGGGCTGCCTCTGCCGCCAGCGGCCCGGCGCCGGCCGTCACCTCAGTCCCGCCCGCGCCGGTCACGCTCGCCGTTGGCGGCGGTGCGGTCGAGCTGGCCAGGAAGATCGGATGCGGCACGCCAATCAGCCTAGGTCAGGCGAACCGGTCGGTACCGATCGGGCCATGTGCACCCCGGTTTGGCCCCCCGCTGATCGCCGGCCGTGGTCAAGGGCAATAATGACCCCGTGACTGCGGCCCCAGCCATTGACAAGAGCCGGATCCACTCTCTGACGCGGCCCAACATGGTCAGCGTCGGGACGATCGTCTGGCTCTCCAGCGAGCTCATGTTCTTCGCGGCGCTGTTCGCGATGTACTTCTCCATCCGCGCGGCGGCGCCGGAGCAGTGGGCGGAGCACACCGAGGTCCTCAACATCCCGTACGCGACCACCTTCACGGTGATCCTGGTGTTGTCCTCGGTGACCTGCCAGATCGGCGTGTTCGCCGCCGAGCGGGGTGACGTGCACGCGCTGCGGCGCTGGTTCACGATCACCTTCGTGATGGGCCTGATCTTCGTCCTCGGCCAGGTGAACGAGTACCGCGAGCTGGTGCATCACGGCATCAAGATCAATAGTGACGGCTACGGGTCGATGTTCTACCTGACCACCGGCTTCCACGGCCTGCACGTCGCCGGTGGTCTGGTCGCCTTCGTGATCTTCATGATCCGTACCACCATGGGCCGGTTCACTCCGGCGCAGGCCACCTCGGCGATCGTGGTGTCGTACTACTGGCACTTCGTCGACGTCGTGTGGATCGGGCTGTACGCCATGATCTACTGGCTTCAGTGATCTTGGCGTGCCAGTCGGCTAACCGCTGCTCCACCCCCGCAGACAAGGTCCAACCGGTTAAGGACACAGGTCATGACTTCTGACAACGACCGCCGACGCGGTCTGCTCGCGCGGCTGCGCGAGCGGCCCGTGGCGCGCAGCAGGGGCCGCCGTCGGCTGGGTGCCGCGGTCCGGCTGGTCGCCGCGCTGATGCTGGCCGGCGGTGCCTACACCGTCCTCGCCCCCGGCGCGTCAGCGCAGGAGAACCCGCCGTTGAGCGGTGCCGCCGCAGAGGGCAAGGCGCTGTTCGACGTGAGCTGTGTGAGCTGTCACGGTCGCAACGCGCAGGGAGTCGAGGACCGCGGACCAAGCCTGATCGGCGTCGGCGCGGCCTCGGTCGAGTTCCAGGTCGGCACCGGCCGGATGCCGATGGCCCGGCAGGAGGCGCAGGCCGCGCGCAAGCCCGAGGTGTTCACCCGGGACGAGATCGACCAGCTCGCCGCGTACGTCCAGGAACTGGGCGGTGGACCGGTCGTGCCGGCCGGTGACAACCTGCACGCTGACGGCAACGTCGCGATCGGCGGTGAGCTGTACCGGATCAACTGCTCGCAGTGCCACGCGTTCAGCGGCGGCGGCGGCGCGCTCTCCTCCGGAAAGTACGCGCCGAGCCTGTCGCCGGCCACCGACCGCCAGATCTATGCGGCGATGTTGAGTGGCCCGCAGAACATGCCGGTCTTCGGGGACAACCAGATCACCCCGGAGCAGAAGGCGGACATCATCGCCTACATCCAGCAGTCCCTGAAGCACGACGGCGACCCGGGCGGCTTCTTCAACCTGGGCCGGTACGGGCCGTCCACCGAAGGTGTCGCGATCTTCCTGGTCGGCATCGTCGCGCTCGTCTTCGCCAGCCTGTGGATCGCGGGCAAGTCGTGAGCGGGGGAACGATGAGCAGGCAGACCGAGCAGCCGGCCGGCCAGGAGCCCTTCGACGTGGACGACCCCCGGCTGACCCGGTTCGACATCGTCCGGGAGGGTGCCCGTCGGGACGACATCGAGATCGTCCACTACGAGCCGCAGGTGGTAGCGGGCAGCAAGGCCGAGCGCCGGCTGGTCCGTACGGTGGCGGGGTTCTTCCTGCTCACCGGTCTGGCGGCGACCGCCTTCCTGGTGCTCTACATCTGGTGGCCCTGGGAGTACCAGCCCGGTAGCGGCGGCGACAAGCTCTACACCCCGCTGCTTGGCCTGACCCTCGGTGTCGCCCTGCTCGCCGTCGGCTTCGGCATTCTCACCTGGGGCAAGAAGCTGCTGCCGAAGGAGGTGTCGATCCAGGACCGGCACGGGGGCGTCTCGACCGAGGACCAGAAGATCACCGGCCAGACCATGGCCTACATGACCGACGAGCTGGGTGTTAGGCGTCGGCCGCTGCTCGGTGTGTCGCTGCTGGCCGGTCTGGCGCCGGTGGGCGCGGTCGCCGCGGCGCCGCTGGTGGGTGCGTTGATCTCCGACCCGCACAAGGACGACCAGATGATGACCACCGGGTTCGCCCCGCAGGACGGCCAGAGGATCCGGCTGGTCCGCGAGGACGGGCGGCCGATCCGGCCGGCGGACATCAGCTCCGGCGGCCAGATCACCGTCTTCCCCGGCGTGGAGCACGGCGTGAGCAACCGGTACGCCGACTCGCCCGCCCTGCTGATCCACCTGCGGGACGCCGACGCCGAGGAATCGCGCCGCAACAACGAGCGCGAGGGGCACGGCGACTACATGTGGGGCAACTACGCCGCGTACTCGAAGATCTGCACGCACGCCGGCTGCCCGGCGAGCCTGTACGAGCAGCAGACCAATCGCCTGCTGTGCCCGTGTCACCAGTCGCAGTTCCTGATCACCGACAACGCCAAGCCCATCTTCGGTCCCGCGAGCCGGCGGCTGCCGCAGTTGCCGATCGAGGTGGATGCCGAGGGATACTTCGTGGCGAGGTCCGACTACACTGAAACCGTCGGGCCTGACTTCTGGGAGCGGCCGTGAAGCGGCGAAAGTTTGACATTGCAGCGGCACCCGCCAACACCGGGCGGGCCGTCGACGAGCGTTTCCAGGTGGCGACCCCCCTACGCCGGCTGCTGAACAAGGTCTTCCCCGACCACTGGTCGTTCCTGCTCGGCGAGATCGCGCTCTTCTCGTTCGTGGTCCTGCTGCTGACCGGTGTCTTCCTGACCTTCTTCTACGAGCCGGCGCTGACCGAGGTCATCTACAACGGCAGCTATGCACCACTGCGGGGCACGCCGATGTCGGTCGCCTACGCCTCAACCCTGGACATCTCCTTCGACGTCCGCGGTGGCCTGATCATGCGCCAGATGCACCACTGGGCGGCTCTGCTGTTCATGGCCGCGATCGTGGTGCACATGCTGCGGGTGTTCTTCACCGGCGCGTTCCGTAAGCCGCGCGAGACCAACTGGATCATCGGCTCGCTGCTGTTCTGGGTCGGCTTCCTGGCCGGCTTCACCGGTTACTCGCTGCCGGACGACGGACTCTCCGGCACCGGCCTGCGGATCGCCTCGGCGATCATGCTGTCCATCCCCGTGATCGGTTCCTGGGTGACCGCGGCGGTCTTCAACGGCGAGTTCCCCGGCACGATCATCATCAGCCGGTTCTTCATCGCCCACGTGCTGCTCATCCCGGGCCTGCTGATCGCGTTGATCAGCGTTCACCTGGGGTTGGTCTTCAAGCAGAAGCACACCCAGTGGCCAGGCCCCGGACGGACCAACGCCAACGTGGTCGGCGAGCGGATGTTCCCCCGCTACGCGATCAAGCAGGGCGGCTTCTTCATGGTCGTCTTCGGGGTCATCGCGCTGATGGGTGGCCTGTTCCAGATCAACCCGATCTGGTTGTTCGGTCCGTACGAGGCGTGGGTGGTCTCGGCCGCCAGTCAGCCCGACTGGTACGTCATGTTCCTTGACGGCTCGACCCGGTTGATGCCGGACTGGGAGATCTACATACCCATCGGCGACGGGTACGTGATTCCACCGCTGTTCTGGCCGACAGTGGTGCTACCCGGCATCCTGGTCGGGCTCTCCACGCTTTATCCGTTCCTGGAGGCCCGCTTCCTCAAGGACCACCGGAGCCACAACCTGCTCCAGCGTCCCCGCGACGTGCCGTTCCGTACCGGCCTGGGTGCCATGGCCGTCACGTTCTACGTGGTCCTGACCCTTTCCGGCGCGAACGACGTCATCGCCGACAAGTTCCACCTCAGCCTGAACGCGATGACCTGGGCCGGCCGGATCGGTCTGCTGATCCTTCCGCCGCTGGCCTACTACGTCACCTACCGGATCTGTCTCGGCCTGCAACAGCACGACCGGGAGGTGCTGGCCCACGGCGTGGAGACCGGCATCATCCGGCGCCTGCCGGACGGTCGGTTCGTGGAGGTGCACCAGCCGTTGAGTGCGGCCGACGGCAACGGGCACGGCGAGCTGGACTACGCCGGCTGGGTGGTTCCGAAGAAGATGAACCGGCTCGGTGCCCTCGGACCGGCCATCCGAGGTTTCTTCTACCCGATCGAGAAGCCGGTCGAGGCGCCGGTCTCACCGGGGCATCCGCCGGTCGAGCCGCGCGCCGACCGCGAGGAGATCGGTAGCGGGGACACCCGCCGCTGAGGTCCGCCACAGCGTGACGTGGCGCCTGCCGGAGACCTCCGGTGGGCGCCACCGCCGTTTCCGGTTGCCCCCCGTCCGTCGTTCCCTTCCCACCCGTCGGCGTAACGCAGGAATAACCCCGGCCAGCCGGGTATCCGTGCGGTCCAACGTCTCAACGGGGGAGGAAGCATGTTGGGTATGAAACGCCTCGGCCTGCTGGCCGCGCTGGTGCTGGTGGGTGTCGCACCCGCCGCGGCGGCGCAGGCGGCGCAGCCGTCGGAACAGGACACCCAGTACCTACAGGCAGTCCACCAGGTCAACCTGTACGAGATCGCCGCCGGTGAGCTGGCCCAGGAGAAGGGCCAGAACGAGCAGGTCAAGGAAGTGGCGCAGCAGTTCGTCACAGACCACACCGAACTGGACCAGTCGGTGCAGGACCTGGCCGGACAGCTCAACGTGGAGCTGCCGAGCGAACCCACCAGCGATCAGCGGTCGGCTCTCGACCAGCTGAACAACGCCAGTGGTGCGGAGTTCGACCGGCTCTGGGTGACCCAGGAACTGGCCGGCCACGTCCAGGCCATCCAGGCGACCCAGACGGAGATCTCGCAGGGCACCGAGCCGCAGGTGGTGCAGCTGGCGCAGACCGCGCTACCGGTCCTGCAAGCGCACTACGACGCTCTGGTGATGTTGGCGGAGGATCTCGGCATCCCGGTTCCGGAGACCAGCCCGTCCGGTACGGCCAGCCCGGGTGGCACCGCTCCGGCTCCGGGTGGCACCACGCCGACCCCCGGTGAGACCTTCACCGAGGAGGCACCGGCTCCGGGTGGCACCGTCACCGAGAGCCCGCAGCCGCAGCAGAGCTGAGCTGGCGGTAGGTGCCGAACTGCGGCACGTGCCGAGCCGGTCCACCCCACGGGTGGACCGGCTCGTGGCCGGCTGGCAGCCGGTGGCTCAGTCCGTGCTGCCCAACCCGATGGCGAAGGCCACCTCCAGGTCGTGCCGGGAGTACGCGCGAAAGGCGATGTGCGACTCGGTGTTTAGCACCCCCGGCACCTTCGAGATGCTGCCGGCGATCACCTGGGCGATCTCGTCGAACTCGCGGACCCGGACCATCGCGACCAGGTCGACGTGCCCGGCCACCGAGTAGACCTCGCTCACCCCGGGCAGGTTGGCCAGGGCCTCGGCCACCTCGGGGATCGAGTCGGTGGCGCAGTCGATCAGCACGATCGCGGTGATCACTGGTGGGCTCTCCGTTCGTCGGTGTCGCCGCCCATGCTAGCTACCGCCCGGGGCCGGTGTGGCGCGACCGGTCCAGGATGACAACTCCCGGTGACCGTCGCTCTGGGCGACAAGTGGGCGTCGAAGACGCTCCGACGCCCCTGGTTTCCCCATGCCAGCGGCCCACCGGCGCAGAGCAACCGTCGGTGAGGTGTGAGGGGGGCAAGGCCGGGCCGGGGTCAACCCGCCGGGACCGTCAGGTCGGCACCGACCCGGATCACGTCGCACAGGCGCTCGGCGGAGCCGACCGTGGCACCGGGCCAGACGACGCTGCGGGTCACCGTCCCCCGCACCACGGCGCCCGCACCGACCACCGATCGGTAGCACCGGCCGCTGACCGTGGCGGCCGGGTCGACCAGGCAACCGCCGCCAGCGGCGTGCAGGTTCGCGGCGAGATAGTCGGCCGGGGTGCCGGTGTCGACGAAGGTGCCCGGGAAGCCCACCACGGTCAGCCGGCCGGCGGCCTCGGCCGGACGCCACACGGCGCGTACCAGGTCGCCGAAGACCGCGGGCAGCTCGCGGACGAGCCGCCAGGGCAGTAGCGAGAAGCCGGTGAAGTGATGCCCGGCGAAGGTGCCCGGGGCCCGCGGGTCGCTGGCCGGTTGGCCGAGCAGGCGCACCGTCTCGCCGTCCCAACCGTGCAGCAGCGCCGCGATGTCCGGGCCGGGTGGTCGCTCCGGGTCGGCGAGGTACGCGTCGGCGTTGCCGACCAGCACGCCCCGGCCGGCTATCCAGTCCCGCAGGTTTCCCACCCCGCCCGCCGTGCCGAGCGGGGTGCCCGGTTCCACCGAGAGATGAGCCCGGCCATCCACCTGTCGCCCAACCAGGTCGCCGAGATAGCAGGCGTTGACCGCAACCGTCGCCGGGCAGGTCAGGCCCAGCCCGGCGAGCCGCGCCAGCGCCCGGTCCAGCAGTGGGACGTTACCCACCGGGCAGAGTGCCTTGGGCACCCGCTCGGTCAGCGGACGCAACCGGGTGCCCTCGCCAGCGGCGAGCACCACCGCACAGATCCCGCCGCCCGCCGGCCCGGTCACGGCGCGGCGTCGGGCAGCGGCGGTGGGAACTGACCGGCCAGCGGGCCGATGTCGTAGTGGCCCAGCAGGCGGGCCGTCGGCCAGGTCAGCTTCGGCAGGTCGTCCAGTGGGTGCCAGGCGGCCTCGAAGACCTCCGCGCCGTCGACGGTCAGCTCGGTGCTCGACGCCGGCACCTCGGCGGTGAACACCATGTCCACCCACCCCTTCGCGTGCACGATCGCGTTGGGCACCGCCGGGTTGAGCCGGGCGGGAGGCAGGCGCACGCCCGACTCCTCGTAGAGTTCACGAACTGCGCCGACCGCCGGGTTCTCGCCACGTTGCAGCAGCCCGGCAGGGAGCGTCCACCCCCGTCCCGGCGGCTGGCGAAGCAGCAGCAGACGCCCAGCCCCGCCGGCCTCGCTGTCGCGGACCAGGGTGACGGCGCCGACGATGTACTTGGAGACGGCCATCCGCACCAGCCGGCGGCGCACCGGTAGCGGTAGCCGGTAGAAGACCTGGTAGGCGACGGCGCGTCCAGTACGGCGCGTGCGGGGGATCATGAGTCCAGGCTAGTAGCCGTGAGCCGTACTCGCGGCATGGGAAGCGCGGGTCATTGCCGATGGTCGACCAGGTCGATGAGTTGGCGTACCACTGCGTCCGGCTCGATCACCCGGTCGAAGACCGCGACCAGCAGGGTCTCCAGGTCCGGATAGCCGAGTTCCTCGGACAGCCGCAGCAGCGGCAGGTCGCTGGCCAGCCCTCGGTTGTGCTGCCGCAGGGCCAGCCCGATGGTGGCCCGACCGAGCCGTACCTTGTCACTGATCGAGATGCCCGGCTCGCTGTGGCCGGCGAACCAACGGTTGATCTGCATCTGCGCGTGCGGTGACTTGACGAAGCCCAGCCACTCGCGGCGAGGGCCGCGCGGGGCCACCTTGGCGTCGAGGCCACCCTCCTCGTCGGCCTCGCTGAAAATCTCGACCACGTCGCCCTCCTCCAACTCGGAGGAGAGCGGGACCAGCCGGCCGTTGATACGCGCGGCGAGACAACGGTCGCCCCGGTCGGCGCTCAACTCGTAGGCCAGATCGACCGGCGTGGCACCGGCCGGTAGGACGATCTGCCGCCCCTCGGCGACCACCTGGATCTGCGCCTCCGACAGGTCGCAGCGTAGCGACTGGAGGAACTGAGCCGGGTCGGCGGCGTTCTGCTCCCAGTTGAGCACCCGGCGCAGCCAGTCGAGCTGCTCTGAGCCGGTCGCCGCGGCCGTGCCGGATCGGGGGAAACGGAAGCCGGCGGCCACCCCGTACTCGGCCGAACGGTGCATCTCCGTCGTGCGGATCAGCACCTCCACCGTGCGGTTGCCCGGACCACAGACGCTGGTGTGCAGGGACCGGTAGAGGTTGTTCTTCGGCGAGGCGATGAAATCCTTGAACCGGCCTGGCACCGGCTGCCAGAGCCCGTGGATCGCGCCGAGTGCCGCGTAGGTGTCGGTCGTCGGGCCGTCCACCACGATCGTGATGCGGGGCAGGTCGTACGGGACGACGTGACCGCCTGCGACGGTGTCCTTCCAGATCGAGTAGAGGTGCCGCGGTCGGGGGGCCACCTCGCTGTCCACCCGGCTGCGCCGCAGCGCCGCCTTGGCCTGGGTGACCACGTCGGCGAGGTAGCTGTCCCAGCCGGGGCGGTCGTGCACGTGTCGGGCGATGCGGGCGTGCTCGTCGGGCTCCAGGTGCAGCAGTACCACGTCGTCGAGCTCCCGCTTGAGGGTCTGGATGCCCAACCGGTCGCAGAGCGGTACCAGCACCTCCTGGGTCTTGCGGGCGATCCGTTCCCGGGAGGCGGCCGATCGGACGCCCAGGGTGTGCATGTTGTGCAGCCGGTCGGCGAGCTTGATGATGAGCACCCGGACGTCCTTGCCGGCCGCAATGATCATCTTACGGATGGTCTCCGCCTCGGCGGCCTGTCCGTAGAACGCCTTGTCGAACTTGGTCACCCCGTCGACAAGGTGCGCGACCTCATGGCCGAAATCCTCCGCCAGGGCCTGCAGGGTGTAGCGGGTGTCCTCCACGGTGTCGTGCAGCAGTGCCGCGACCAGTGTCATCGTGTCCATCCCCAGATCGGCGCAGATCTGGGCGACCGCGAGCGGATGGGTGATGTACGGTTCGCCGCTCTTGCGGAACTGGCCGCGGTGCATGTTCTCCGCGATCGTGTAGGCCCTGCGCAACACCGCCGGATCAGCTCCGGTGTGGATGGCGCGGTGTGCGCGGACCAGCTGGCCGACCGGCTCCGCCTCGGCGCTGGGCCAGCTCAGCAGGGAGCGTAGCCGGCGGGTCAGGGGCAGCTCGCCCGGCTGTGTCGGAAGCGCGCCGCCCAGGGCACCGCCACGTCCGGCGTCGACGTCCACCTGGGACACCCCCTCACATCTGCGTCGCGCGACCGCCGTCGCACCGGCAACCGGGAGCAGATCCTCGAAACGGGCAGGACTGCACTTCCTTAACAGAGTAAGTGAGTCGAGGTAGTCCGATCGGACACTTGCTCATAGGCGTTCGGACCAGCTTTGGTGGGTCGCCGCGCTCTCGGCCTTGGTCAGCAGGTCACGAAACCGCGCCGCGCCGGCCACCGGAGACGCCCAGCCGGCGGACATCTCGACCAGTCGGGTTTCCGGTCGTTCCAACCAGGACAGAATCCGTTCCGACTCCTCCGGGCTCGCCGCCGGGACCGGACCATAGCCGGGAAGCACCGTCTCGGCGGTGGCCCGGATGGCGGCCAACGTCGGTCGGGGATGGGCCCCGGAAGGGGAAACCCCGGCCCCGGCCAGCCGGCCGTGCCGCACCAGCGCCAACTCCCAGCCGCCGTTGGCGGCCGGATGGGCGGCGGCCAACTCGGCCAGCCCGCTCAGCGCGGCGAGCCGCTGCATGCGTACCGCGGCCCGCAGCACCGCCGCGAGGCGGGACCGCAGTACGGCGGCCTCCTCGTAGCGTTGCCCGGCCGAGAGCGCCTCGATCCGGGCGAGCAGGGCGTCCACCACCGGTTGCGGGTCGCCGGTGGTGGCGGCGGCGAACGGCGTGACGGCCAGACGGTCGTACTCCTGCGGGGAGATCCGGTGCTCGCAGGGTGCCGGACAGCGGCCCAGCTCGGCCAGTGCGCAGGCCGGAGTGGCGGTGCGCAGCGACAGCCGGTGGGTGCACTGGCGCAGTGGCACCGCGTCGTGGAAACCGGCGGCGGCCAGCTCGGCGGCCCGGCGTGAGGAGAACGGACCGAGGTACGCACGGTCGTCGGGGGAGATCTCCCGGACCACCGACAACCGCGGATAGGGCCCTTCGGTCAGCTTCAGCCAGACCACCCGCTCCGGGAACTTCGACCGACGGTTGTACGGCGGTGCGTGCGCCCCGATCAGCCGCAGCTCGCGGACCTCGGCCTCCAACGAGTGTGCGCACACGACCGCCTCGACCCGTTCGGCGGCAGCCAGCATCTCCGAGATCCGGGCGCGCTTCTCCGACGCCGTGAAATAGCTGCGGACCCGGGTGGCGACGTCCCGGGAGGTGCCCACATAGAGCGGCCGGTCGTCCGCGGCGCGGAAGATGTAGACCCCCGGCCCCTTCGGCAGTCCCTCGGCCAGGTGCCGCTTGCGGCGCTGCGTCGGGGTGACCGCGCGGGCGAACTCGATGGCGTCGCCGATGGTGTCGACCCGGTGCCCACCGAGCCGGCCGATGAGCCCGTGCAACACGTCGACCGTCGCCCGGGCGTCCTCCAGCGCCCGGTGCGTCGGCACGGTGGCGGCCCGGAAGTAGGCGGCGAGGGTGCCGAGCTTGCGGTTGGGCACCTCGTCACGCAGCAACACCCGTCGGGCCAGCGCGGCCGTGTCCAGCACCCGTGGATTCGGCCAGCGGTAGCCGTGCTTCGCGCAGGCCGCCTTGAGGAAACCGACGTCGTAGGGGGCGTTGTGGGCGACCAGCACGGCATCCGAGACGAACTCCAGGAAGCTCGGCAGCACCTGCTCGATCGGTGGCGCCGGCAGCAGCATCGCCTGGGTGATGCCGGTCAGCACGGTGATGAAGGGCGGGATCGGCACCCCGGGATCGACCAGCGTCGCCAGCACCCCCAGCTCCTCGCCGCCACGCACCTTCACCGCGCCGATCTCGGTGATGCCGCCGCCGTCGGGAGCCCCGCCGGTCGTCTCCAGATCGACCACCACGAACGTCGTCGCGGACAGAGGCAGCGCCGGATCGGTGCCGCCAGCGCCCGGGTCGGTCCCGGCCAACGCCGGTTGGAGGTATTCCTGTCGTGCCATCGGCGGCACACTAGCGCTCCCGTGCGACAGTCCCGCCCCACCGGCCCCGCAGTCACCACCGGGTCTAGGATGAGAGATCGGCTCACTCACCAGGCGGTGGGCCCGGTCGCGGTGGGAGACTTGCCACATGCCCCTCGCCGAGCCGCACGACGACAACCTCCCACGGGAGGAGCAGGTCGTCGGGAAGCCGGCTGTCGGTAAGGCGGGTCATCCCGGTGCGGCGGAGGCCGCCGGTGACCGGGAGGTGGCGACGCAGCCGGGCCTCCCGGAGGCGGAGCCGAGCCTGCCAGAGCCGGTCCGGCAGCGCATCGTCTCGCTCACCGCCGCCGCGCTGCCCGGCCTGCCCCTCGACGAGGTACCGGTGCCGCTGCGTCGGGTCGCCAAGTTCGCGCCCAACCGGCGGGCCCGGCTGGGCGCGCCGGTGATCGCCGCCCAACTCGCCGCCGACCCCCTGTTCCGGCAGCGGGTTACCGCCCGGGCCCTGGCCGACGCCGGTGACCTGGGCGCCGCGGTGATCGAGGGGATGGCTCCCGCCGCGGCGGACCCGGTCGAGGTCGCGGCCCTGGCGTACCTGGCCCGGCCGAGCGGCTGGCGGGACCTGATCGAAGCCAGCGGCGCGGCGGTCCGCGCCGAGGCGGACACCGCGGTCGTGGCCGAGCTGGTCCGCCAGGCCGAGCAGCGGGCCACCCGCGCCGACCACGATCGGGCGGTCGCCCGGGTCGAGGCCGACAAGCTGCGCGACGAACTGGCCCGGGTACGTGAGGAGCTGGGTCAGCTGCGCGAGGAGGCCCGGCAGCTCAACCGTACCCTCCGGGATAGTCAGGCCCGGGAGCGCAGGGCGAGTGAGCTGCTGGCCACCGAGCGGGGGAGAGCCAACCGGGCCGCCGCCGACGCGGACGCCGAGCTGCGCCGGTCCCGGGCCAGACTGGCCGAGGCGGAGGCGGCCGCCGGGGTGGCCCGCAGCAGCGCCAAGGAGGCCCGCTCGGTCGACGACGCACGGCTGTGGCTGCTCCTGGAGACCATCGGCCGGGCCGCCGTCGGGCTGCGCCGGGAGCTGGCACTGGACCCGGTCGACAAGCTGCCCGCCGACTTCGTCGCGGACGCCTTCACCGACTCCCCGACCGCCACCGCCGCCGGTGCCGCGGCCCGTGCCCAGGACACCGACGACCCCGCCCGGCTGGATCAGCTGCTCGCCCTGCCCCGGGCGCACCTGGTCGTCGACGGCTACAACGTGACCAAACGCGGCTTCGGCGAGATGTCGCTGGAACAGCAGCGCAAGCGACTGATCACCGGTCTGGGTGGGATCGCCGCGCAGACCGGAGACGAGGTCACCGTCGTCTTCGACGGCGCCGAACGGATGCACGGCCTGCCGCCCGCCCCGCGGGGCGTTCGGGTGCTCTTCTCCCGCAAGGGGGAGACCGCCGACGAACTGATCCGCCGGCTCGTCCGAGCCGAGCCGCCCGGCCGCCCGGTGGTGGTGGTCTCCTCCGACCGCGAGGTCGCCGACGGGGTACGCCGGCACGGCGCGTACCCGCTGGGCGCGGATTCGCTGCTGCGGCGGTTGGCGCGTTCCTGAGCGACCCTGCTCTGATCGGCTCGCGCGGGGCGAGCGGCTCGGGCAATAGGATGGGCGCCCATGGCGACAGGAGTGGCGGTATGAGGCGCACGGCGCACGGCGGAGCCGATCCCGGTCGTCGCGACGGCAGGTCGCCGGAGCAGTGCCAGGCGGCGCGGTGAGCCCGCGCGGCTGGGCGCTGCTCACCCTGGCCGGCCTCGGCGTGGCCGTGGTGCTGGCGGCCCTGGTGCTGATCCCGTGGAACCGCCCGCCGGCACCCCGGGCCGACCAGCTCGCCGCGCTGCGCGACCTGCCCGCCGACCAGGTCGAGCAGGCCCGGCAGTTCCGCTCCGCGCTGCGCCCGGGTGGCTGGGCGGCGCTGGGCGTCGGATTGCTGGTGGCGTTGGCGCTCGGGTTGACCCCGCTGGGCAGCCGCCTGATCGAGGTGGCCGGGCGCCCCTTCGGCAGCCACTGGATCGCCCAGGCGGTTCTCGGCGGGCTGGCCGTGGTACTGCTCGCCGACCTGGTCACGCTGCCGTTCGCCGCCTGGCGCCACGGGGTGCTCACCCGCTACGAGCTGGCCACCAACGGCTGGGGCGGCTGGGCGGTGGACCTGCTCAAGTCGTACGCGGTCAGTGCGGTGATCGGCGCGGTGGCGCTGCTCGGCTTCTACACGGTCATCCGGCTCGCGCCGCGCTGGTGGTGGGCGTTCGGCGCGGCGGGAGCCGCGACCCTGGTGGTGGTGCTCTCGTTCGTGCTGCCGGTGCTGGTCGAGCCGGTGTTCAACCGGTTCAGCCCGATGGAACCGGGGCCGCTGCGTACCCAGTTGATGGAGCTAGCCGAACGGGACGGTGTCCCGGTGCGCGACGTGCTCGTCGCCGACGCGTCCCGACGCACCCGGGCGGTCAACGCGTACGTCTCCGGGCTGGGACCGACCCGCCGGGTGGTGGTGTACGACAACCTGCTGCGCGAGGCGACGCCGGCCGAGGTGACCGCGGTGGTCGCACACGAACTGGGCCACGCCCGGGACCGGGACGTACCGATCGGCACGCTCACCGGCGCGCTGGGCGCGGCGGCCGCCGTGGTGGCGCTCTACCTGATCGGCTCCTGGCCGCCGCTGCTGCGCCTGGCCGGCGTCGACTCGGTCGCCCAACCCCGCGCCTTCGGGCTGCTGCTCGCCCTGGTCACGGTGGCCTCGCTGGTCTTCGCGCCGGTTCAGGCGCTGATGTCGCGGTGGGTCGAGGCGCGGGCCGACGCGCACGCGCTGGAACTGACCGGCGACCCGGTCGCGTTCGAGTCGATGCAGCGCCGCCTCTCCGCGATCAACCTCTCCGATCCCGATCCGCCCCGCTGGGAGTACCTCTACTCCGCCTCGCACCCGTCCACCGTGGAGCGGATCGCCGCCGCCCGCGCGTACGCCCGGAGGGCCGGCTGATGGGCACGAAACGCACGTTGCTGGTGACCAACGACTTCCCGCCGCGTGCGGGCGGCATCCAGTCGTTCGTGCACAACCTCGCGGTACGCCAGCCGGCGGGCTCGGTGGTGGTCTACGCGTCGAGCTGGCCCGGTGCCGAGAAGTTCGACGCCGACCAGCCGTTCGAGGTGGTACGCGAACGCACCAAGGTCCTGCTGCCCACCCCGCTGGTGGCCCGTCGGGCCGCGCGGCTGGCCCGGGCCTACGACTGCGACACGGTTTGCTTCGGCGCGGCGGCCCCGCTCGGTCTGCTCGCCGCCGGGCTGCGCCGCCGGGCGCAGGTGCGCCGGGTGGTCGCCGTCACCCACGGACACGAGGTCGGCTGGGCGGCGCTGCCGGTGGCCCGGACCGCGCTGCGGCGTATCGGCCGGGACGCCGACGTGATCACCTACCTGGGTGAGTACACCCGCAGCCGGCTGGCCAGGGCGCTGGACGGCCTGACCGAGCTGCGCCGGCTCGCCCCCGGCGTGGACACCGATCTCTACCACCCGAACGTCGACGGGGGGGCGGTGCGGCACCGCCTCGGCCTCGCCGACCGGCCGGTGGTGGTCTGCGTGTCCCGTCTGGTGCCCCGTAAAGGCCAGGACATGCTGATCCGGGCGATGCCGTTGATCCGCCGCCGGGTGCCCGACGCCGCGCTGCTGGTGGTCGGTGGCGGGCCGTACCGGGCCACGCTGGCCCGGCTGGCCCGGCAGTCCGGCGTGGAACGGGACGTGGTCTTCACCGGCTCGGTGCCCCCCGCCGAGCTGCCCGCCCACTACGCGGCCGGTGACGTGTACGCGATGCCCTGCCGTACCCGCAACCGCGGCCTGGACGTCGAAGGGCTCGGCATCGTCTACCTGGAGGCGTCCGCGACCGGTCTGCCGGTGGTGGCCGGCAACTCCGGCGGCGCCCCCGACGCGGTACGCGAGGGCGAGACCGGCTACGTGGTGGACGGCCACGACCTGGCCGAGCTGGCCGATCGGGTGGGCGTCCTGCTCGCCGACCGGGACCTGGCCCGGCAGCTCGGTCGCGCCGGCCGCGCCTGGGTGGAGCAGGAGTGGCGCTGGGAGACCCAGGCCCGGCGGCTTGCCGCCCTCCTCGCCGGCTGACCCGTCGCCCCCGGGTAACCGGCTACGGTGTTGATACGGGGCCCCTGCTATACCCAGGCGTCAATGCGGGCCCCCCTTCACTGCAGGCGGGCGAGGACGTGGTCGGCGGGGGCGGGGTGGCCGAAGTGCCAGCCCTGGCCGGCGTCGCAGCCGATCGCCCGCAGTCGTTTCGCCTGCCCGCCGGTCTCCACCCCCTCGGCGGTGACGGTCAGGTCCAGGGCGTGCGCCAGGGAGACCAGCGAGGCGAGGATCCGCTCATCGGCGCGGGCCTCCGGCGCGCGCAGGCCATGGACGAACTCGCCGGCCACCTTCAACTCGGTCACCGGCAGGTTACGCAGGTAGGCCAGGTTGCTGTAGCCGGTGCCGAAATCGTCGATGGCGATCCGGATGCCCAGGTCGGCCAGGGCCCGAAGGGCGCGTACCGGCTCCTCGGCGGTGGTCATCATGGTGCTCTCGGTGATCTCCAGCTGGAGCCGTTCGGGTGGCAGGCCGGTGCGCCGCAGCAGGGCCTGCACCTCCTGCACCAGGCCCGGGCGGTGGACCTGCCGCACCGCCAGGTTGACGCTGACGTATGGCGGGTCGCCCGAGGCGGCCCGCCAGCCGACCGCCTCCCGGCACGCCTCGGCGAGCACCCAGCCGCCGAGCGGCACGATCAGCCCGGTCTCCTCGGCCAGCCCGATGAAGCTGCCCGGGCTCAGCACACCCAGCTGCGGGTGGCGCCACCGCACCAGCGCCTCCATGCCGAGCAGCGAGCCGTTCTGCAAGGAGGTCAGCGGCTGGTAGTCGAGGAAGAACTCGCCGCGTTCCAGACCCGCCGGGATCGCCGCGCTCAGCTCCTGGCGGGCCTGTTCCCGGCCGTCGCGCTCCGCGTCGTACAGCGCCCACCGGGCACCGCCGGCCGTCTTGGCCCAGTGCAGGGTGCTGCCCGCGGCCCGCATCAGGTCGTCCGGCGAGGCACCGGCGACCCGCCGCTCCACGACGCCCACGCTCGCCGTGACAGTCACGTCGTGCCCGTCGACCGCCTCCGCCTCGGAGAGGGCGGCCAGCGCCGCCTCGGCGACGGCGACCACGTCCCCGGTGCCGGTGGAACGCTCGACCAACACGACGAAGGCGTCCCCGCCGAGCCGGGCGACCAGGTGGGGCTCGACGGCCCGGCCCAGCCGCCGGGCCGCGGCGACCAGCGCCCGGTCGCCGATCTGGTGACCGAAAGAGTCGTTGATCCGTTTGAACCGGTCCACGTCGACGAAGCACAGCCCGACCCGACGACCGCTGCCGGCCGCACCGTCCACCGCCGCGGCGAGCCGCTCGGCGAAGAGCGTGCGGTTCGGCAGGTCGGTGAGCGGGTCGTGGGTGGCCTGGTGCCGGAAGCGGGCCTCGCTGGCCCGCAGCGCCTGTTCCGCCTCGGCGCGGGCGATCAGCGCGGCCCGCCGGATCGACTCCTGCTCGTCGAGTGTCCGGTCGCGCAGCGCCCGCGCGTACCCGGTGGCGACCGCGGCCAGCAGCCTGGCCATCCGGTCCTCGACGTCGTCGCAGACCAGATCGAGGTCGCGGACCAGCCGGAGCTGGATCACCTCCACCGTCCGGCCGAGCGCCTCGGCGGAGGCGATGTGCGCGCCAACCAGTTCCTCGGCGACCTTGTGCCCCACCCGCAGGTCGAGCGGCTCTGCCCGCAGCGCCTCGGACAGCAGATCGGTGAGCCGCTGCAGCAGGGTCTCCAGTTGGGCGTGCGTCATTGGCAGGTAGCTGGTGCCCGAGACCGCCTTGGCCCAGGCTCGGGCGAACGCCCCGACGCTGGAGCAGGTGTCCGCAGGCTCAACCACCGAGTCGTCCGACCCCGCCCACGAAAACGGCCCGCTCGGCGTCCTCGGCGCTCTCCGGGGTCTCCGGCCGCCACTGGGGCACCCACACCACGCCGGGATCGACCAGCTCGAAGCCGTCGAAGAAGCCGGTCAGTTCGGCCCGGCTGCGGATCCACAGCGGATTGTCGGTACGCCGGTAGACCTCCTCGGGCTCGGCCCGCTCGGCCTCGTCGCGGCCGTCGTCGCTGGCCTGCGACAGAACCAGGTAGCTGCCGGGTGCCAGTGCCGCGCGCAGGGCCCGCAGCACCTCCACCGGGCGGTCGTCGTCGGCGACGAAGTGCAGCACCGCCACGACGAGGACGGCCACCGGGCGGGAGAAGTCGAGCACTGCGCGTACGTCCGGGTGGGTGAGGATCCTGTCGGGGTGGCGCAGGTCCTCCTGGACCACCGTCGTACCGGCGTCGCCGGCCAGGATCTCCCGGCTGTGCGCCACGGCGACCGGGTCGACGTCCACGTAGACCACCCGGGAGTCGGGGGCGTGCCGCCGGGCGATCTCGTGCACGTTGCCGACGGTCGGGATGCCCGAGCCGATGTCCAGGAACTGCCGGATGCCGGCCGCGGTGAGGAACTGCACGGCGCGGCGCAGGAAAGCACGGTTGGCCTGGGCCATCAGCGGTGCCTGCGGCACCGCGGCCACTATCGCCCGGGCCGCCGCCCGATCCACGGCGAAGTTGTGCGAGCCGCCGAGATAGTAGTCGTACATCCGGGCGACGCTGGGACGTTCGACATCAATGGTCTCAGGTGCCCAGTCCGGCCGCTGCAATGCCATCACCCCTTCGCCCGCCGGTCGGGGCGGCTCGCGCCCCGGCGGGTATTGTGCCCCGTTTTCGCCGAGGAGGCTATAGCGATGTTGCGTGAACGGTGATCGATGCGAAAGATCCGTGCCCGCGGGCGGCGGGACACGGATCCTCGGCGAGGGTACCGGGCGGCTTCAGAATTTCGGCGCGTCCGGAGCCTCGAGCAGGCCGAGCCGCAGGGCGGTCATCAGAGCCTGGGCGCGGTTGGCCGCACCGAGCTTCTCGTAGAGCTTGGAGATGTGGGTCTTGGCGGTCGACTCGCTGACGAACAGCTGCTTGGCGATGCCGGCGACGCTCATCCCGTCGGCGAGCAGCCGCAGCACCTGACCCTCGCGGGGGGAGAGCTGGGGCCCGGACGGGGCGAGTCGACGCTTCATCGCCTCGGCGAGGTCGGCGGCGGTGAAGGCGCTGGGGGAGGAGGCGGCGTGCCGGGCGGCGGCCACGACCTCGTCGGCCGGCGCGGTCTTCGGCACGAACGCGCTGGCTCCGGCCTCCAGGGCACCAAAGAGCTGGTCGTCGCCGGCGTACATGGTGAGCACCACGATGCCCATCGACACGCTGGACTTGCGCAGCGCCCGGGTGGCCTCCAAGCCGCTGCCGTCGGGCAGCCGAAGGTCCATGATCACCACGTCGGGCTGCAACGCGCCGGCCTGCCGTACGCCTTCGGCTGCCGTGGCTGCCTCGCCGACGACCTCGAACTGCCGGTCGCGCTCGAAGGCGTGCCGTAGGCCCTTACGGATCAGATCGTGATCGTCGACAAGGAGGACCTTGGTACGTGTGGCCGGTGTCGGGCTTGTGGTCATCCTCGGGTTACTCCCCTTCTGCTGCGGCGGCGCTACCGCGAACGTTATCGCGCCGGGGCGACGAACCGACCACGACCGCGACGGTCGTCCCGCTCGGCTGTCGCGGGCTGATCTCCAACCGGCCCCGGATACGTTCCGCTCTCTCGGCCATGATCGCAAGACCATAGTGCCCATCCGAGCGCTGGTCACCTATGCCGTGACCGTCATCCGACACTTCGATCTGCGCGTAGGGTGGGTCCACCTCACAGGTGACCCAGAGGTTGGTTGCTCCGGCGTGCTTGCGCGCGTTGGTGACCGCCTCCTGGGCGATGCGCAACAGTTCGGCCTCGGTCGCCGCGGGCAGCCGGGCGGTGGACTCGTCGAGCGACAGGTGTACCCGCAGGCCGCCGGAGGCGCCGACGGTCCGGGCGTACTCGGCGATCGCGGCGGCCAGTCCACCGTGCCGGTCCACCTCGCTGCGCAGCTCGAACAGGCTAAGCCGCAACTCGGTGATCACGCGAGTTACCTCGTGGCGGAGCAGGCGCAGCGACTCGGCGGTCTCCTCGGCGTCGTCGTGCACCGTGGCCAGCGCGTTGTCGATGCCGTAGCCGACCATCACCAGTTCCTGGGCCACCCCGTCGTGGATCTCCCGGGCGAGCCGCTGCCGCTCCTCGTTGGTGGCCAGCGACCGCACCTCGTCGAAGAGCAGGGCGGCCTCCAGGCGCAGCGCCGCCGGGCCGGTCAGCCCGGTCACCTGCGCCACCACCGGCGGCGGGTACGCCTGCGCGGCGTCGGCCTCCAGCACCACCAGACCGACCGTGCGCAGCCCGGCGACGAGCGGCACGATCAACGCCGACACGTCCCCGCCGCGGTGCGAGCGGGACTGCGACCGGGCCGCGGTCTGCGACTGCTGGCTGGCCCAGGCGTCGGCGATGGCCGAGTCCGCGTCGAGGGTGGTCTCCCAGTCGACCCGGTCCGCGCCGAGCTGGGCGAGCACCACCAGCCGACCGCCGCCGCTGGCAGAGAGCACCGCGGCGCGGTCGGCCCGGGCCACGGTTCGCAGCTCCTCCAGCAGGTGCTCGGAGATCCCGCCCGGGTCCAGCGTCGCCCCGGGCAGCTGCCGGGCCACGGTGCGCAGCTGGGTCAGCAGCCGGGTCGCCTCGGCGTACGGCTGGGGCTTGTTGTCGTGGCGGACCTGCATCACCCGGTGCAGGGTGCCGGCGGCGTACAGGCCCAGCGCCGCCAGGACCAACCACTGGGCGCAGACGGCGAGGTAACCGGGCTGGCCCAGTTGCCGGATTCCGCCGACCTCGGTGACGGCACCGGCGGCCAACAGGGTGACCGCGGCGACGGCGATCAGTGCGGCGCCCTCCCGGAAATGGTGACGCAGCGCGGTGACGGTCACCGGCACCGCGAGGTAGGGCAGCACCGCGGAGGCGCCCAGCCCACCGATCTGGCCACCGACGGTGGCGACCGCGGCGACCTGGCTCGCCGCCAGGCCGAGCACCACCACCTCCGCGACCCGGCTGAGCGGGCCGACGAGCCGGTGCTGGGGGGCCAACAACGCGGGCAGTCCCGCCAACGCCAGCAGGACGATCCACCACAGCTGGCTCACGTCGTGGGTGGCGAACAGGGTCAGTACGGCGACCAGGGCCAGCACGACCACCCGCGCAGCCGCGGCGAGCGGGTGGGAACGGGCCAGGGCGGATGTCGAGGCGGGCACGTGACGGATCGTAGTCAGCCGCGGTAGATGTCGGCGATCTCCGCCGCGTAGGTCTTGTGAACGACCTGGCGCTTGACCTTGAGCGACGGGGTCAGCTCCCCGGTCGCCTCGGTGAAGTCGCGCGGCAGGATCCGGAAGACCTTGATCGCCTCGGCCTGGGAGACGGACTCGTTGGCCCGGTTCACGGTTGCCTGGATCTCGGCCAGCAGCCCTTCGTGCCGGCGTAGCTGCTCGATCCCGGCGTCGGCGGGCAGTCCGGCCGACTCCAGCCAGGCCGGCAGTGCCTCCTCGTCGAGAGTGACCAGCGCGGCGATGAAGGGCTGCCGGTCGCCCACCACCACGCACTGGCTGACCAGGCGGTGCGCCCGGACCTGGTCCTCCAGGACGGCCGGCGCGACGTTCTTGCCGGCCGCCGTCACGATGATCTCCTTCTTCCGCCCGGTGATGGTCAGGTAGCCGTCACCGTCGAGCGATCCGAGATCGCCGGTGCGGAACCAGCCGTCGGCGGTGATCGCCTCGGCGGTGGCCGCCTCGTTGCGCCAGTAGCCCTGGAAGACGAGGGCACCGGAGATGAGGACCTCGCCGTCGTCGTCGGTGCGGATGGTCACGCCCGGCAGCGGCCGGCCGACCGTGCCCATCCGGGTGGAACCAGGCAGGTTGGCCGAGGCGGCGGGAGAGGTCTCGGTCAGGCCGTACCCCTCGCAGACGGTCACACCGACGCCCCGGAAGAAGTGGCCCAACCGGGCGCCGAGCGGCGCGCCGCCGGACATCGCGTCGCGGCACCGCCCGCCGAGAGCGGCCCGGAGCTTGCCGTAGACCAGCCTGTCGAAGAGCGCGTGCTGGGCGCGTAGGGCCAGGCCCGGTCCGTCGGAGGTCTCCTGCGCCTCGCTGTACGCGATGGCGACCGCCTCGGCCCGGGCGAAGATCTTCCCCTTGCCGGCGGCCTCGGCCTTCTGCTTGGCGCCGTTGTAGACCTTCTCGAAGACCCGGGGCACCGAGAGCACGAAGGTGGGCTTGACCTCCTCAAGTTGGGCGATCAGGTCCTTGGTGTCCGAGCAGTGCGCCATGGTGGCCCGCGCCTGCACCACACCGATCTGGATGAGCCGGGCGAAGGCGTGCGCGAGGGGCAGGAAGAGCAGGGTCGATGCGTTGGGCCCGAAGAGGTTCGGCAGTACCGGCACCGCGTTGGCGATGTCGGCGTACATGTTGCGGTGGGTCAGCACGCAGCCCTTGGGGCGGCCGGTGGTGCCGCTGGTGTAGATGATGGTCGCGACGTCCGCCGAGCGCAGCCCCGCGCGTCGCCGTTCGATCTCCGCCGGCTCCACCGTGGCACCGGCGGCCACCAGCTCGTCCACCCCGCCCAGATCGATCTGCCAGGTGTGGGCCAGCTCGGGGAGCCGGTCGCGGACGCCGGCCACCAGCGTGGCGTGCGCGGTGCTCTCCAGCACGGCGGCCACCGCGCCGGAGTCGGCCAGGATCCAGGCGGCCTGCTCGGCGCTGGAGGTCTCGTAGATCGGCACGGTGACCGCGCCGGCCGCCCAGATGGCGTAGTCGAACAGGGTCCACTCGTAGCGGGTGCGGCTCATCAGCCCCACCCGGTCGCCCGGCTGGATGCCGGCAGCGGCGAGCCCGCGGGCGACCGCCAGCACCTCGTCACGGAACTGTCGGCAGGTCACGTCCGTCCAGGCGCCCGCCGCGTCGCGGCGGACGAACTGCACCGCCTCGGGCGCGTTCTCGGCGTTCTCCCATACCGGGTCGGTGAGGTTGGCCGAATCCCCGACGGTGACGATCGGCGGGACGGAGAACTCGCGCACCTGCACTCCCTCGTGCTTTCGCTGGCCGGTTGGGCCGCCGGGACCCGGGCGGCTCTGTCGAAACCTACCCGGCCGGCTGCCGGCGGGCACATCGCAGGTGGGCGGCGCGTCCCGCGGGTGCTGCGGGACGGGTAGCCTCCCCCCATGGCGGACACCTCCACTCAGTCGATCATGATCGGCGCGTCACCGGACCGGGTGGCGGCGGTCATCTGTGACTTCCCGAGTTACCCGGAGTGGACCGACGCGATCCGCGAGGCCGAGGTCGTCGAGGAGTACGAGGACGGCTACGCCAGCCAGGTCCGGTTCGTCCTGGACGCCGGTGTGATGGCCGACGAGTACGTGCTGGCGTACGCCTACGCCGAGGACCTGTCCCGCGTCGAGTGGCACCTGGTGGCCCCGTCGAGGATGCAGGAGGCTCAGCGCGGCTCGTACGACCTGGTCGCGACCGCCGACGGGGGCACCACGGTGACGTACACCCTGGAGGTGGAGCTCGCGGTCGGAATGCTCGGGATGTTCCGTCGCAAGGCCGAGAAAATGATTATGGATGCCGCGTTGAAGCAGCTCAAGCGCCGGGTAGAAGCATTCGGTGCGGTGCAGTGACGCGTCCGGCGATCCGGTTGCCGCGGTAGAGGAGCCCAACATGGGTGCGACAGATCCGGGTTCGGCCCGGGAGGAAGCGGAGCGGCTGGTCGCCACTCTGCTGGCCACCGTGCGGATGGCCGCCGCCGACCCCTCCGCGACGTCGCTCGGACCGATCGGTGAGATCGTGACCGGTGTCCTCGGTCACAGCGGCACCCCGGACGTCCCACCTGGCTCCACCGGGAGCGGTTTCGCCACCGGTGCCGACGAGTGTTGCGTCTGCCCGGTCTGCCGGGGAATCGCCGCGTTGCGGGATCCCAGTCCCGAATTCGCCGAGCGACTGGCCACCGGTGCCGGCGACCTGGCCGCCGGGCTGGCCAGCTTCCTGCGGGCCTTCGCCCCCGCCGAACCGCCTGCCGAACCGCCCGGCGGCCCCCCGTCCGGCCCCGGCGGCCCCGCCGCAGCCGGCCCCGGCAGCGACCACGTGTGGCGCGAGGCGACCCGTACCGGGCATGATTCTCAGCCGGCACCGGAGCGGGACGTCTGGTCCGCCGCGACCCGGGCGGACGACGTCGCCGTCCCGGCCGCCGCGCCCGTCGACGCTGCCGGGCCGGACGACGCTGCCGGGCAGCGATCGTCGACCGACCGGCGCACGGTGCCCGCCTCCCGGCTGCCCGAGAGTGAGCCCACGCCGGACGGCCCGGTCGGGCCCGGCGGCGAGCGGCAGGGCGCACCAGGCGACGGAGCCTGACCACGGACGACCCGGACCACCGGCGAAGGCAGGTGTGCGCGGGGTGGCACAGCAGAGGGGAGTGGCAGCGGTGACGCTGACCATCGGAGTCGACGTCGGTGGCACCAAGGTGGCCGGCGGTGTCGTGGACGATACCGGCACGGTCCTCTTGCAGACCCGACGGGACACCCCCGCCGACGACGTCGGCAAGACCCGGGACGTCATCATCGAACTGGTCACCGAGTTGGCCGCCGACCACGAGATCCGGGCGGTCGGCATCGGTGCGGCGGGGTGGATCGACGTCAGTCGCTCCACCGTGCTATTCGCGCCCAACCTGGCCTGGCGCGACGAGCCCCTGCGGGCGTACGTCAGCGCGGCGGTCGGGCTGCCGGTGATCGTGGAGAACGACGGTAACGTGGCCGCCTGGGCGGAGTTCCGCTATGGCGCGGCACGACACGCGGACGACTCGATGGTCATGTTCACCATCGGCACCGGCGTCGGCGGTGGCATCGTGCTCGGCGGTGAGCTGGTTCGAGGCGCCCACGGCATCGCCGCGGAACTGGGCCACATGCTGACCGTCCCCGACGGGCACCAGTGCGGCTGCGGACGGCTCGGCTGCATCGAGCAGTACGCCAGCGGCAGCGCGCTGGTGCGTTTCGCCCGTGCCGCCGCGCGGCAGGAGCCGCAGCGGGCGACCGCCCTGCTGGAGTTGGCCGACGGCGAGGCCGAGGCGATCACCGGGCCGATGGTGACGGCCGCGGCCAAGGGCGGCGACCCGGTCTCCGCCGAGTCGTTCGCCCAGGTCGGGCGGTGGCTCGGCACCAGCCTGGCGGACATGGCGCAGATCCTCGACCCGCAGGTCCTGGTCGTCGGCGGCGGCGTCATCGACGCCGGCGACCTGCTCATGGGGCCGACCCGCCGCTCGTTCAGCGAGGCCCTCGCGCAACGCAGCCGGCTGCCGGTGGCCGAGATCCGCCCGGCCGAGCTGGGTAACTCCGCCGGCGTCATCGGCGCCGCCGACCTGGCCCGGCGGGTCTAGGTGACCCACCCCGGCGTGCCACTGCGCGTCGTGTCGTACAACATCCACGGCCAGCGCGACGACACCGCCGCGCTGGCCGCGGTGATCCGCGAGGCGGCACCGGACGTGGTGATCGTGCAGGAGGGGCCGCGCAGGTTCCGGTGGCGGCAGAGGTCGGCCACGCTGGCCGCCTCGTTCGGTCTGGTGGTCGCCGCCGGAGGGCTGCCCTCGCTGGGTAACCTGCTGTTGACCAGCCTGCGGGTTCGGGTGGTCGACACCCGCTGCCGGCGCTTCCCGCTCACCCCCGGCCGCCATCTGCGCGGCGCCGCGTACGCCGACTGCCGGGTGGGCACCTCCGGGTGGTTCACCGTGGCCGGCTCGCACCTGTCCACCGACGCGGTCGAACGGCCGGGACAGGCGGAACTGTTCCGGCGGGACGTCGCCGCCGCGCCCCATCCGGCGATCGCCGCCGCCGACCTCAACGAGGAACCGGGCGGGCCGGCGTGGACCACCGTCGCCCGCGGCCTGACCGACGCGGCGGTGGCGGCGGAGCGGGACGAGCGGTTCACCTACTCCTGCGCGGATCCGCGGCGGCGCATCGACGCCCTGTTCGTCGACCCGCGGATCACGGTGATCGACTACGACGTGGTGGACACACCGCTCACCCGCCGGGCCAGCGACCACTTTCCGGTCCTGGTCGACTTACTGGTGCCCGCCACCGGCTGACCGCCGGCCGCCGGCCGGGCTGGACATCCCGCTCCGTTGTGGGGAGGATTTCGCGCGACCCGGCACTTGTGCCGAGACGAAGGAGATCCCCGGTGCCCACCCCCACCGAACACGGCCGGTCTGATCCGGAGACGATCACGCTCGCCGGTAGCCGCGACGGTGCCCCGGTCTCCGACCGGGGCGACACGGTCTGCGTCGTCGGCGCCGGCGCCAGCGGCCTGACCGCCGTCAAGAACCTCGCCGAACACGGCTTCGGTGTCGACTGCTACGAGCGCGAGACCGGCATCGGCGGTGCCTGGAACTGGCGGCACGACCGTAGTCCGGTGTACGCCAGCACCCACCTGATCTCGTCGCGGCCGTTCACCCAGTTCCCCGACTTTCCGATGCCCGACCAGTGGCCGGACTATCCGCACCACAGTCAGCTGCTGTCGTACTTCGAACGCTACGCCGACCACTTCGACCTGCGCCGGCACGTGTGGTTCGGCACCGAGGTGGTGCGCGTCGAGCCGGCACCCGACGAGCGCTGGGACGTCACCACCCGCAGCACCGGTGGTTACGGCCCGGAGCGCACCTCCCGCTACGCCGCCGTGATGATCGCCAACGGGCACAACTGGTCGCCCAAGCTGCCCCGCTACGAAGGACTGGAGCAGTTCCGGGGCGAGGTCATGCACGCCTCGTCCTACAAGGACCCGGCCCAGCTGCGCGGCAGGCGGGTGCTCGTGGTGGGTGCCGGCAACACCGGCTGCGACATCGCGGTGGAAGCCGCCCAGCAGGCGTCGCGCTGCTGGCACTCGACCCGCCGGGGTTACTGGTACGCCCCCAAGTACGTCTTCGGACGCCCCGCCGACCAGGTCAACGACATCCTGCTGGCGCTTCGGGCGCCGCTGCGGGTACGGCAGTGGCTCTACCACCGGACGCTGCGGCTGACCGTCGGTGACCTGACCCGCTTCGGCCTGCCGAAGCCGGACCACCGGGTGTACGAGACGCACCCGATCGCCAACAGCCAGCTTGTCTACTACGTCGGCCACGGCGCGATCGCCCCGACGCCGGACGTCGGGCGTTTCCACCCGCACTCGGTGGAGCTGGCCGACGGCCGGCAGATCGACCCGGACGTGGTCGTCTTCGCCACCGGCTACCTGCCGCGCTTCGAGTTCCTCGACGCCAAGGTCCTCGGCGACGACGAGGGAGTGGGCCGGCCCCGGTTGTGGCTCAACGCCTTCGTGCCGGACCATCCCACCCTGGCCGTGGCCGGACTGGTCCAGCCGGACAGTGGCCTGTTCACGCTGGCGCACTGGCAGGCGGTGCTGTTCGCCCGGCTGCTGCGCTCGCGTGCCACCGCGCCGCAGCGGGCCGCGGCCTTCGCCGCCCAGGTCCGCTCCGGAGCCGGCGAACGCTACGCGGGGCAGGTCAAGGACTCCACCCGGCACTGGTTCGAGGTCGGCCACGCCGACTACCTGCGCGCGCTGGAGCGCGCCCTGCACGACCTGGAGGGCAAGTGAGTCAACGGGTGCAGGTCATGCGGGGCTGGGAGTGGGCGCGGCCGGTCCGCCCGGTCCGCCGCGAGGTGCTCAGCGTCGTCCCTGAACTGGAGGAGGGCCGGCCGCCGCTGCTGTTCGTGCCGGGCTTCGGCCACGGCGCATGGGCGTACGCCGAGAACTGGCTCGGACACACCGCCGCTCGTGGTTTCAGCGCGTACGCGGTGAGTCTGCGCGGGCACGGCGGCAGCGATCCGGCGCCGGAGGCGACCCTGCGGGCGTACGCCCACGACGTGGTCCAGGTGGCGGCGGGGCTGCCCAGCCGGGCGGTGCTGGTGGGGCACGGCGCTGGGGCCCTGGTGGTCGCGCACGCCCTGGCCCGCTATCCGGCCCGCGCGGCGGTGCTGGTGGCCCCGGTGCTCGGTGGCTGGGCGACGTTCGGCGCCGCGTTGCGCCGCAATCCGTTCGGCACCCTACCGGCGGTGTTCGGCGGCGGCCTGCGGCTGAGTCGAAGGCAGATGTTCAGCCCCGAGTTGCCCGACGCGGACGCCCGGCGTCATGCCGCCCGGCTGGGCCGGGCCGCCCGGCGCGCCCAGTGGCAGCTGCTCACCGGCGCCGATCCGGAGCCGGCGGTGGGCAGTCCGCCGGTGCTGGTGCTGGGCAGCCCGGACGACCGGGTGGTGCCCGCTTCGGTGCTGACCCGTGCGGCCCAGCGGTACGGATCCGCTCCGCTGCTCTTTCCCGGCATGGGGCACGACCTGATGCTCGACGCCCGGTGGCGAGAGCCGATCGACGCGATCCTCGACTGGCTGGTCAAGAATCCGAGCCGAGGCGGGTGAGCAGCGAGTCGCTCTGGTCCAGGGCGGACAGGTAGGAGCGGGCCCAGGCGCGGATGTCGTGCTGGTGCAGGTACTCGCGCATGGCCCGCATCCGGGTACGCACGTCAATCGGGTCGGCCCGCAACGCCGCGAGCAGGGCCTGCTTGAGCCCTTCCAGGTCGTGCGGGTTGACCAGGTAAGCCTGTTGCAGCTCGGCGGCGGACCCGGCGAACTCGCTGAGCAGCAACGCCCCGGTGTCGTCCACCCGGGCGGCGACGTACTCCTTCGCCACCAGGTTCATCCCGTCCCGCAGCGGGGTCACCGCCATCACGTCGGCGACCCGGTAGAGGGCCGCCAACTCGGCGCGGTCGAACGGCTGGGTGAGGTAGTGGATCGCCGGCTCGCCGACCCGGCCGAACTCGCCGTTGATCCGCCCGACCTCCCGCTCGACCCGGTCCCTGAGTATCTGGTACTGACCGACCCGTTCCCGGCTGGGCACCGCCACCTGCACCAGCACCGTGTCGCGGACCTTGACGTGCCCGTGGGCGAGTAGTTCGCTGTATGCCTTGAGTCGCTGCTCGATGCCCTTGGTGTAGTCCATCCGGTCGACGCTGAGGATCACCTGGTCGGGGCCGCCCAGATCGCGGCGCAGCCGGCGGGCGCGCTCGACCACGTCCGCCTGGCCGGCGAGTGCGGCCATCTCGGTGGTGTCGATCGAGACCGGGAACGCCCCGATGCGGACCATCCGGTCGTCGACCGCGATTCGCCGGTCGGTCGCCGGCAGCCCCAGCACCTTCGTCACGAGCTGGGCGAAATTGTGCGCGGCCTGGGCCCGTTGGAAGCCGACCAGGTCGGCGCCGAGCATCCCGCGCAGCAGCTCGGCGCGCCGGGGCAGCTGCATGAACAGCTCCGGCGGCGGGAACGGCACGTGCAGGAAGAACCCGATGCGCAGATCGGGTCGCAGGGTACGGAGCAGCTCCGGCACCAGCTGCAGGTGGTAGTCCTGCACCCAGACCACCGCGCCGGCCTCGGCGACCTGGGCGGTTGCCTCGGCGAACCGCCTGTTGACCCGCTGGTAGGCGTCCCACCAGCGCCGATGGTGTTCGGGCTGCTCGACCGCGTCGTGGTAGATCGGCCAGAGGGTCGCGTTCGCGAAGCCCTCGTAGTGGTCGCGCAGGTCGTCGCTGGTCAGCGACACGCTGTGCATCCGCACGCCGTCGATGTCGGGCAGGGCGGGCGCGGGACCGGTCCCGCCGGCCCAGCCGACCCAGGTCGCGGGGGCCTGCCGCAGGAGCGGATGCAGCGCGCTGACCAGCCCTCCTGGGCTGCGGCGCCATTCGCAGGCGCCGTCGGGCGCCACACTGTCGTCGATGGGTAGGCGGTTGGCCACCACCACGAGGGAACTCTGTCGCATCTCGGGCATTCCGATCAGCAGGGGAGTGACCGCCACGAGAAGGAACATCTGGGCAGTCGGCGGGTGAAGTGACGTACTGCGGTATTCCTACTGACAGTAAGTTACACCACTGTTACGCCCGCCGGCGCGGTCGGTCGCCGTCCCGGTATCCGGGCAGCTCCCTGTGTGGCGGGTCAGACGACGGCGCCGTCGTCGGGGTCGCGGTCGTCGGTGTCACCGGGACGCAGCCGCCAGACCAGCGTGACGAAGCCGGCGAGGATGCCGGTGAAGCCGAGCAGCGTCACCACGCCCTGGTCGGCGGGGAGCAGGTCGGGAAAGAGGAACAGCACGAAGCCGAGCACCAGGGCGAGCACGCCGGACACCGCGTACTTCGACATCCGGGGCAGCGGCGGAGGTGGCGGCGGGACGTAGCGTTCGTTGTCGTCCGGATCGTCGGGCAGGTCCGCGCCAAAGGTGTCCAGGCCGTCCAGCAGTGACGGCCCGTCGCCGTCACGTGGACCACCCCTGACCGAAACGCCCGAGACGTCGGCCGCGTACGGCAGCCGGCGAAAATCGGTGGCGGCCGGTCCGGCCGGTCCGGCCGGCTCGTCGGTGCTGCCCGGGCGGGTGGCAGTGGCCGTGCCGCCGCCACGGCCGGCCTGGTCGTCCACGTCCTCGGCGGTCGGCCACGGATGGTCGCCGGTGCCGGGCGAGGTGTGGAAGCCGGCGACGATCCGCTCCCACTCGGCGTCGATGTCCGGTTCCTCCCCGCCACGCCCGCCGCCCCCCTCGTCGGCCAGCTGGCTGAGGTAGTCCCGAGCGGTACCCAGATGCGAGCGGTCCACGTAGAGCCGGTCGACCGGCCGGGCCGGCACGGTGGTGGTGCGGGTGACCGGATTCAGGTCCGCCGAGGGCTGCAGGTAGGCGGCGATCCCGCCGGCAGCCAGCACATCGAGCAGGTGCTCCCCGACGCGCGGGTCGACATCGCCAGCGATGGCGTACTCGCTCGCGTCGAGCCCGTTGTCCCGCCGTCCCCGGCGGGCCCCACCCGCTGACACCGGACCATCCTCCTCATCGCGCCGCCGGGCGCGCCTCGCGTCCAGCCCGTCGGCGTCGCCTCGCACGCCGTACCCTGAATCGTGACACGTCCAGGGCGGGTTCGGGGAGTGCCTTGTGGCGCGGCGTACGGCGGTCGGTGGAACCACCCGGTCGCGGTCGGCCCTTTGTCCCCACTTGTCGCTCGGAAGGCGACGGGGCCCGTGGGGTCAAGAGGCCAGCGTCCGTGCCTCGCCAGCGGGCGGGTGGGCCAGGGCGAGCAGGCCGGGCGCGCCGTTGCGGTGGGCGAAGGCGCGCAGCTCGACGAGCATCGGGTCGGCCGCCGCCCGGTCGCCGGCCGCATCCAGTTCCCGGGCCGCGAAGGTCAGCGCCAACATCCGGTCGGTGACGTCGGGTATTCCGGCGTAGATCTCGGCGGCGGCCAGGTACAACTCGGCGGCGCGCCGGTGGTCGCCGTCGGCACCGGCCAGCGCGCCGGTCACCGACCGTAGCGCCGCCTCCGACCAGGGCGTACGGTGACCGACCTGGTCGAGCATGGTGCGTACCCGGGCGGCGGTTCTACGCCCGGCGAGGGTGGCCGCCCAGCCGGCCGCGGCGATCCACTCGCCACTGGCCAGGGCCGGCACCGCCATCCACGCCTCGGCCAGCTCGTCGACCAACGCGGCAGCCTCCTCGGTACGCCCCTGCACCGCCCGGCACAGCGCGCCCATGGCCAGCATCGTCCAGTGCAGTCGATGGAAGTCGCTGCGTCGCGACGTGTCCAACGCGGCGGCCACGTCGTCGCGCGGGGGATCGCCGGTGGTCGGGTCGGCGTCCGGTGCCCCGGCGGCCGGCGGCACCGGCTGGCCACACAACACGAGCAGGCAGGATCGCAGACCGCGCACCTGCATGTCCCAGCTGCCGGTCGGGGTGGCCACGAACGCCTCGGCGGCGGCGAGCAGCCGGCCGAAGTCCCCCTCGAACCAGGCCCGCATCGCCTCAACGGAGTAGCTGGTGGTCAAAGTCTGTCCACTCGCGGTGCGTGCCGGCGCGGCCGACAGCAGGGCGTCGGAGCGCAGCCAGTCGCCCTCCTCCCGTACCGCGTAGGCGAGGTTCTGGGTGGCTCGGGGCAGGGCGAGCAGTTGACCGGCCCGGGTGAACTCGACAATGGCGTACAGCTCGTCCAACCCGGCCCGGTCGCCGGCCTGGAAGCGGGCGGTGGCCGCGGTGATCCGGGCGTTGGTGTGGGTCTCGGTCAGTCCCAGCCGCTCGCCGATCGCCGCCGCCGTGTCGGCTGCCGCGACCGCCGGGTCCCGTTCGTAGTTCAGCATGTGCAGCCGGCCCAGCTCGGCGAAGGCGTCGGCCTTCTGCGCGCTGTCCGGCAGCGGGTCGAACAGCCGGACCGCCCTATCCAGGCAGGCCAGCGCGGCCCGCCGGTCGGCCCGTAGCCACGCCGCCTGGCCGAGCAGCGTCCAGGCGCGGGCCGCGCATGCCTCGTCGCCGCCCGCCAGCAGCCGGTCGGCCAGCGCCTGCACCTGCTCCGGCCCGCCGCCGGAGAGGAAGGCGTTGCCGTCGCGGTAGAACGAGATTTCAGTACTGAGCAGCTCAAGTTGCAGTCGGCCCACCGGGTCGGAGTCGTCGGCCAGGCCGAGCGCCCGACCGGCGTGACCGGCGGCGGCCTCCAGCCCGTGCAGCGCGTACGCCCGGCGGGCCGCCCGGTGCAGCGCGGCACGGGCCGGCCCGGCGTGGCGGCGGGTTTCCATGCCCAGCGAGCGAGCGATCTCGTGCGCCGCCCAGCGGTGGTGGGCCAGCACCTCGGCCAGGTCGGTGTCCCGGCTCTGCGAGAGCGTGTCCAGCCAGTCGGCCGCCCGTTCGTGCCGGGCCACCCGCTCGGTACGAGGCAGCCGCTGGTAGCACACGTCGCGGACGAGCACGTGCCGGAACCGGTACTCCGGCTGGCCGGCCATCGTGGAGGCGCCCTGTTCGTGGACGAAGTCCCGCTGCTCCAGCCGACGCAGGGCCCGCTCGACGGACTCGACCGACTGACCGACCGCGGCGGCCACCGCGCCGGGCCAGAACTGCACCCCGACGACCGCCGCGGCCAGCAGCACCGTCCGGTCCTTGGCGTCGAGCAGGTCGACCCGGTTGGCGATGACCGCGTGCACGCTCTCCGGCATCGGCAGGTCCAGGTGCTTCTCCAGCGACCAGCCGCGCCCGGAGTGCCGCAACGCACCCTGCTCGATCAGCATCCGGACGTACTCGTGGGCGTAGAGCGGGTTCCCGCCGGCGACCTCGATCAGCGGGGTCAACAGGTCGGCGGAGAACGCGGCCTGGCCGAACATGTGCGCGTACAACGCGGCGATGCCGGTGTCCCGCAGCGGCGGCAGGGTGATGGTCACCGAGCCGGTGATGGTCCCCGCCCAGCTCGGATCCCGGTCAACCAGCTCGGGACGGGCGGTGCAGAGCAGCAGGAGCGGTACGTCCCGGGCCGCCGCGCCGAGCAGCTCCACGAAACGCAGC
The DNA here is from genome assembly GCF_048060415.1 of Micromonospora sp. LOL_024. Taxonomy (NCBI): domain Bacteria; kingdom Bacillati; phylum Actinomycetota; class Actinomycetes; order Micromonosporales; family Micromonosporaceae; genus Micromonospora; species Micromonospora sp. LOL_024. Next base: position 181,035 of record NZ_JBHMIS010000006.1, read on the forward strand.
ATCGCGTCGTCGGCCCAGTGCAGATCCTCGAAGACCAGCACGGTGGGTCGGCGGGCGGCCAGCGCCAGCAGGAAGCGTCGCCACGCCGACTCTGCCTCCTCCGCCGGCAGCGGCGTGCCGGCCAGACCCACCAGCGGGCGCAGCGCGTTGACCAGGCGGGCACCCTCGCCGGCACTGACCAGATCGCCGACGGCCGCGGTGAGTCGCTGCGCGGCGCTGGCGGCCGGATCGGTGTCGAGGATGCCCGCCTCGGACTTCACAATGTCGGCAAGCGCGGCGTATGTGACGTTCTCACCGAACGGTGGACACCGCCCGACCCGCCAGGTGAGCGGCTCGTCCACCAGCCGGCCGGTGTGCCGGTGCAGCTCGCGGACCAGCCGGCTCTTGCCGATGCCGGCCCGACCGAAGACGGTGACCACCTGGGGCCGTCGGTCCCGCAGGCTGCGGTGCAGGGCGTTGACCAGCATGCCCAGTTCGTGCTCGCGGTCGATCAGCGGTGTGGTGTCCGGCTCCCGGTCGGTCGGCTGCCGGCGTACCGCGGACAGGCCCAGCCACACCTCCGTCGGCGCCGACCGGCCGCGCAGGGTGACCGGTGGCTGTTCGTCGTACCGGACCGTGTCCCGGGTCAACGCGTGCGTGGCACCGTCGACCAGCACCCCGCCGGGTGGCGCCGCGGACTGCAACCGGGACGCCGTGTTGACCACGTCACCGGCGACGATCGCCTGGCCGCCGTCACGGGCGGCGGCCACGTCGACCAGCGCCTCTCCGGTCGCCACGCCGACCCGGAACCGCAGCCCGTCGGTGCCGGCGGGAGTGAACCTGGTGAGCACCCGTTGCAGCTCCAGCCCGGCCCGCACACAGCGCAGCGCGTCGGTCTCGGTGGCCACCGGCGCACCGAACAGCGCCATCACCGCGTCGCCGATGTACTTCTCCACCACCCCGCCGTACTGGCCGACCACCCGGCGCGCCGCCGAGAAGAATCCGGTCTGCATGCCGCGCACCAGCTCCGGATCGGCCCGTTCGACGTAAGGGGTGAAGTCGATCAAATCGACGAAGAGCACGCTGACCCGGCGGCGGTCCTCCTGGTTGATGCTCGCCGGGCGGTCGGTGCCGGCCCGGGGTGAGCCGCAGGAGGTGCAGAAGGCCACGTCGGGGGCGAGTGGGCGCAGGCAGTGTGGGCAGACAGCACCGAACTCCGTGCCGCAGCCACCGCAGAAGCGGTCGCCCTCGGCCGCGGTACGTCCACAGCGGTCACACTGCGCGGCGATGTCACCCTCCACTGGCAGGCCCCCGACGCCCGGGAGCGCGGTGTCAAGTATCGCCGCACGAAGCAGTGTCGGGTACCAGGCTGTTGGCTTGAGGACACTCGGCCGGGCAGCTCACCGCATGCCGAACGGCTAGATTCAGGCAGCTGATTCGTCAACCGCTGATCAGGGGGACAGTTCCATGGTGTACGTGATGCTGAAGAGTGACTGGACCGACGGCAACGGGGTCAGCCACCCCGCTGGAGACTCGGTGGACGTGGACGCCGCCACCCTCGCGCTGCTGCAGGCGCAGGGCATCGTCGGCGAGGTGCCCGGCGGCGGCAAGGACGGCACGGACTGGGCCGGTCCGGGCGGCACGGACTGGGCCGGTCCGGGCGGCACGGACTGGGCCGGTCCGGGCAGTACCAAGCCCTGACCTGGTAAGCGGCCGGGGCCGGGACCTGAGTCCCGGCCCCGGCCGGCTCGTCTCAGCGCTCGCTCATGCCCGCCCGGCGGCGCAGCGCGGGCACGTCGGTGACGACGATCCGTCTGCCCTCGGTGCGCAGCCACCCCCGGTTGGCGAACGACCCGATCGCCTGGTTGACGCTCTGCCGGGAGCCGCCGGCCATCTCGGCGAGCTGGCTCTGGTTCAGCTCAATGGTGATCATCGGGGCCTGGCTCTCGCCGGCGAGCCGGACCAGCGTCTTGGCCACCCGGCCGGGCAGGTCGAGGAAGACGTGGTCGGCGTTCTGCTCGGTCAGCCGGCGGATGAGCGCGCCGAGGGACCGCATCACCGCGTCGAGGATCCGCGCGTTCGAGTGGACCAGTTCCATGAAGGCCGGACGGGACAACGCCAGCGCGGCCGTGTCCTCGATCGCCTCGGCGGAGGTCGACCTGGTCGAGGCGTCCAGAAGGGACACCTCGCCGAGCACGTCCGGCGGTCGCATCACGGTCAGGATGGCGCGTTCGCCGGTGGGCGCCGTGCGGAACACGGCAACCGCGCCCCGCCGAAGGATGATCAGCGACTCGCCCGGGTCGTTCTCCACGAACAGCAGCTGACCCTTGCGGTACGTCCGCGGAACCGCGGCGGCCACCACCCGCTGGCGTACCTCCGGCTCCAGCCCGGCGAACATGTCGACACCCGTGAGCGCGTCGCCCGGCTCCGGCAGGCGCATCTCCACGGCCCCACCCCTCCCCGGTCAAGGACCCCAACTCGCTCACCGGGTGAGCCTGGCGGCCCCTGATGAGGTGATCTGACACCTGCTCGGCGTCCGGCAGCGGTACACATCAGATCATGACGGTCCGGTCGCTTGCTGTACACCCCTGAAATCACTTCCGTGACAGCTTCGAGCTGGGCCGGGCTCGCCCGGGCCGCATGGAAGCGCTCCCGGCGTCGTGGCCCCGCCCGTCGGGCTTCGCCCGGCGTCGGCGAGGATGGCGGAGATGGCTTACCGCTACTTCTACGACTGCGAGTTCATCGAGGACGGCCGGACCGTGGAACTGGTCTCGATCGGCGTCGTCGATGAGCACGACCGCGAGTTCTACGCGGTCTCCACCGAGTTCGACGGCGCCCGGGCGGTGCCCTGGGTACGCCGGCACGTGCTGGACAAGCTGCCCTCACCGGCCGATCCGGCGTGGCGCTCCCGCGAGCGCATCCGCGACGAGTTGTACGACTTCCTCGTCGAGCCGATCCGGGAGCGGCCCGGGGAGGAGTTGGAGCTGTGGGCCTGGTACGCCGCGTACGACCACGTGGTGTTGGCGCAACTGTGGGGTGCGATGCCGGCGCTGCCCCGGGCGATTCCCCGGTACACCAAGGAGCTGCGGCAGTTGTGGGACGAGCGGGGTCGGCCCCGGCTGCCCAACGCCGACGCGGCGCGCCACGACGCGCTTGTCGACGCCCGGCACAACCTGGCCCGGTGGCGGGCGATAAACGGTTCGTAGTTGTGGGTCGTCCGGCGGGCTGGCCCGTCGTGTCCTCGGCATCGGTTCGGCCGAAGGGGCCAAGGCGTCTGCGGCCGAAGAGGTTGAGGCGAGGAGCGTGGCGGGGTGCCGGCATGAGCGACGAGTCGATGAGCGTCCGGGACACCCGGGCCCGGATCGCCGAGCTTGATCCTCCTCGCGCGGACCTGCGTACTCGCCACCATCTCCCTGGACGGTCGCCTGGCGACGGCCGATGGTCCTGTGGCAGGCGGAGTTCGACGGGGGATGGGACGCTCGCGGCGGCCGGTAGGTCGGCCCGCTCGGCCGTGCCAGCGGGGCGGACGGCGACGGCGGATCTCCGGCACCGGAGGGTCCCCAGGGGTCGGCTACTGGCCGGTAGCGGGGCGCGGTGTCGGACCCTGCCAGGTCGGCGACTACAGTTCGTAGGGACGGCCCGCCCCGGGCCGGCAACGGTGCCGAGGTCTGACCTGACACAAATCCTGGGGCTTGATCGGGCTTGACCAGAGCTCCCCAGGAGGATGAGCGGATCATGCGTATCGGCGTGCTCACCGGCGGCGGCGACTGCCCGGGTCTCAACGCGGTCATCCGGGCGGCGGTCCGTAAGGGCGTCGCCAGCTACGGCCACGAGTTCGTGGGTTTCCGGGACGGCTGGAAGGGCCCGCTGGAGGGTCTTTCCCGCCCGCTGGGTATCGCGGAGGTCCGCGGGATCCTGCCCCGTGGAGGCACCATCCTCGGCTCGTCCCGGACCAACCCGTTCAAGATTGAGAACGGCGTCGAGCGGATCAAGGACAACCTGGCCGCGCAGGGCGTGGACGCGCTCATCGCCATCGGTGGTGAGGACACTCTCGGCGTCGCCACGAAGCTGCACGAGCTGGGTGTCAACGTTGTCGGCGTGCCGAAGACCATCGACAACGACCTCGGCGCCACCGACTACACGTTCGGCTTCGACACCGCGGTCAACATCGCGATGGAGGCGATCGACCGGCTGCACACCACCGCCGAGAGCCACCACCGCACCCTGGTGGTCGAGGTGATGGGCCGGCACGCCGGCTGGATCGCCCTGCACGCCGGTCTGGCCGGCGGCGCCAACGTGATCCTGCTGCCGGAGCGCAAGTTCGACGTCGACCAGGTCGCCGGCTACGTCGAGAAGCGATTCCAGCACCAGTACGCCCCGATCGTCGTGGTCGCCGAGGGTGCCCAGCCGCTGGAGGGCCAGATGGTCCTGCAGAACCAGGAGCTGGACGCGTTCGGCCACGTCCGGCTCGGCGGCATCGGCCAGTGGCTGGCCGAGCAGATGGAGGCCAGGACCGGCAAGGAGGCCCGCACGGTCGTGCTCGGGCACATCCAGCGGGGCGGAACCCCGACCGCGTTCGACCGGGTGCTAGCCACCCGGCTCGGCCTGCACGCGATCGACGCGGCGCACGAGGGCGACTGGGGCAAGATGGTCGCGATGCAGAGCACGGACATCGTCCGCGTCCCGCTCGCCGAGGCCACCCGGGAGCTGAAGACGGTGCCGCTGGAGCGCTACGCCGAGGCCGAGGTCTTCTTCGGCAGCTGACACACACCTCACCGCCCCTCGCCCCCACCCCACCCCTGACTCCGCCGATCTAGGGCTGATCGTCGCTGTTGGATCTCCGACCACAGCGATACTCCCTAGATCGGCGCGGCGGGGGGCGGCGCGGCGGGGTGGGGGGACTGCGGGGTGGGGAGGAAGGGAAGGAGTGGGTGAGTGAACACGGTCGCGGTGATCGGCGCCGGCAAGATCGGTGAGCTGATGCTCTCCGGGCTGCTGCGCTCGGGCTGGCCGGTGGAGCGGCTGCTGGCCACGGCGCGCCGCCCAGGCCGGGCCGAGGAGTTGACTGCCCGGTACGGCATACGGGTGGTGGACAACCTGACCGCGGTCGACGAGGCCGAGGTGCTGGCCGTCTCGGTCAAGCCGCAGGACGCCGCGGCCCTGCTGGACGAGATCGGGCCCAAGGTGCCCGCCGACAAACTGGTCATCTCGCTCTGCGCCGGCCTGCCGAGCAGCTTCTTCAGCCGCCGCCTGCCCACCGGCACACCGGTGGTGCGGGTGATGACCAACACCCCGGCCCTGGTGGACCAGGCGATGACCGCTATTTCTGCCGGAGCGCACGCCACCGGCGAGCACCTGACGCTGGCCGAGGAGATGTTCAAGCCGCTGGGCGCGACGATCCGGGTGCCCGAGAGCCAGCAGGACGCGGTGACCGCCCTCTCCGGCTCCGGTCCGGCGTACTTTTACCTGCTCGTGGAGGCGATGACGGACGCGGGCATCCTGCTCGGGCTGCCCCGGCAGGTGGCGCACGACCTGATCGTGCAGACCGCCATCGGGTCGGCGGTGATGCTGCGCGACTCCGGCGAACACCCGGTAAAGCTGCGCGAGGCGGTCACCTCGCCCGCCGGCACCACCATCTCCGCCATCCGCGAGCTTGAGAACCACGGCGTACGCGCGGCACTGCTGGCCGCTCTGGAGGCGGCCCGCGACCGGGCCCGCGAGCTGGCCGCCCAGGCCGAGTGACGTCGGCCTCCCGGCGCGTCGCCCGGTGACGCATACTGGCGCGGTGTTCACACTCGCCCAGGCCCGGCACCTGGTGGCCACCCTGCACCCCCGCATCGACGAGCTGATCCGGGTGCGCGCCGACCTGGCCGAGTTGCAGGCCGACCTGGCCGCCCACGGGATCAGCGCACTCGGCGGTCGGGCCGAGGTCAAAGCTCTGGAAGCCCGGCTGCACGCGGTCCTCGACGAGATCCAGCAGCACGGTATGGAGGTCAAGAGTGTGGCGCCGGTGCTGCTCGACTTTCCCGGCGAACGCGACGGCCGGCAGGTGCTCTGGTGCTGGCTGGAGGGCGACACCGACGTGCGTTGGTATCACCGCGCCGACTGCGGCTTCGCCGGCCGCCGCCCCCTCTGACCATGTGGGTGGAAATATGGTCGAACTGGTGCGTGCGAATGCGTGCCGGCCAGGCAGGCACGGCGGGGTGGGACTCCTGCCTGGTGCAGTAGTGATGATCAGCTGTACCGACAGCCGCCGGACACGACCGCCGGGCGTGGTTGCAGAAGCTTCGCCTGTACTCCACGGCGGTGTCGGTGGGGAGTCCTGCGCGCCCCTGCCGGCCGAAGGTAAGGTGCGAGCCCGGCTCGTCCTGGCCCCGGATGGGCTGGGTCCGGCGGGCGTTTGTGGACGCGTGGGGACGGGTTCAGTGTGGGTGGTCATGTGAGTGCGGTGGACGGCGCGACCCTTGAGCCGGGCGGATGGCAGCACACCGTGACGCAGGCGCCGCGGTGTATCGCGCCAGGCGGTCAGGTCTGATGTTCGCCGTGCCCCTGACCGGCGACGCGCAGCTGCGTCCGCTGAACCCCTGGCACGCCGAGGAGTTCCTGGCCAACCTGGACCGGGCCCGCGAGCACGTCTCGCCCTGGGTGTCGCCGTCCTTCGTGGCCGCCGACCTCGACGGTGCGCGGCAGGTGCTCCAGCGGTACGCCGACCGGTGGGCCCGCGACGACGGCGGCATCTGGGGCATCTGGTCCGGCGGCACGCTGGTCGGCGGGGTGCTGCTGGTGTCGCTCAACGCCGCGTCCGGGGTCTGCGAGGCGGGTTGCTGGTTGGAGCCGGCCGCCGAAGGGCGGGGCCTGGTCACCCGCGCGGTCGGCCGGCTCGTCGACTGGGCGGTGGACGAGCGTGGCCTGCACCGGGTCGAGTGGCGTACCAACGCCGGCAACGCGAGAAGCATCGCGGTGGCCCGCCGGCTCGGCATGCGGCGCGACGGCGTACTCCGTGAGGTGTTGTCCGGTCCGGACGGTCGGATCGACCTGGAGGTCTGGTCGGTGCTGGCCGCCGAGTGGCGGGCCCGGCGCGGCGGCGTGCCGGGCGGTTCGGGGCTCCGGCGGCGTTGCTCCTGAGAGTTAGGTCAGCCGCCGGTGGCGGGGGCACGTCGGCCCCGCCACCGGCGGCTGACTGCTCAGGACCGGATCAGGATGTGGCTGCGTCCACAGTCCCGGCGTAGTCCGGGTTGGCCTTCAGCCACTCCTCGACGGCCTTCTCCTCGTCGTCCTTGTGCACGTTGAACATCAGGTCCTCGAGCGTGCCGAGCTGCTGGTCGTCCATCTTGAACTTCTTCAGCATCTCGGTGACCTCGGGGAAGTCCGCGCCGAAGCCCTGACGAGCCAGCGTGGTGATCTCCTCGGCCCCGCCGAGCGTGCCCTTCGGGTCCGCCAGGTCTTTCAGCGGGTAGTTCGCGTAGGCCCAGTGCGGGTGCCAGAGAGTGACCACGATCGGCTTCTGGTCCTTGATCGCGCCGTCCAGCGCGGCCAGCATCGCCGGCGTCGACGACGTCCTCAGGGTGAGCTTGCCGGTCAGGTCGTACTCCGGGATGACCTTGTCCTGGGTGGCGGCGGTCAGGCCGGCGCCAGCCTCGATGCCGATCATCTCGCCGTTGAACTTGTCGGCGTTGCCGGCCAGGTCCTCCAGTGAGTTGACATCGCTGACGTACTCCGGGACGGCGATGCTCAGGCTGGCGTTGTCGTACCAGACGCCGATCTTCTCGATCTTGTCGCCGTACCGCTCCATGTAGTCGGCGTGTGTCTGCGGCAGCCAGCTGTCGAGGAAGAGGTCGATGTCTCCGGTCGACAGGCCCTGGTAGACGACCCCTGCCTCGACGTTCTGGACTTCGACGTCGTAGCCCTTCTCCTCCAGCAGGTTCTTCCAGAGGTAGGAGGCGGCGATGGCTTCGTCCCAGGCCATGTAGCCGATGGTGATCTGCTTGTTGTCGCCGGCGGAGTTGCCGGAGTCGCTGTCGTCGCCGCAGGCGGCGACGCCGGTCAGCGCCAGGGCTGCGGTGGCCGCCAGCGCGACCCGGCGCACCAATTTACTGCTCCACATGTGGAGTTTCCTTCCCTTGTTGCGGTATACCGGCGGAACTCGCGGTAGCGAGGCAGGGCGCCGGCAACGGTGACTTCCCCGCGTGGGTCAGGACGGAGGGTCAGGCCTGTTGCATGGCGCGTTGCGCCTTCGCCGAGGCGGTACGCGCGCCGATCGAGTCGGTGAGGCGGTCGAGCACCACCGCCAGGATCACCACGGCGATGCCGCCCTCGAAGCCCGCGCCGACCTGGGCCCGGAAGAGTGCCGTCGTGATCACCTCACCGAGACCTCCGGCACCGACCATCCCGGCGATGACCACCATCGACAGCGCCAGCATGATGACCTGGTTGACGCCGGTCATGATGGTGGGCAGGGCCAGGGGCAGTTTGGTCCGCAGCAGGATCTTCCACGGCGAGGCGCCGAACGCCTCGCCGGCCTCGACGACCTCGCGGTCGACCTGGCGCAGGCCCAACTCGGTCAGGCGTACCCCGGGCGGCATGCTGAACACCACGGTGGCCAGCGCGCCGGGCACGACGCCGACGCCGAAGAAGAAGATGGCCGGGATCAGGTAGACGAACGCGGGCATCGTCTGCATCAGGTCGAGCACCGGCCGGACGACTGCCGAGGCCTGGCGGCTCTCCGAGATGAAGATGCCCACGGGTACGGCGAGCAGCAGGGCGAGTCCGCTGGCGACCAGGACCAGCGCCAGTGTGCTCATGGTCTGGTCCCAGATCGGCATCCCGGCGACCAGACCGAGCCCGAGCGCGGTACCCAGGCCGAACTTCCAGCCCCGCAGCCACCAGCCGAGGCCGGCGAAGATCAGCACCATGACGATCGCCGGAGGCGCGGTCAGTAGGTCCACCAGCGGCTCGACCAGCGACTCGACGGCGGAGGCGATGCCGTCGAAGACGGCGGACAGGTGATCCCGCGACCAGTCGACGCCAGCCTGGAACCCGTCGCCGAACCGGACGTACGGCAGTAGGTCGTCGATACTGTCGGCGCTGTTCATGCGTGCCCTCCCCCCGTCAGGCGGACCGATGGTTCGGCAACCACCTGGGCCGGCACCTCCGCTGTCGCGTTGCCGCTTCCGGTCGGTGCCGTGCCGGCCGCTCCGACGGCCCGGGTCGGGTCGGCCGGCTCGACGGCCCGGGCCATGGCGGTGGCCGGCGTCGTGCCGGCCTCCTCGGCAGGCTCGGGTGTGGCGGTGGTCTCGCCGGTGTCGGTGCTGAGGCTGCCGAGGGCGCTCAGCAGGGTGACCCGCGGAATCACGCCGGCGAGCCGCCCGGCGGTGTCGACCACGGCGACCGGCGCCGGGCTCTGGGCACAGGCCGCGAAGATGTCGGCCACCGGCGTCGTGTCCTCGACCGTGCGGACGTGATCGGTCGACACGATCTCCTGGAGGTTCTTTCGTCCGTCCCGGACCGCCTGGGTGGCCGCGTCGGCGGTCACGGTGCCCAGGTAGCGCTTGTCGCGGCCGGTGACGTAGACGGCCGACGTCTGGGTCTCGCGCAGCACCCGGGCGGCCACCCGCGGACCGGAGTCGACGTCCACGACGCCGAGCGGGCGCTCCATGACCGCGGACGCGGTGAGGATCCTGGTCCGGTCGACATCGGCGACGAACTGGGCGACGTAGTCGTTGGACGGGTCGGTGAGGATCTCCTCGGCAGTGCCGATCTGGACGATCCGGCCGGCCCGCATGACCGCGATTCGGTCGCCGAGGCGCATCGCCTCGTTGAGGTCGTGCGTGATGAACACGATCGTCTTGCCGAGTTCGGCCTGTAGCTCGATCAGTTGGTCCTGTACCTCGCGGCGGATCAGCGGGTCGAGCGCGGAGAACGCCTCGTCCATGAGCATGATGTCGGTGCCGGCGGCGAGGGCGCGGGCCAGGCCGACGCGCTGGCGCATGCCGCCGGAGAGTTCCTGTGGCAGCTTGTCCGCCCAGCCGTCGAGGCCGACCATCCGCAGCGCCTGCAAGGCCTTCTCCCGGCGCTCGGCGCGGGGCAGGCCCGCCACCTCCAGCGCGTAGCCGGCGTTCTCCAACACCGACCTATGTGGCTGGAGCGCGAAGTGCTGGAAGACCATGCTGATCTTCTCGCGGCGCAGCCGGCGTAGCGCGGCCGGCTTGAGCTTGGTGATGTCGACCCCGTCGACCTCCACCGTGCCGTGCGTGGGGGACAGCAGCCCGTTGAGCATCCGGATCAGGGTGGACTTCCCCGAGCCGGACAGGCCCATGACCACGAAGATCTCGCCGCGCTTGACCTCGAAGTTCGCGTCGACGACCGCGGTCGTGACCGATAGCCCTGCCAGCTTCTCGTCACGGCCCGGGCTGTTCCGGAGAATCTCCATTGCCTTGTCGGCGCGGTTCCCGTAGACCTTGTACAGGGATTTCACTCTGAGTGCGGACACGGTCTCCATTCCAAGGGGACATGCGGTACGTCAACCTTTGTCGGGCGACGTACGCAGGCGCGAATCTATCGACGATGTGTCGTTGCCGTGGGCCTGCCGAAGTCAGACAACGCAGGTGAGCGAGCCTCGACCCTACCCGAGAGTTTTCGGTGAACGGCAACCCCGTTGCTCGCCCTCGTTGCGGCCGCGTGGTAGCGGGCGCAGGGATGGAAGCTCGTTGTGATGATGGCCGCACATTGGTAGCCGACGCGTAATTCTGGTATTGACGATCGGGTGACCGGCGAGACCTCCGACGCGGAACATCTCCGGGCGAGCTGGTAGATATCGACGGTGAGGCGATCACGGTCTGCCGCCTTGGCCGTCGGGAAGCGTTCTTCCCGCCCGCATGGCTTCGGGCGTCAACCTTCGCCGGTGGCGTCGAATTCTTCACTGGCGTCACACCATTTTTCGGTGCGGTCCACGCGTCCGTCCGGCGGCGGTCACTCGCCCTTCGAATCCGACTCGCGTGGATTTTCATAGGATCTACATGGAACCTTCATGTAACTGAGACGGAATCTCCATGACAACTACATGGTCCGGCGGTGCCTGAATTCTGGCGAGCGGCGAAACGGGAATTCGGCGAATGCCTACCGGTGCCGGATGGGCGCCGCGGCGGTGGGGCGGTGGGGCGATGCCGCCGTCGATCCGACCGTCGTCTCCGGGTGCCCGACGAGGTGCCTGGCCGGCGGCCCGCGCATGGCTGCGGCGTCGGCCCCGCGCCCGCAGCCGGCGCGGGGCCCCGGTTCCTGGAATCGAAACATGCGCATCTTGACGAAGGGGTGACGCGTGAGTAGCGTCTCCTCATCCTTTTGGAAAGTTTCCTAACTGTTTGGAGACGCCACATGAAGAGATCGCTCCGCCGGACCCTCTGGGTCGGCGCCGTGGTCGCGGTGACCGTCGCCACGGTCCCGATGGCCTCGGCGTTCGGCGCCGGAAGCGTGACCACCTCGTTCACCCGGGTGTCGGACTGGGGGACCGGTCACGAGGCCCGGGTCACCATCACCAACGGTTCCGACGCCAGCGTGAGCACCTGGCGTGTCGAGTTCGAGCTGCCATCAGGCACCAGCATCGGCAGTTTCTGGGACGCCGATGTCACCCGCAACGGCAACCGCTACGTGGCGGTCAAGAAGAGTTGGGCCGGTGCGCTCGCCCCGGGTGCCTCCTTCAGTTGGGGCTACAACGGCACCGGCGCGTACCGGGCGCCGCTGAACTGCACCGTCAACGGCGCGCCCTGCGGCGGCGGGACCCCACCGCCGACCACCGCCCCGCCGACGACGACTCCGCCCACCACCACTCCGCCCACCACCACGCCCCCGACCACCACGCCCCCGAACCCGGGCGCGCAGAAGGTGGTCGGATACTTCGCCCAGTGGGGCGTCTACGCCCGCAACTACCACGTCAAGAACATCCACACCAGCGGCTCGGCCTCGAAGCTGACCCACATCCTGTACGCCTTCGGAAACACCACTGGCGGCCGGTGCGCCATCGGCGACAGCTACGCCGACTACGAGAAGGCGTACACCGCGGCGGAGAGCGTCGACGGCGTGGCCGACACCTGGGACCAGCCGCTGCGTGGCAGCTTCAACCAACTGCGCAAGCTCAAGAAGATGTACCCGCACCTCAAGGTGATCTGGTCGTTCGGTGGCTGGACCTGGTCCGGCGGCTTCACCCAGGCCGCGCAGAACCCGGCCGCCTTCGCCGAGAGCTGCCACAACCTGGTCGAGGACCCGCGCTGGGCGGACGTCTTCGACGGGATCGACGTCGACTGGGAGTACCCGAACGCCTGCGGACTGACCTGTGACGCCAGCGGCCCGAATGCGTTCCGGAACGTGTCCAGCGCGTTGCGTTCCCGGTTCGGCTCGTCGGCGCTGGTCACCGCCGCGATCACCGCGGACGGCAGCAACGGCGGCAAGATCGACGCGACGGACTACGCCGGTGCTGCCACGCACCTCAACTGGATCATGCCGATGACGTACGACTACTTCGGCGCCTTCGCCCCGCAGGGCCCCACCGCCCCGCACTCGCCGCTCACCTCCTACTCGGGTATCCCGCAGCAGGGCTTCTGGTCGGATGCGGCCATCCAGAAGCTCAAGAGCAAGGGCATCCCGGCCAACAAGCTGCTGCTCGGCGTCGGCTTCTACGGCCGCGGCTGGACCGGGGTCACCCAGACCGCCGCCGGCGGCGCCGCGACCGGCCCCGCCCCGGGCACCTACGAGCAGGGCATCGAGGACTACAAGGTCCTCAAGAACACCTGCCCGGCCACCGGCACCGTGGGCGGCACCGCGTACGCCAAGTGCGGCAGCAACTGGTGGAGCTACGACACCCCGTCGACCATCGGCGGAAAGATGACGTACGCGAAGAACCAGGGCCTCGGTGGCGCGTTCTTCTGGGAGCTCTCCGGTGACACCAGCAACGGTGAGCTGATCGGCGCCATCAAGGGTGGCCTCGGCTGAGCCGACGGCCGACGCACCACCCACACGACGGGGAGGGGCCCGCACCGGCCCCTCCCCGTCCGGCTTGCCCGCAAGGAGGGGCCCCTTGTTGACGCCTCCGGTAAGAGCAAGGGCCCCCTCCTTGCGTCGGCGGTGGGTGTGACAGACTCGCCGCTCGACTGTGTCTCGTTGTCCGCCGTCGGGAGGTAGCGATGCTGGTCACGTACCGGCGATCGGCCGCAGCCGCCGTGCTGCTCGCGGCGGTGCCGTTCGCGCTGTTCGGTTGCGGGCTCGTCGGTGGTGAGGACGAGGCGGAGAAGCCGGGACGGGCGCCCGCCGAGGAGGCGCTGCTGAAATCCCGCGAGCGGGTCCAGGCGTACCTCGACGCGATGACGGCCAAGGACGTGGCGGCGGGCCGCAGCCAGCTCTGCGCGGTGCTGCACGAGGCGTTCGACGCCGCCGCGACGGAAGCCAACGGTGACTTCGGGGACCACTTCAAAGTGTCCCGGGCCGAGATTGCCGACATCCGGCCGGGCCCGGCCGGGCAGGAGGTCAGTACCTCGGTCACGGTGACCGTCGGCAGCCGCAAGGCCACCCGCCCACTGCTGTTCACGGTCACCCGCGACGGGCTCGACTGGTGCATCTCCGACGAGCGGCCCGGCGCCAACAGCCCCGACCCGGCACCGACGCCCTGACCTGCGCCACCAGCAACGGTCGTCCATCTACCGGAACCCGCACCCTCGCCGGACGGTCCGTCCGCCGGTCGCCGTACGCTGCATGTCATGCGCCATGAGTGGCATCAGCTGAGCCATCCGGCGGTGGGCAGCCGGGTGCTGCAGACCAGCCGCCCGACCGTCGACTCCGCCGAGGACGAGGCCCTCGGCCTGGACCGCTGGCGGGCTCTGCCGCGTGCCCAGACCCCGCCCTGGCCGGACCAGGAGCAGGTCGCCGAGGTCTGCAAGGTGCTCGACACGGTGCCGTCAGTGGTCGCTCCGTACGAGGTCGATCAGTTGCGCCAGCGCCTCGCGCTGGTCTGTGAGGGCAAGGCGTTCCTGCTGCAGGGCGGTGACTGCGCGGAGACGTTCGCCGACAACACCGAGAGCCATCTGCTGGCCAACGCCCGCACGCTGCTGCAGATGGCGATCGTGCTCACCTACGGCGCGTCGCTGCCGGTGGTCAAGGTGGCCCGGGTCGCCGGGCAGTACACCAAGCCGCGGTCGCTGCCGACGGATGCCCGGGGGCTGCCGGCCTACCGGGGCGACCTGATCAACTCGCTGGAGGCCGCGCCGGAGGCACGGATCGCCGACCCCCAGCGCATGATCCGGGCGTACGCGAACTCGGCGGCGGCGATGAACATGCTCCGCGCCTACCTCGCCGGTGGGCTGGCCGACCTGCACGCCGTGCACGACTGGAACAAGGGCTTCGTGCGCAACTCGCCGGCCGGCGAGCGGTACGAGGCCATCGCCCGGGAGATCGACCGGGCGTTGGCCTTCATCCGCGCCTGCGGGATGACCGACGACGAGGCGCTGCGCACCGTCACCCTCTACTGCTCGCACGAGGCCCTGGCCCTGGAGTACGACCGGGCGCTGACCCGGGTCTCCGGCCGCCGGCCGTACGGGCTCTCCGGCCATTTCCTGTGGATCGGCGAGCGCACCCGGCAGATCGACGGCGCGCACGTCGATTTCATCTCCCGTATCGCCAACCCGATCGGCGTGAAGCTCGGCCCGACCACCACGCCGGACGAGGCGATCGAGCTGTGCGAGAAGCTGAACCCGGACAACGTTCCCGGCCGGCTCACGCTGATCAGCCGGATGGGCAACCACAAGGTCCGTGACGCGCTGCCGCCGATCGTGGCCAAGGTGACCGCCGCAGGCGCCAAGGTGGTGTGGCAGTGCGACCCGATGCACGGCAACACCCACGAGTCGTCCAACGGCTACAAGACGCGGCACTTCGACCGGATCGTCGACGAGGTGCTGGGCTACTTCGAGGTCCACCGGGGCCTGGACACCCACCCGGGCGGGCTGCACGTGGAGCTGACCGGTGAGGACGTCACCGAGTGTCTCGGCGGCGCCCAGGGAATCGCCGACCTCGACCTGCCCGACCGGTACGAGACCGCCTGTGACCCACGGCTGAACACCCAGCAGTCACTGGAGTTGGCCTTCCTGGTGGCGGAGATGCTCCGTGGCTGATGCGAGGAGTGAGCTTGCGAGCCCCGCAGTCGCAGCCGGGAGGGATGACTGTGGCTGATGCGAGGAGTGAGCTTGCGAGCCCCGCAGTCGCAGCCGAAAGGAGTGACCGTGGCTGACCTGCATGACGCGCCGATCGATCTGCGCTCGGACACGGTGACCCGGCCCACCCCGGGGATGCGGGAGGCGATGGCCACCGCCGAGGTCGGTGACGACGTCTACGGTGAGGACCCGACGGTCAACGCCCTGGAGGCCGAGGTCGCCGCGTTGTTCGGGCATGAGGCGGCGTTGTTCTGCCCGAGTGGGTCGATGGCCAACCAGATCGCCCTGCAACTGCTGGTGCCGCCGGGCGCTGAGCTGCTCTGCGACGCCGACGCGCACGTGGTGACGTACGAGATGGGGGCCGCTGCCGCGTACGGCGGAATCACCTCGCGGACCTGGCCTGCCGTGGGCGCGCAGATCGACCTCGATGTGGTCGCCGGCTTGATCCGTCCCGACGGTTTCTGGGCGGTGCCGACCAGGGCGATCGCCGTGGAGCAGACCCACAACCGTGGCGGTGGTGGGGTGATCCCGCTGGCCACGCTGCGTGAGCTACGCCGGGTCGCCGACGCCGCGCAGGTGGCGCTGCACTGCGACGGTGCCCGGATCTGGCACGCCTCCGTCGCCGACGGGGTGCCGCTGGCCACCTACGGCGGGCTGTTCGACACCCTGTCGGTCTGCCTGTCCAAGGGGCTCGGCGCGCCGGTCGGGTCGTTGGTCGTCGGTGCCGCGGATCGGATCGAGCGGGCCCGGGTGATCCGTAAGCGGATGGGCGGCGGGTTGCGTCAGGCGGGCATCCTGGCCGCCGCCGGTCGGTATGCGCTGGCCCACCACGTCGACCGGCTCGCCGCCGACCACGCGAAGGCCGCGAGGCTGGCCGAGTCGATCGCCCCGTTTGGGGTGTTGGCCACCGCGGTGCGGAGCAACCTGGTGCCGCTGGACCTGTCCAAGTCGCCGCTGGACGCCCTCGGGCTTGCCGCCGCCGCGCGCGCCGAGGGCGTACTGATCTCGGTGCTCGGGCCGAAGACGGCCCGCCTGGTCACTCACATGGATCTCACCGATGCCGCCGTGGACCATGCCGCCGTCGTCCTCACCCGGATCCTCCGCCGCTGACCCGCCGATCGAGTGGTTTGCGTCAGGATTCGGCGCCCGGGTGACGCGAACTTTCTGATCAAACTGTCGGTGCGAGGCGGCGCAGGGTGCCGATGTCGACGGCGTGGCCCTCGCTGGGGGTCTCGACCAGGATCGGTACGCCAGCGGTGGCGGGGTGTCGCATCAACTCCGCGAAGGCGGGCTCGCCGATCGTGCCCTTGCCGATGTTCTCGTGCCGGTCGCGGGTGGAGCCGCACAGGTCCTTCGAGTCGTTGGCGTGCACCAGCCGCAGTCGCTCCGCTCCGACGGCGTCGACCAGGCTGTCCAGCGTCGCGGTCATCCCGCCCTGGGCGGCCAGGTCGTGCCCGGCGGCCCAGGCGTGGCAGGTGTCGAAGCAGACGCCGAGCCACGGGTGTCGGTCCACCGCGTCGAGGTACGGCCCGAGGTGCTCGACCCGGCAGGCCAGCGACCGGCCGCCGCCGGCGCTCGGCTCGACCAGGAGCATGGGGCCGCCGGTCTCCGCGGCGGAGTCCAGCAGTGGCAGCAACGACTCGCGTACCTGCCGCATGGCGGTCTCGGTGTGCCCGGCGTCCACCGCGCTGCCGGCGTGGAAGATCACCGCGCGGGCCCCGATGGCCGAGCCCCGGTGCAGCGCGTGGGCCAGGGTCAGGCTCGACCGCTCGACCGTGGCCTCGGTCGGCGAACCCAGGTTGACCAGCAGCGAGGCGTGAATGTAGGTCGCGACGCCCCGTTCGGCGCAGCCGTCGTGGAACAGCGTGTCCTGTGTTCGGTCTCCGGCCGGCATCGCCCATCCCCGGGAGTTGCCGACGTAGACCTGCGCCACCTCGGAACCGGCGGCGTCGATGTACGGCAGCGCCGCCTTCGCCAGCCCGCCCGAGGTGGGCGTGTGCGAGCCGATCGGCCGGCGGCCAGGATCAGGATTCACGGTCAGAAACAGCCGATGGTGATCCGGGTACCCGGGGGGACCTGGGCGTTCTCGTTCGGGTTCTGGAACCGGGTCACGGCGTTCGGGTTGAACTGCACCGCCACCTGGAAGCCCTGGCTCTCCAGCACCTGCTTCGCCTGCTGACAGGGCAGGTCGATCACCCGGGGCACGGTCACCTGCGGCGGCCCTTCGCTGACCTCCAGCCGGACCTGGGCGTCCTTCTCCACGCCGCTGCCGTTGGCCGGGCTCTGCCCGATCACCTCGTCGCGCGGTTTGTCGGACTCCTTGTAGGTCGGCTCCACCAGCACCAGGCCGAGCCGGGCGATCTCGGTGCGGGCCTCGTTGAGCTTCTTTCCGACCAGGTTGGGCACCGTGATCGGGGCGCGGCCCTTGCTGAGGACCAGGGTGATCTCGTCGCCCGGCCCGACCTCCTTGCCCGCCTCCGGGTTGGTGGCCACCACCACGCCCTCCGGCAGGCCGTCGTCGTAGCGGGCGGTGCCCTTGACGACCTTCAGTTGGGCGTTCACCAGGTCCGCCTCGGCCAGGTCGAAGTCCTTGCCGACCACGTCCGGCAGTTCGAAGCGTTCGGGGCCCAGCGACAGGGTGAGGGTGATGGTGCCGCCCTTGAGGATCCGGGCGGACGAGGCGGGCTCCTGCCCCACCACACCGTCGCGCGGGACCTGGTCGTCGTGGCGCGGGTCTGCGTAGCGCAGCGTGAAGCCCGACTGGGATGCCTGTGCCGCCGCCTCGGCCTTGCTCATACTCACCAGCTCCGGCGTGGTGGTGTAGCGGCCCACCCCGAACCACCAGCCGCCGAGTGCGGCGACCAGACCGAGCACCACCACGACGGCGGCGACGCCGAGGCGTCCGCTCCCCTCGCCGGTCAGTCGGCTACCCAGCGCGGGCAGCCAGGATCGCAGGTCGCCCGCTGCGCTCGGGGCGGCCCGGCGCCTGCCGCGGGTCGGCTCGCCGCCCTCCGGCAGCCGCGCCCAGGTCGGCCGCTCGGGCGGGCGGACCGCCGCCACCATCATCGTGGGCTGGGACACCGCGGGGTCGCCGGTCACCGGCGGCAGCATGGTGGTCTGGCTGTTCGCGGTGCCGAGACCGTCCCGGGCCACCTGTACCTCGGCCAGCAGCGTGCCGGCGTCGGCGGGGCGTGCCGTCGGGTCGCGTCGGGTGGCCCGGGCGACCAGGTCGTCGAGCAACCTCGGCAGGCCGGGCACCAGTGTCGACGGTGCGGGAACGTCCCGGTCGACGTGCTGCCAGGCGATGTCGATCGGCCGGTCGCCCTCGTACGGCACGCGACCGGTGAGCATCTCGAACAGCACGATCCCCGTCGAATAGACGTCCGTGCGCGCGTCGGCCCGGCCGTCGGTGACCAGCTCGGGGGCGACGTACGCCACGGTGGCCATCAGCTGGTTGCCGCTGTCGTGGTCGGTGCTGGCCTCGACCGCTCGGGCCAGCCCGAAGTCGGTGACCTTGACCACGCTGTCGACGAGGTTGGCGGGACCGCCGCTGGGCGCCTCGGCCACCAGCACGTTCTCTGGTTTGATGTCGCGGTGCACCAGCCCGGCACGGTGGGCGGCGGCGATCGCGGCGAGCATCTGCTCGGCGATCGCCAACGCCTCGTCTGGGTTGAGTCGACGCCGTTCGGTCAGCAGCTCGCGCAGGGTGCGCCCGCGGACGAACTCCATCACCAGGTAGGGCCGCCCGGCGTGGGTGCCCTGGTCGTAGACCGCGACGACGTTCGGGTGGGTCAGCCGGGCGATCGTCTTGGCCTCGTCGGTGAACCGGTCGACGAAGTTCCCCGCGCCGGCCCGGCCCGGCGGACCCTGGGTCGAGTGAATGATCTTGAGCGCCACGGGGCGCTCGAGCCGCTCGTCCATGGCGGTGTACACGGTCGCCATGCCGCCACGGGCCACGCGACCGCGAATGCGGTAGCGCCCGTCGATCAGCGAGCCAAGCAACGTGTCGGCGACCTGTGTGTCCATCGGCAGGCAGTCTATGTGTCGGGGGATGAAGGTTGAACAGGATGCTACAGCTGGACGGAGATTCGTGGGTCCGCCGCGCGGACAGTGGGACGATCTGCCCTGCTCAACACGGGTGTTGGGAGGTCATTGGCCGCGGGTGGGGGCGGCGTGGCAGGGTGTTGCGCGTGACCGACTCCGTACCCGCCGATACCGCCGTGCCCGGCCCTGGCCCTGCCGCGTCCGGCTGGCTGACCCTGCCGGACGTCGCCGAGCGGCTCGATCTGCCGATCAGCAAGGTCCATCAGCTGATCCGGGATCGGGAGCTGATCGCGGTACGCCGCGACGGTGTCCGCCGGATCCCGGCCGACCTGGTGGCCAACAGCACCGTGCTCAAGCATCTGCCCGGCGTGCTCAACCTGCTGGCCGATGCCGGCTACGACGACGAGGCGGTGCTGCGCTGGCTCTACGAGCCCGACGACACGCTGTCCGGCGGTACCCCCGCCGCGGCCCTCGCCGGCGACCACGCCCGGGAGGTCAAACGACGAGCCCAGGCCCTCGGGTTCTAGCCCCCGCCGTCGGTCCGCCCGCTCGCCCGGCTGTCAGTCGGCGCGGCGGGTGGCGGCGATGGCCAGGTCGACCAGGGCCTGGCGGGCCTCGGTCTCCAGATCGACGGCGGTCAGCGCGGCGAGCGCCGCGTCGGTCAGTGTGACGATGCGTTGCTCGGTACGGGCCAACGCGCCGGTGGCGACGATCAGCTCGCGTAGCCGGGCCACCCCGGCGGCGTCCAGTTCCGCATCGCCGAGCCCGCCAAGCAGTAGCGCACGAGCGGCCTCGTCGGTCGCTTCCAGCGCGGCGGCCACCAGGTACGTCCGCTTGCCCTCGCGCAGGTCGTCGCCGGCCGGCTTGCCGGTCTGGGCCGGGTCGCCGAACACACCGAGCACGTCGTCGCGCAGCTGGAACGCCTCACCCAGCGGCAGCCCGTACGCCGAGTAGGCGATGCGGACGTCGGCTGGCGCGTCGGCCAGCGCCGCGCCGACCAGCAGCGGCCGTTCCACGGTGTACTTCGCCGACTTGTACCGGGCGACCTTGCTGGCCCGCTCCACCGAGGTGTCGCCGGTGGCCTGGGTCAACACGTCGAGGTACTGCCCGACGGTGACCTCGGTGCGCATCTCGTCGAAGTCGGGCCGGACGCGGGCCACCGACCGCGGGTCGAGCCCGGCGGAGTGCAGCAGCTCGTCGGACCAGACGAGGCAAAGGTCGCCCAACAGGATCGCTGCGGCGTCGCCGAAGCCGTCCGGGTTGCCACCCCAGCCGGCGGACCGGTGTCGGGCGGCGAACTGACGGTGGACGGCCGGTTCGCCCCGGCGAGTGTCCGATCGATCCATCAGGTCGTCGTGGATCAGGGCGCTGGCCTGGACGAACTCCAGCGCGGCGAGAGCGGTGACCACGGGGTCGGTGTCCACCCCACCAGCTCCCCGATACCCCCAGTAGGCGAACGCCGGCCGTAGTCGCTTGCCGCCGCCCAGCACGAACGCCTCGATCGCCTCGGCGACGGGCACCAGGGCGTCGTCGACGTCGGTCATCCAGGCTCGACGGCGGGCTAGGAAGTCCGACAGTGACCGGTCGACCCGCTGGCGCAGGCTGGCACGGTCGACGGGGGAGACAGGAGCAGCGTGGGTCACGTCCCGACGCTAGTGGGTCGGGCCGCGACGCGCCGACGCACCCGGCTCCCGGCGCGTCGCGGCACGGCTGCTCATGGGTCGGGTCGGCGTGCCGACGGTGCCCGGTCGGGTCGGCCGGGCGACGCGCCGGCCGGAGCCGCCGGGTGTGGTGTGTGGTCGCCGATCACTGCTGACCGCGAGAACCTCAGTGAGCCAGTCGCGCCAGAAGCGGCCGGGCGCGCGTACCTGGCGCTCCCATCGGGAGATCTCGTGCCTACTCAGCGTGCTCACACCGGCCGCGGCGCAGAGTTCGGCGGCGAGCCGGGACTGGCTCCAGCCCCGGGCGAGCCGGAGCCGGGCCACCATCGATCCGGTCAGCATTGCCTCGGGCGGACAAGGAGACATGGGTCCTCCGGGCGGGTCGGTGGGGGTGGCCCGGCACGTCCCCCCGGGGGACGGAGCGCCCACCCGGGACGGTGCCGGTGCGCCACCGGTCGGACAACTGGTCGGACAACTGGTCGGACAACTGACCCCCGCGCGGCCCCGGTGCGACGTCGGCCGCACCCACGCTGAACACAGAACTACCCCAGAGGTACGACGGTTTCGCCGTGCCGCCTGCCGTCCCCACCGATGGGAAGCCGGTAGGGGTCTTCGGCTCGGCCCGCTAGAGTCCACGTGTGGCGCTCGGTCTTCCCTCGATACTCCCGAATTCGCAACCGGCGATCGGGGATCTGGTGCGCGACTGCCAGCCGACCTTCTCCTTCGAGTTCATGCCGCCCAAGACCGAGCAGGGTGAGCGGCAGCTCTGGCAGGCCATCCGCGAGTTGGAGCCGTTGCGGCCCTCGTTCGTCTCGATCACCTACGGTGCCGGTGGCTCGACCCGGGACACCACGGTCGCGGTCACCGAGCGGATCGCCACCGAGACCACCCTGCTGCCGATGGCCCACCTGACCGCCGTCAACCACTCCGTAGCCGAGCTGCGGCACGTTGTCGGCCGGCTCGCCGGCGTCGGAGTGCGCAACGTCCTCGTGGTACGCGGTGACCCGCCGGGCGACCCCACCGGGGAGTGGATCCCGCACCCCGATGGCGTGCACTACGCCGAGGATCTCGTCCGCCTGGTCCGCCGCTCCGGTGACTTCAGTGTCGGCGTCGCCGCCTTCCCGTACCGGCATCCGCGCTCGCCGGACGTCGCCACCGACACCGAGTACTTCATCCGTAAGTGCCGGGCCGGCGCGGATTTCGCGGTCACCCAGATGTTCTTCGACGCCGACGAGTACCTCCGCCTGCGTGACCGGGTGGCCGCCGCCGGTTGTGACACCCCGATCCTGGCCGGGGTGATGCCGGTGACCAGGCTCGGCACCATCGAGCGGTCGGTGCAGCTGTCCGGCGCCCCCTTTCCGGCGGCGCTGGCCGCGCGCTTCGACCGGGTCGCCGACGATCCGGAGGCGGTCCGCCGGCTCGGCATCGAGCAGACCAGCGAAATGTGCCGGCGACTGCTCGACGAAGGTGTCCCCGGAATCCACTTCATCACCTTCAACCGGTCCACCGCGACCCGGGAGATCTGGCAGAACCTGCGGGTCAACGTCGCGACGTGACAGTCGGCGCGCGACACCTCAGCGCCGTCGTGACGGTTGAACCGTGGTGGGCAGACAGCTGAACTGGCACGAGTACGCCACCGCGTGGGCGCGGCTGCACGGCGGGTTCGACCCCCGGGCAGCCACCCCGGTGGTCCGCGGTTGGCTGCGCTTCTCCTACCACGTCGGGTTCCTGCTGGGCCGGCTGCGGGTTGGTCCGACCGCGGTGACCGTGGCCGGGGTGCTGCTCTGCCTGTGCGTACCGCTGCTCGCGGTCCGGCCGGGCGACGGCCCGTTCCTGGGCGCGTTGTTCGTGCTGCTCGCCTCGGTCGCCGACAGCGTCGACGGTGCGGTGGCGGTGACCACCGGCCGTACCACCCGGCTCGGCTACGTCTACGACTCGCTGGCCGACCGGCTCGGCGAGGTCGCCTGGCTGGTGGCGTTCTGGCTGGTCGGTGCGCCGGGTGCGCTGGTGGTGGCGGGTGGTGCGCTGTCCTGGCTGCACGAGTACGTCCGGGCCCGCGCGGTCGCCGCCGGCATGCGGGAGATCGGTGCGGTCACCGTGGGGGAGCGTCCCACCCGGGTCTGCGTGGCCGTGGCCGGGCTGCTGCTGGCCGGCCTGACCGGCCTGATCCAGGTGGACCTGGCCGCCGGCACCATCACCATGGCGACCGCGGTCTGGGTGCTGCTCGCCGCCTTCGGGCTGGGGCAGCTGATCTCCGCGGTGCGCCGGGCACTGATCGACGCCGGCTGAACCGCCCGCCCACAGCGCGTCAACAGGGGGCCCTCCCATACCGCAGGCGTCGGCAAGGGCCCCTCCTTACACCTACCAGGCGGGACCGATCGCGTCGGCGACGATCTGCGCGGACAGGGTCACCATCGGCAGGCCGCCACCCGGGTGGCTGGACCCGCCGACCAGCCACAGGCCGTGGGCCGGGCTACGGTTGGCCGGGCGGAGCAGGCCACCGGCGGTGCCGTAGATGCTGCCGCCCGGCGCGCCGGTCGCGGCGGCCAGGTCGGCCGGGGTACGGACGTCGCGGAACACCAGCCGGTCCCGTACGTCCACGCCGCGTTCGGCCAGCACGTCCAGGATCCGGTCGGCGTACGCCTGCGCCAAACCTGGTCGGCTCCAGTCGACCGCCCCCGGCGCGGTGCCCTGCCGGGCGGCGTTGACCAGCACGAACCACGCCTCGTGCCCGGCCGGGCGGACCGCCGGGTCGTCCGCGACGGTGACGAAGACCGTCGGGTCGGTGGCCGGGCGGGCCCGTACCCCCCGCCCGGGATCGCCGAAGACCGCGTCGAACTCGGGGTCGTTGTCGCGCGGGAAGAAGACGTTGTGGTGGGCCAGCCCGGAGTCGCCGCGTACGCCGAGCAGCAGCACGAAGCCGGCCAGGCTGCGGTCGGTCAGCCCGGCCAGCCGGCGCGGGTCGGGTAGCAGGTCCCGGTAGACGGTGAGCGCGTCCACGTTGGCCACCACCACGTCGGCCGGCACGGGCGCGTGCTGCCCGGCGACACGTACCCCGTGCACCCGGCCGCCCACCGCGTCGATCCGGGTGGCCTCGGCGCCGGTACGCACGAGCACGCCGAGGTCCAGGCAGCGTGACAGCAACGCGTCGGCGAGGGTGCCCAGCCCACCGCGCAGGTACCAGCCACCGAAGGTCATCTCGGCGTAGGGGACCGCGACCAACGCGGCCGGCGCGCGGCGCGGGTCGGCGCCGGTGTAGGTGGCGTACCGCTCCAGCAGCATCCGCAGTCGCGGGTCGGAGATCAGGGTGCGACCCAGCCCACGGAGGCTCTGCCCGGGCCGGATCGCGGCCAGGTCGCCCAGCCGCCAGGCCAGCCGGGCCAGGTCTCGGGGGGAGTCGACGCGGCGGCGCAGGATGTCGCGTTCGGAGGCCCGCCACACCCGGGCGGCGCGCCGCCACAGTCGCTGCCAGTCGGCGGCGGCCCGGTCACCGAGGGCCACGCCGACGCGGGTGGTGAACTCGGCGGGGTCGGCGCAGGAGTCGAGCACCGGGCCGCCGCCGGCCAGGACGTGCCGCACGATCGGGTCCAGCGGTACCAGGTCGAGATACTCGTCGAGCTTGGCGCCGGTCGCCTCGAACAGATCGTGGCAGATCTCGGGCAGCGTGAGCAGGCTGGGGCCGGTGTCGAAGTGGAACGTGCCCGCCGGGGAGTCCCGGGTGTGCCGCCCCAGCTTGCCGCCGACAACCTCGGCGCGTTCCAGGATGGTCACCTGGTGTCCGGTGACGGCCAACCGGGCGGCGGCGGCCAGCCCACCCACGCCGGCGCCGAGGACCACGATCCGCGCCATGCCGCGCCCTCCCAGGCTCTAACCGACCGGACGGCCGCGCCAGGACAGGCGCCGCCGCTTGCGCAGATGGTACGACCGCAGGGTCAGCCAGCCGAGGACCGCGACCGAAACGGGGTGGCCCAGCGCGTCGGGCCACGCCCGCCCTCCGGTGGCCCGGGCGCTGACCATCCGCCCGGCCACCCCCGTCAGGTACGCCAGCAGGGCGACCCCGGCGACCGCCGGCGCGCCGGCGAGCAGCGCGCCGGCGGCGACCACCGGCGGCGCGGTGTAGAGCAGCAGCAGCAGGGTCAGCACCACGGCGGCGGCGACCGGGTGCCCGAACGAGGCCCAGAGCGACTTGGTGTAGCCGTCACGCAACTGCGGCCAGTCCTCGTACATCCGGCAGGTGGCCAGCCGCGAGCCGTCGGCGAGGGCGATCCGGCCGCCGGCACGCTTCACCGCCCGGGCCAGTTCGATGTCCTCCAGCACCCGGTCGGCGACGGCCGCGTGCCCACCGGCCCGCAGGTAGCCGGCCCGGTCCACGGCAAGGAACTGCCCGCCGGCCGCGGCCAGCGACGGCCGCTGCGAGCGCTCCATCGCCCGCAGCGGCAGGAAGGTCAGCCACAGCCACTGCAGCAGCGGCTGCACCAGCCGGTCGGCGGCCGTCCGTACCACGATCCGAGGGTACGGCGACAGTAGCGTCGCACCGGCGGCGCGCAACTCTGTGACCGCCGCCGCCACGGCGTACCGGCCGAGCACCACGTCGGCGTCCACGAAGACCAGTGCGGTGGCCGACGCCTCGGCGCGGGTGGCCAGCTGCCAGCAGGCGTGTGGCTTGCCCAGCCAGCCCGGCGGCGGGGCGGCACCGGTGAGCAGGGTGACCCGGGGGTCGTCGGCGGCCACCGCACGGACCACGTCCGCGGTGCCGTCGCCCGAGCCGTCGTCGAGCACCACGACCCGTAGGCCGGGCACGCCCCGCTGGTCGAGCAGGGCGCGCAGGCACGGGGTGACCCGGGTGGCCTCGTCGCGCAGTGGCAACAGCACCGTCACCGCCTCGGTGACCGCCACCGGCCGGTCGGTCGGGCGGCGCAGCCACCGGCCGGCGTTGACCACGGTGTGCGCGGTCAGCGCGGCGACGCCGAGCAGCAGGACGAGCGCGGCGGTCATGCCGCGACGTCGACCGGGGATCGCGGCGAACCGGCGTCGCGGTGGTGGGCCCGGCGGGTCCGTAGCAGCGTGACCGCCAGCGGCACCGCGACCACCGCCATGCCGGCCGCACCCCACAGCGCCGAGGCGGGCAGGTCGAGGAAGACGGCGTGGGCCAGCACGCTGGAGCCGTACGTCCAGAGGTAGAGCGCGTACATCGGGTGGTCGCGGGCGTCGGTGGTGGCCACGGCGGGTCCGGCGAGCGGGCGCAGCGCGGTCATCATCAGCACCGCGAACAGTAGCCAACCGAGGTAGTTGCTGACCGGGATGGCGGGCAGGCCGGGCAGCGCCGGGGTGGGATCCCGCCACACCCAGTGACCTTCGGCCACCATCTGCGGGTCGAGGAAGAGGTCCCAGGCGGCCAGCCCGACCGTGGCCAGCGCGACCCGCCCCGGCCACCGCCACCGGCCCGCCGTGTGACCTGCCGGTCCGGCGGTGAGCCGGGTCGCCACCAGCCAGGCCGGCCAGGCCATCCAGGTCCAGGCCAGCGGAATGATCAGCGGCACCCCGGCCAGCCTCGGGCCAAGTTGACCGGAGTAGTCGTAGCTGCCGAACGGGAAGCCGGTGGCCACGCCGAGCGCCTCGATGGCGAAACCGCCCCCGGTGGCCACCACCACCAGCGTCACCGCCGCCCGCGGCCCCCGGCTGGCCAGCGCGTGACCGACCGACAACAGGTAGCCGAGCACGACGGTGGCCACGGTCAGCCGGGCCCGGGTCGTCCCGCCGGTCAGCGGGTAGCAGATCTGCGCCAGCACCAGCAGGGCCAGCAGCGTCCACCCGTAGCTGTGGGCCAGCCGGAGCGGTGACCGTCCGTTCATGGCCGGACGGATGGCCGGGTCGGCCTCGGCGCCGGCAGGGGAAGGTCCCGGCCGAGCACCCCGAACGGACGCTCGTCGCCGGGAAAACGGAAGTCGCGTAGCACGTCGACGAAGCCGAACCGCCGGTACAGCCGCCAGGCACGCGAGGTGTGCTCGTCGGCCTCCGGGGTGGACAGCAGCGTGGTCGCGCCCTCGGCCAGGCTCAGCAGGGCCCGCAGTTGCCCGGCGCCCAGGCCGTGCCCCTGGGCCAGTGGCCGGACGTGCAGCTCGACCACCTCGAAGCAGTCGGCGAGCCAACGCCGCCGGGTGGCCGGATCCAGCGCCCGCCAGACCTGGTCGTGCCACCATTGGCCGGAGCCGCCGACGTAGCCGTAGCCGAAGCCGGCCAGGTGGCCCTCGTCGGTGAGGCTGGCGACGGCGCGAAAGCCGGGCCGTCGTACGTGGGTGGCGATGTAGCCGCGACGGGCCTCCAGCAGGTCGGCACGGTAGCCCATCGCCTCGCCGTACACGTCCACCACGTCGCCCAGCCGCCGGAGGAGATCGTCCGGTGTCCACCGAACCAACCTCATGCCCGTCCACCCTTCGCCGGGGCACCGCCGTCGGTGACCCACCCCAGTACCGTCCGGTCACCGACCACGTCGCGCACCTCGAACCGTGAGAAGAGTTCCTCCGCGTACCACCGTTCGGTGGGTGTGCGGGTGATCGCGGCCCGGTGCTCCGGGTGACGGTACGCGAACGCCACGAGATCCGCCGGATCACGCCACACGCTCACCGTGCCCTGCCAGCCCAGTGGCGCCTCACCGACGCCGAAGCGGGCCAGCAGCCCGGGGGCAGTGCGCAGGGCGGCGGCGACCGGTGGAACCGCCCGCCAGAAGGTGAGCGCCCGTGCCGGGCGCAGCCGGGCCCGGGTCAGGGCCAGCACCGGACCGGCGACCCGACCGCCGCTGGGGTCGCCGAACGGCCGCCGGCCGGACCATGCGCCCCGGCTGGTCAGCGGGCGCAGGTCGAGGCGGACATCCGCCCGGGCGATGCCGGACCAGGCCCGCCCCACGGTTGAGTCGGCGAACCGGGTGGCCGCGGCGGCGGAGTCCCACACCGTCAACGCCGCCCAGCGGGTCAGGTCGGCGTCGCCCGGCCCGAAGCCGGTGCCGGTCCCGGTGCCGAGCAGCTTGCCGAACCGTACGCCGGGCAGGGCGCGTAGCCGGCGCGGGTCGAGCGCCATCCGGGTCAGTGCCCGGGGCAGGGTGCTCCGGGGTACCCGCCACACGTGCAGGGTGACCAGTTCCGGGACGGTCTCCGGGGTGCTCACGCCACGATGGTCGGGACACCGCCGGTGACCCGCAGCAGCTCGGCGTACGTGGTGGGGAAGACCGCCTGCGGTACGCCGCCGGCGGCCCAGATCTCGTCGTACTTGTCGAGGGCGGTGTCGACCAGTGTGCGCAGCGGCCGCGGGTGACCCACCGGGGCGACACCGCCGATCACCTGCCCGGTGTGCTCCTTGACGAACTGCGGGGTGGCCCGGCGCAGCCGGGTGACGGTCAGCCGGGTGGCCAGGCCGGCGGTGTCCACCCGGTGCGCGCCGGAGGTGAGCACCAGCAGCGGCGTCCCGTCGGCGTCGAAGACGAGCGAGTTGGCGATGGCGCCGGCATCGACACCGAGCGCCTCGGCGGCGGCCACAGCGGTGTGCACGGCGTCGGGCAGCAGGCGGACCGTGGCGGGCGTGCCGGAGCCGTCGCGTGCCTGGGCGGCGTCGAGGGCATCCTGCACCGCTCGGACGTTCGGGTGTGACTGCATGCCGCCATTCTTGCCGGTACGGGGACGACCGGCGCAGCCGACCACGCCCCCTGGGGCGGCCAGGCCGCGGGCCTCGTGGGCCTGACGCGGCAGGTCGAGCATCTCGTCGGATCGGACGGTCATGCCGGTCACCGTGGGTGTGCCGGGAGATCACGGACACTCCGGCGGCGGCGCGACGTGCAGACAGCCCGGCATGCCACACGTTGCGTTTTTGTCGGGGGGAGGGTGTACTGTCAGCAGCAGTTAGAACGAGTGTTCGATTCACTCGAACGTTCGTTCCAACCCCTCGGGGGCGGTGTTTCGCGGCATCGGCTCCCGACAGGTGCGGTGCCGCGGACCGCACCGGGCTCCGGGCAGTCGCGAGTCCGGACCCATCAGGCAGGACCGTCGTCCGCCGCCCACGACCCCCGGGCGGCGGACGACGGACCCGCCGGTACAGCCGGCCGGGTGTGGTGTGGGGAAGCTCCGCACCCGGCCGGCCACCCACCTGGTGCGTCTTCCTCCGCACCGCCCGTCGCGGGCGTCCCGCGCCGACGGAGCTGACTCCGTCGCGTGGCCTGCCCGCCCCGGTCCACCTGGAGGAGACCATGCCGAACAGTCCGGCTCAGGCGCCGACGGTGCCCGCGCACGTGCTGCCGCACCGCACTCCCGTCCAGTTGATCGCGGTGGCCCGGCACGGGCTCGCCGAGGCCGCCCGGACCGGCCCCGACGGCCTCCGGTACGCCGCCGCCCACCTCGCGGCCCTGCGTGCCGCCGCCGCGGTGCTCGCCGCCCGGGCCCGTCCCGCACCCACCCGACGCCATCGGATCACCAGTGTCTGGGTCCTGCTCGCCGGTGTCGCCCCCGAACTCGACGAGTGGGCCAACTACTTCGCCCTCGGCGCCGGCAAGCGGGCCGCCGCCGAGGCCGGCATACCCCGGGTGGTCACCGCCCGGGAGGCCGACGACCTGCATCGCGCCGCCGAGGAGTTCGTGACGGTGGTGGAGTTGACGCTCGGTCTGGCGCACCAGCCGGCGATCGAGGGTCTGGTCGCCTGAGCCGCGGCGCCCGGCCGCCACCGGCGGGACCCAGGGTGGGCCGGACGCCGCCCCGCCGTACGTCCTCACTGACTCATGACAGCACCATCCACGGGCCGACGGCCTGTGGTGACACGACGGGGGGTAGGTCCGATGGCGGGCCGGATGGTGGTCGGTTCCGCCGCGCTGGCCGGGTTGGTGCGCCCGGCCAGCGCACCCGACCCGGCGGGTGGGCATCGGGTGCTGCCGGTGCGGCCGGAACTGACCGGGCTGCTGCCCGGCCGGGGGCTGCGGCGCGGCAGCACCATCGCGGTCGGTGTCGGGCAGGCCCGGCACAGCGGCACCGCGTCGCTGCTCCTGGCGCTGCTGGCCGAGGCCTCGCGCGCCGGCTCGTGGTGCGCCGTGGTCGGGGTGCCGACCTTCGGTGCCGGGGCGGCGGCCGAGGCCGGGATCGTCCTGGATCGGCTGGCCCTGGTGCCGCAGCCCGGGCCGGAATGGCCCACCGTCGTCGCCGCGCTCATCGACGGGGTGGACGTGGTGGTCGCCGCTGTGCCGTCCGGCGTCACCGCCTCCGTCGCCGACCGGTTGGCCGCGCGGGTCCGGCAACGCGGCAGCGTACTCGTGCCGTACGGCCGGTGGGACGGCGCGGACGTGACGCTCCAGGTGGTCCGTGGGGTCTGGGACGGGCTCGGGTCTGGACGGGGGCGCCTACGCCGCCGGGAGGTGACCATCTCGGCTCGCGGACGCGGTGCCGCCGCCCGCCCCAGGGAGGTCAAGGTCTGGCTGCCCGGTGACGAACCGACCCGGGTCATCCCCGGTCCGCCCGCCGCCGGCCGACCGGGCATCGGGCGGCTACGAGTGGTGGCATCGTGAGTGAACCGGTTCGGACCCTGCTGCTGTGGTGCCCGGACTGGCCGGTGCTGGCCGTCGAGATCGCCGACGGGGTGCCGGCCACCGACCCGGTCGCGGTACTGCACGCCAACCGGGTGGTGGCCTGCTCCGAGCGGGCCCGCGCCGAGGGCGTACGTCGCGGGCTGCGTCGGCGGGAAGCGCAGGGACGCTGCCCCCAGCTCACCGTCGTCGACCATGATCCCGGCCGGGACGCCCGGGCGTTCGAGCCGGTGGTGGCCGCGGTCGAGGAGGTGGCGGTCGGGGTCGAGGTGATCCGGCCGGGGGCCTGCGCGCTGGCCGCCCGTGGGCCGAGCCGCTATCTGGGTGGCGAGGAAGCGGCCGCCGAGCGGATCATCGAGCACGTCGCCCACAGCTGTGCGGTGGAGAGCCAGGTCGGCATCGCCGCCGGCGTCTTCGCCGCCGGGCTGGCCGCCCGGCGGGGTCGGATCGTGCCGCCCGGGGGTACGCCGGAGTTCCTGGCCGGTCAGCCGGTCGCGGCGCTCGGCCGACCAGCCCTGGCCGACCTGCTGCGCCGGCTCGGGATGAGTACGCTCGGCGACTTCGCCGCGCTGCCCGCCGGCGACGTGCTGGCCCGGTTCGGATTCGACGGGGTGCTGGCCCACCGGCTGGCCGCCGGTCGGGACGACCGGCCGCTCGCGGTACGGCGCCCGCCCGCCGACCTGACGGTCACCGCCGACCTCGACGAGCCGATCGACCGGGTCGACGTGGCGGCGTTCGCGGCCCGGACGCTGGCCGAGCGGCTACACGAACGGCTCGCCGGGCACGGGCTGGCCTGCACCCGGCTCGGCATCGAGGCGGTCACCGCGCACGGCCAGGAACTGCACCGGGTCTGGCGACACGACGGCCTGCTCAGCGCGGCGGCCATCGCCGAACGGGTCCGCTGGCAACTGGACGGTTGGCTCTCCGGCGGCGGTCGCGGCGGTGGCCGGCCGGCCCGCCCCACCGCCGGAATAGTCCGGTTGCGGCTGGTGCCGGACGGGGTGCTCGCCCAGGCCGGCCTGCAACCGGGGCTGTGGGGGGAGACCGGCGCGGAACGGGAGCGGGCGCACCGCGCGTTGAGCCGGGTGCAGGGTCTGCTCGGCCCCGAGGCGGTGGTCACCGCGGTGCTTGGCGGCGGACGGTCGCCGGACGACCAGGCGCGGCTGGTGCCCTGGGGCGACGAACGGCTCCCGGCCCGTTCCGGCGCCGCGCCGGGCGAGCCCGTGGGGCGTCCCCCCGGGGGTGCGTCGACGGGTGCCGGCTCCGGCGGCTCGGCTCGGCTCGGCCGCCGGCGGCCGGGCCCGGGGCACGCCGTGCCGACCTGGCCGGGTCGGCTGCCGCCGCCCTCGCCGGCCGTGGTGCTGCCCGTCCCGCTCGCCGCGAGTGTGCTCGACGCCAACGGCGAGCCGGTCGTGGTGAGCGCACGGCTGGCGGTGAGCGCCCCGCCGGCCCGGCTGAGCATCGGTACGACGACGCAGTCCGGCGGCTCCACTTACGCCCCGGTTCCCGCTGTTTCCACCTTCGCCGCTTCGGGCACCGCGGTGCCTGGTGGCACGGCCGCGGCGGCCGAGATCGTCGGCTGGGTCGGCCCGTGGCCGCTCGACGAGCGGTGGTGGGCCCCGGCCGAGGCGCGTCGGCGGGCCCGATTCCAGGTCCGCCTGGCCGACGGCGGCGCACTGCTGCTCGCCGTCGAGTCCGGCCGCTGGCTGGTGGAGGCGATCTATGACTGAGGCGACTCTGGATCATGGTTGGGGCCGATGAGTTTCCACAATCCGCAGTTGCCCTGGTCGGAGCTGGAGCGGGTGCTCTCCGGGAAGCCGGGTGGCAAGGGCGAGCGCGGCGGGGGGTGGGGGGACGGAGGTGACGGTGGGGGGCGGCACCTGCATGTGGTGGATCCCCTCACGGTCGACGCCGACGGGGGAGACTCGCCCGCCTGGAGTCGGCGTCGGGAGCACTACCAGCCGCCGGAGCTGACCCGCCCCGACGGCGTGGTGCCGTACGCCGAACTGCACGCGCACACCAACTTCAGCTTCCTCGACGGCGCCAGTCACCCCGAGGAACTGGCCGAGGAGGCCGTGCGGCTGGGGCTCACCGCACTCGCCGTCACCGACCACGACGGCCTCTACGGGGTGGTGCGGTTCGCCGAGGCGGCCCGCACGCTGGGCCTGCCGACGATCTTCGGGGCGGAGCTGTCCCTCGGCATGCCCGGCCCGCAGAACGGCGTACCCGACCCGCACGGC
Source organism: Micromonospora sp. LOL_024 (assembly GCF_048060415.1). Classification (NCBI taxonomy): domain Bacteria; kingdom Bacillati; phylum Actinomycetota; class Actinomycetes; order Micromonosporales; family Micromonosporaceae; genus Micromonospora; species Micromonospora sp. LOL_024. The sequence goes on from NZ_JBHMIS010000006.1 coordinate 213,700, forward strand.
AGCCACCTGCTGGTCCTGGCCCACGGCCACGAGGGGTACGCCCGGCTGGCCGCGACCATCGCCCGCGCCCAGTTGCGGGGCGGCGAGAAGGGCCGCCCGGTCTACGGCGAGCTGGAGGAGATCGCCGCCGACCTGCGCGACCACGTTCTGGTGCTCACCGGCTGCCGCAAGGGGCACGTGCCGGCCGCCCTGCTCACCGAGGGGGTCGACGCGGCAGCCCGCGAGCTGGACCGGCTCACCGCGCTGTTCGGCGCGGAGACGGTGGCGGTGGAGCTGACCGACCACGGGCATCCGGTCGACGGCGACCGCAACGACGCCCTGGCCGAGTTGGCGGCCGGTGCCGGGCTGCCCACAGTGGCCACCAACAACGTGCACTACGCCACCCCGGGGCGGCGTCGGCTGGCCACCACGCTGGCCGCCGTCCGGGCCCGGCGCAGCCTCGACGAGATCGACGGTTGGCTGCCCGCCGCGGGCACCGCCCACCTGCGCGACGGCGCGGAGATGGCGGCCCGGTTCGCCGCCTACCCGGGTGCGGTGGCCCGGGCCGCCGAGTTCGGCGCGGAGCTCGCCTTCGACCTTCAGCTCGTCGCGCCGCAGCTGCCCGCGTACCCGGTGCCGCCGGGACACTGCGAGATGAGCTGGCTGCGGCAGCTCACCGAGCGGGGCGCGCGGGAACGCTACGGCCCGCGCGAGGCGCACCCTCAGGCGTACGCGCAGCTCGACCACGAGCTGAACATGATCGAGGAGTTGGACTTCCCCGGCTACTTCCTGGTCGTCTACGACATCGTCGACTTCTGCCGGCGGGAGAACATCTACTGCCAGGGCCGGGGTTCGGCGGCGAACTCGGCGGTCTGCTACGCGCTGCGGATCACCAACGTGGACGCGGTCCGGCACCGGCTGCTGTTCGAGCGCTTCCTGGCCCCCGAACGCGACGGCCCGCCCGACATCGATGTGGACATCGAGTCCGACCGCCGGGAGGAGGTCATCCAGCACGTCTACGCCCGCTACGGCCGGGAGCACACCGCCCAGGTGGCCAACGTGATCTCCTACCGGCCCCGCTCGGCGGTGCGGGACGTGGCCAAGGCGTTCGGTTTCTCGCCCGGCCAGCAGGACGCGTGGAGCAAACAGATCGACCGGTGGGGCGACGTGGCCACGGTCGACGTGCCGGAGATCCCCGAGCAGGTGATCGCGTACGCCAACGAGTTGCAGACTTTTCCCCGGCACCTGGGCATCCATTCCGGCGGGATGGTGATCTGCGACCGGCCGGTGATCGAGGTCTGCCCGGTGGAGTGGGGGCGGATGCCCGGGCGCAGCGTGCTCCAGTGGGACAAGGACGACTGCGCCGCCGTCGGCCTGGTCAAGTTCGACCTGCTCGGTCTGGGCATGCTCTCGGCGCTGCACTACGGCTACGACATGATCGGGATGAGCCTGGACCTGGGCGACATGGCACTGGACGACCCCGAGGTCTACGACATGCTCTGCCGGGCCGACTCGGTCGGGGTGTTCCAGGTGGAGAGCCGGGCCCAGATGGCCACCCTGCCCCGCCTGCGGCCCCGCGAGTTCTACGACCTGGTGGTCGAGGTGGCGCTGATCCGGCCCGGCCCGATCCAGGGCGGCTCGGTGCATCCGTACATCCGGCGCAAGAACGGCCAGGAGCCGGTGGCCTACCCGCACCCGCTGATGCGCAACGCGCTGGAGAAGACTCTCGGTGTGCCGCTGTTCCAGGAGCAGTTGATGCAGCTCGCCATCGACCTGGCCGGCTTCGACGCGGCCGAGGCCGACCAGCTGCGCCGGGCGATGGGAGCCAAGCGGTCCGTGGAACGGATGGCCCGGATCGCCGACCGGCTCTACGCCGGCATGGCGCAGCGGGGTATCAGCGGCGAGCTGGCCGACGACGTCTACCGCAAGCTGACCGCGTTCGCCAGCTACGGCTTCCCGGAGAGCCACGCGATGAGCTTCGCCTACCTGGTCTACGCCAGTTCCTGGCTCAAGCGCTACCACCCGGGGCCGTTCCTGGCCGCGCTGCTGAGCGCCCAGCCGATGGGCTTCTACTCGCCGCAGACCCTGGTGGACGACGCCCGCCGGCACGGGGTGGAGGTACGCCGCCCGGACGTCAACGCCAGCGGCGCGAAGCCGGTGCTGGAGTCCACCCCGCAGAGCCGCTGGGGCAGTCAGCCGGGGGAGCCGCCGCACGCCTGGGGGCTGGGCGGGCCGGCCGTTCGGCTCGGGCTGGCCAGCGTGCGTACCCTCGGCGACGGTGTGGCCGAGCGGATCGAGGCCGAGCGGGCGGCGGACGGTCCGTACCGCGCCCTGCCGGACCTGGCCCGGCGGGTGGGTCTGACCGCCGCGCAGTTGGAGGCGCTGGCCACGGCGGACGCCTTCGCCTGTTTCGGACTGACCCGGCGGCAGGCGCTCTGGGCGGCCGGCGCGGCCGCCCAGGAACGGCCCGGCCGGCTGCCTGGCACGGTGACCGGCACGGCCGCGCCCACCCTGCCCGGAATGGAGGCGGTGGACCGGCTGGTCGCCGACGTGTGGGCCACCGGGTTGTCGCCGGAGAGCCACCCGGCCCGGTTCATCCGCCCACAGTTGGACGCCGTGGGCGCGGTGCCGATCGACCGGTTGGGTCGGGTGGAGCCGGGTCGGCGGATCCGGGTCGGCGGGATCGTCACCCACCGGCAGCGGCCGGCGACCGCGGGCGGGGTGACCTTCCTCAACCTGGAGGACGAGACCGGCATGCTCAACGTCACCTGCTCACCGGGGCTGTGGCAGCGGCACCGGCGGGTGGCCCGCACCAGCGCGGCGCTGGTGGTGCGGGGGCGGTTGCAGCGGCACGAGGGGGTGGTCAACCTGGTGGCCGACCGGTTGGAGGCGATCGAGCTTCCGGTCAGCCCCGCCTCCCGCGACTTTCGCTGACCGGCGACCGGTCGGGCGGCCACCTGCCCTAGCGATCTGGGTCAGTCTGACTAGGCTCGACCGGGTGGAACAGACCTCAGGCCCGGCCGGGCCGCCGCTCACCCCCCGTACCGCTGTGGTCTGGTCGGTGCTGCGCGCCGAGCTGGACCGCCGGGCCGCCGCCGAGCTGACCGTGCTGGACGTGGGCGGGGGCACCGGTGGCTTCGCGGTGCCGCTGGCTTTGGCCGGGCACCGGGTCACCGTGGTCGACGCCAGCCCCGACGCGCTCGCCGCGCTCAGCCGCCGGGCGGCCGAGGCCGGGGTGCCCGAGCGGGTCCGTGCGGTGCAGGGTGACGGGGACGCGCTCGCCGGGTTGGTCGAGCCGGCAAGCGTCGACCTGGTGCTGTGCCACGCCGTACTGGAGGTCGTCGATGATCCGGTGCCGGTGGTGTCGGCGCTGGCCGGCGCGCTGCGACCCGGTGGTGCGGCCAGTGTGCTGGTCGCCGGGCGGGCGGCGGCGGTCCTCGGCCGGGCGATGAACGGCCACCTCGACGTGGCCGCTGCGCTGGCCGCCGATGCCGCGGGTAGCGCCGGTCCCCGGGACACGCTGCGCCGGCGTTTCGACGCCGAGGCCGCCGCCGCGCTGCTGGCCACCGCCGGGCTCGCCGTCGAGGAGGTCCACGGCGTACGCGTCCTCGCCGACCTGCTTCCGGCGGCGGTGGCGGACGGCCAACTCGGTGCCCTGGTCGAGTTGGAGCGGACGCTGGCCGCGCGTTCACCGTGGCGGGATGTCGCCGCTCAGCTGCATCTGTTCGCCCGCCGCCCGGCATGACTGGCCGAGCCAGGCCGTTGGAGGTCGTCGCGCCCGGCTACGGCGGCGGCAGCCTCGCCGACGTGCTGCCCAGCGCGCTGGCCGTGCTCGGTGTGCCCGGCGCCTCGGACCTGCTCGGACTCACCGCCGAACTGGCCGGGGTGCGCCGGATCGCGGTGCTGCTGGTCGACGGTCTCGGCTGGTACCAGATCCCGACCGCCGCACCGTACGCGCCGACCCTGACGGGGCTGGCCGCCGCGGCCGGCCGGCCGCTCACCTGCGGTTTTCCGTCCACGACCCCGACCAGCCTGGTCACCCTGGGCACCGGTGTGCCGCCCGGCGCGCACGGGGTGCTCGGTTTCACCCTGCGGGTTCCGGACACCGATCGGGTGCTCAACCACACCGAATGGGCCGACGACCCGTCACCGCTGCGCTGGCAGCCGGTCGCCACGGCGTTGGAGCGGGCCCGGGCCGCGGGTGTCGCGGTGACCGTGGTGAGCCGACCGGAGTTCGGTGGCACCGGCCTGACCTTGGCCGCGAACCGGGGTGGCGACTACCGAGGCGCGGCCGGCGTCGACGCACTGGCCGTGGCCATGCTGACCGCGCTGGCCGCCGGGTCCGGCCCGACCCTGGTTTCCGGCTACCACCCGGACGTCGACCGTCACGGCCACCTCAGCGGCGTGGACTCGCTGCCCTGGCGGGTGGCGGTGACCGAGGTGGACGGGCTGCTGGCACGGCTGGTGGACGGCTTGCCGCCGGACTCGGCGCTGCTGGTCACGGCCGACCACGGGCAGCTCGACGTACCCGACGGGCACCGGTTCGACCTGGACGGCGACCCTCGCCTGATCGACGGGGTGCGGGTGGTCGCGGGTGAACCCCGGGTGCGCTACCTGCACGTCGCCCCGGGTGCCGCCGTCGACGTGGTGGCCACCTGGTCGGGTGTGCTCGGCGCTGCCGCGCGGGTGTGGACCAGGGCGGAGATGGTGGCCGCCGGCTGGTATGGGCCGGTGACCCCCGAACACCTGGGTCGGATCGGCGACGTGGTGGTGGTCTGCAACGACACGTACGCGGTGATGGCCGGTCGGTCGGATCCGCCGGCGGTGTCCCGGCTGGTGGCGTTCCACGGCGCGGACACGGCGACGGAGATGACCGTTCCGCTGCTCGTCGTGCGGGGCTGACCGGCGGCGATGTCACATCTGGCGGCTAACCTTCGCGGGTGGGCCGCAGTCAGTCGATACCCCGGGGTGGCGACCCCCGGTTCGGGTCCGACGCCGATGACGCCGGCTGCCCGATCCTGCATGTCGACATGGACGCCTTCTACGCCGCGGTGGAGGTGCGTCACCGGCCAGAGCTGCGGGGTCGGGCCGTCGTGGTCGGCGGGGTCGGCCCGCGAGGGGTGGTCAGCTCGGCCAGCTATGAGGCCCGGCGGTACGGCGTCCGCAGCGCCATGCCCACCATGCGGGCCCGCGCCCTCTGCCCGCACGCGGTCTTCCTCGCCCCGGACTCCGCCCGTTACACGGCCGCCTCGCGGTCGATCATGCAGATCTTCCGTGACGTCACTCCGCTGGTCGAGCCGCTGTCGCTGGACGAGGCATTCCTGGACGTCGCCGGTGCCCGCCGGCTGTTCGGCTCGCCGGCGGCGATCGCCCGCCGCATCCGTGAGCGGGTTGCCGCAGAGCAGGGGCTGACCTGTTCGGTGGGGGTCGCGCCGAGCAAGTTCGTGGCGAAGCTCGGTTCGACCCGGGCCAAACCCGACGGTCTGCTCGTCGTCCCGGCCGGCCAGGTGCTCGACTTTCTCCACCCACTGCCGGTCGCCGGGCTCTGGGGGGTGGGAGAGCGCGCCGAGCAGGCTCTGCACCGGCTCGGCCTGCGTACCGTCGGTGATGTCTCGCAGGCGCCGGTCGGCATGCTGCGTGCCGCGCTCGGCGAGGCTGCCGCCGGGCACCTGCACGAGTTGGCCGCCGGGCGTGACCCGCGCCGGGTCAGTCCGGAGCAGTCGGAGAAGTCCATCGGCGCGGAGGTCACCTTCGACGTGGACGTCGACGATCCGGTCGCGGTCCGCCGCACGCTACTCGCCCTGGCCGAGAAGGTCGGTGCCCGGTTGCGGGGCGCCGGGCAGGTCGGGCGGACGGTGTCGCTCAAGGTGCGTACCGCCGATTTTCGCACTGTCACCCGGGCACGCACCCTCGACGTGCCCACCGATGTGGCCAGGGAGATGTTCGACATCGTGTGGGCGCTCTACACCGTTCTGGAGTTGGGTGAGCGGGTCCGGCTGCTCGGCGTCCGGGCGGAGGGTCTGACGGTGGCGGTCGAGACGCCGCGGCAACTCGCCCTGGGGGATCGGGAGCATGGCTGGCGGGAGGCGGAGGTCGTGGCCGACGCTGCGGCTGCCCGTTTCGGGCGGTCCGTCATAGGACCGGCTAGTCTGCTCGGCGGGCGCGATCCTCGACGGAACGAAAATCCGACCCGACCGTAGGTCGTCCCGCTTTCCGACGCGCGGGGGCCCTCGTAGACTTGCGGGTAAGCAGCCGGTTGGCTGCCACGGTCTGTCGGTCCGACCGGACCGACCAACGTGACCGGGGAGGAGTGCCGTGCCGCTCTCGGAGCACGAGCAGCGGCTGTTCGAGCAGATCGAGCGGTCGCTTGCCGAGGACCCCAAGTTCGCCTCGGCCGTGCGCGCCAGCGATCCGCGCTTCCATGCGCGGCGTCGCCTGCTCGTCGCCGCCGGCGTGATCATCGCCGGCCTGGCGTTGTTGGTCTATGGCGCGGTGATTGCAACTCCGCCGCTGGCGGTGGCGGGATTCGTCGTCATGCTGGCCTCGGCCGCGTTCGCGGTGCAGTCGCACCGTCGGGCGCAGTCACCCGACCTGCACGTCGTCGGTGGCACGGCGAGTCGTCGCCGGTCCCGAAGCCGTGCCGGTAGGCGGCCGGGTTTCCTTGACCGGATGGAGGATCGGTGGCGGCAGCGCCCGGAGGGGCACCGCTGAAGCTGTTCCGCCGTCCCTGAGGCGGAGTACGTGCCACCCCGGCTTGACCGCGGGGTGGTCAGCGCTCGACCGGCCCAGCGCCGTTCGAGCGCCCTTCGCTGTCCCCAGCACCCTCACCCTGCAACCGCGTGTCGGTCATGCAGTTGTGGCCACGAAAGCCGTCAGAGGCGCAGACAAGCAACCACAGCTGCATGATCGACGAGCCGGTGGGTAAGGCGGCGGGGTCAGCGGCTCGGGCGAGTGGCGATCAGCCGGCGCGGACTGAAGCGCAGCAACCGGTGACGTAGCTGCCCACCGGAGGCGACCAGCCGTGACGAGGTGTCGGCGATGCTGGTACGCCATCGGTGCAGCACCGACGGCGGCAACACTGTCGCCACCAGCCGCGTGCGGCGGTCCGCCTGCCCGACAAGCGCGCCGCGCACCGCCCGCAGGGCCGCCGACAGGGGTTCACCGGCCAACGGGTCCCGGGCGTAGCGGGCCCGCTCCTCCGCCCGACCGAGCAGGCGGACCGCCGAGGAGGCCCCGGTGTCGGTGGTGAGCGCCTCCCGGGCCAGCCGGTCGGCGGTCGCCCTCGGGGTCTCCGTCCGTTCCACCCGGACCCGGTAGTCGACCAGCGTGTCGACCAGTTCGTCCCAGGCGGCGTGCGCGTCGGCTCGGGCCCGGTCATGGTCGCCGCCGACCAGCACGACCGGTTGGCCGGCGGCCGGGCTGTCCGAGCCCGGGACGTCGACCGCCCGGGCCACCGGCGCCGGCCGTGCACGGCGGCGGCGCAAGGTGAGCCGGCGCAGTGCGGGCACGGCCAGCAGGACGAGCAGCGCCAGCACCCCGATGGTGAGCAGCCAGGGCCAGAGCGGCGTCTGCTGGCCCGGCGCGCCGTCGCCCACGACGGCGCCCGGGTCGACGCCTTCCTCGAACTGGTCCGGCCCCTGGTCCGGTGCGTTCGACGGGTCGGCAGCGTCAGGTGCGCCCGACGCGCCGGGCGCCGGAGTGCTCTGCTCGGGGGCGTCGGTGTCCGGTGCCCACGCCGAGCGGGTCGAGCCCGGCACGCCGTAGGCCGGCGTGGCGTCGAAGGAAACCCAACCGATCTGGTCGAAGTAGACCTCGGTCCAGGCGTGCAGGTTGCGGTTGGTCAGCGTGAGGGTGTCATCGCTGCGCCGGCTGCCGTTGGTGAACCCGAAGGCGACCCGGGCCGGGATGCCCGCTTCGCGGACCATCCACGCCAGCGCCGCCGCGTACTGCTGGCAGTAGCCGACCTTGTTGTCGAGAAAGTCGAGGATCGCCTGACCGCTGGTGCCCTCTTCAGTGCTAAGCCGGTAACTGAAGCCGTTGTCCTCGGAGAAGTAGTCGTAGAGGGCGCGCACCTTGTCGTACTCGGTGCGTGCGCCGCGGATCAGATCCTCGACCAGGGCCCGCACCTCGGGCACGTCGGGTGTCACGGTCTGCTGCCGGCGCAGCGGCACGTCCGCCGGCAACGGCTGGGCCCGGCGCAGCGCCTGCGGGCTGTACGACGAACGCACGTAGTCGAACTCGTACTGCCGGCCCCGGGAGCTCTCCCGGTTCGAGAAGACGACTTGGAGGTTCGGGTCGTAGAACCAGTTGTTGCCGAGTTCGCCGAATCGGACCGGCTCGGCGTAGACCGGCACGAACGGCATGTTCAGGTCCCGGCTCACCTCCACGGTGGCCCGGTGCTGGGTCCGCTCGACGCCTGGCAGCGACCGCGCCGACGGATCGGGCAGCTCGCCGGTGACCCGCCCGCCGTTGGGGCCGCGGATCCGGAAGCCGTCGGTGCGCAGGTCGTCGGCCACGCCGAAGCGTAGGTAGAACGGCTCCTCCTCGGTGGTGGTGACCTTCACCAGGTCGGTCACCTGCGACTGGTTGAGCTGCCCGCTGAGCGCGGCGAACAGGTCGACCCGGCCGGGGGAGCCACCCAGCCCAGGCCCGATTCCGGCGCCAGCGCCGGCGTTCAGGCTGGTGATCAGCCCGGCGGTCATGCCTGGGACGGCCAACGGCACCAGCACGGCCAGGGCGAGGCCCACCACCGCCAGCCGCCGGCCAGCGGCGGCCAGCGGAGACGCCTCAAAGACGTCCACGTCGCGACCGTCGCCGGTGAACCGCCGGCCGAAGCGGCGGACCCGGTCCACGTTGTCGGTGACCAGCAGCCACAGGAAGCCGGCGGCGCCGATCGCGAACGGCACCGGCGGGACGCTGTCCACGTAGACCGCCACCGGCACCGAGTAGATGGCCAGCATCGGCAGCCCGGCAAGGGCGGGCCGGTGCAGCCCGACGCAGAGCACGTCCACCAGCACCGCCACTCCGCCGACACCGAGCACCGTGATGAACAGCAGCGGATCGGTGTCCGGCACCTTCACGCCGTGTGAGCGCATGTCCCCGACGGAGTTGCCCAACAGTTCGGCGAAGTGCCCGAAGGTGGCCGGGGTGGGCAGCACCGCCAGCAGCTCGCCGCCGCTGGGGAACAGCCAGGTCAGGGCGACCGTGAGGCTGCCCACCATGGCCAGGATCTGGAGCCACAGCGGTGCCCGGCCGAGACGGGCGAGTGCCGCCGCGGCGGCCACCGCGGCCACCGCGATGACCGCCTGGACCAGCCAGGTCCAGCTCTCGAAGATGGCCGAGAGTGGAGCCGCGGCCAGCAGCGTCGCGGCGGCGGCCACCAGGCCCAGGTTCCGATGGGCGATCATGAGGGGGACCTTCCGTTCATCGCACGCCGCCCGCCACCGTCTCGGCCATCGCCGCACGAAGGGCGAACCCCTGGGATCCGCGACCGGCTTGTGGCCAGAGCGCCGGCAGCCGGCCGCCGTGGTCGACGCCGATCACCCGCCAGCCGGACTGGAGTAGCGCCAGCGCGGCGGTGTCGTGGGCCTGGTCTGCCTCGGCCCGGGCGGACGCGGGCAGGTTCAGCCAGGCGGAGCTGTCCAACAGAAAGCACACGCAGGTGGCGCCGTTGGCCCGAAGCCCCGCCAGCAGCTCCGCCTCGGCGGTGCTCAACGCACCGAACAGGCCGATGATCAGGCCACCGTCGGCCCGTTGCCGGACGTGCTGCACCAGCGTGGTGATCTCGACCCGCTGGTCCAGCCGAACCTCGGCGAGCTGGTCGAGCAGCAGACCGTCGCCGGCGCCTTCGTTCGCATCGACGTCCGCGCCCGCGCCGGTGACCAGCCGCAGCTTGTAGCCGGCCTGCCGCAGGTGCACGGCGATGCTGGCGGCGGCCGAGACCGCCCACTCGAAGCTGGCCGTCGGGCCGTCGCCCTGGTGACCGTAGACGCGGGTGTCCAGGAGGACAGTGGCCCGGCTCTCCCACGGCTGTTCCTCCCGCCGCACCATCAGCTCGCCGGTGCGCGCTGTCGACTTCCAGTGCACCCGGCGCAGGTCGTCGCCGCGCCGGTACTCGCGGGTCGCCGCGTCGTCCTCGCCGTGCACCGCCACCGAGCGGGCCCGGCTGTCGCCGCTGCCGGCGTACTCGCCGGGCAGCCGCACCGACGGCAGCGGGGCCACCTGGGGGACGACCGTGAGGCGCTCGGTGCCGGGGAAGGCGCGACTGAGTTCGCAGAGACCGAACGGATCGGTCATCCGGACCACCAGCGGCCCCACCTCGTACCGGCCGCGCACGTCGGCGCGCACGGTGTACGCCACCGAGCTGGCCTGGTGCGCGCCGAGGCGCTCCAGCACCACCCGGGGTCGGCTGCCGAGGGCGTACGGGAGCCGGTCCTCCAGCAGCAGGGTGCCGGTGGGTAGCCGGGACATGTTCTGCAACCGCAACACCACCCGGGCGCTGGCCCCGACCGGCACCCGGTGCGGTTCAAGCGACCGGTGGCAGGCGAGCTTGTAGCGGCTGCGACCGACGTAGAGCGCGGCGAGCAGCGGCAGGACGGCCAGCAGCACCGCCACCCGCAGCAGATCCTTCTCGCCGAGGATGCCGGCGGAGGCAGCTGCCGCCACCGCCGCGGCCAGGAAGGAACGGCCGCGGGTGGTCAGCCCGCGCAGCCCGTCACGCACGTCACGGCCTCCGCGGCTCGAACGGGGGCCGGACGCCACCGGTCGGCGGCGGGTCGTACGGCGAACGCTTGCGGTCGTGTGGCAGTGGCAGGCGGTGCACCAGGTCGGCGACGATCGCGTCGGTGGTGCGTCGGGCGAGCTGGGCGTCGGCGGTGGGGATGATCCGGTGCGCGAGCACCGGCACGGCGAGCACCTGAAGGTCGTCGGGGAGAACGTAGTCGCGCCCGTCGAGGGCGGCCACCGCGCGGGCGGTGCGCAGCATCTGCAGGGTGCATCGGGGGGACGCACCCAGGCGCAGGTCGGGCGACTCGCGGGTGGCGGTCACCAGGTCGATGGCGTACTGCTTGACCACGTCGGCGACGTGCACCTGCCGGACGTGGCCGATCAGCCGACGCACGGTCTCGGCGTCGGAGACCGGCCGCAGCGCGGAGAGCGGATCGACCGCGCCGTGACCGTCGAGCATGGCCAGCTCGGCGGTCGGATCCGGGTACCCCATCGCGATGCGGGCGGTGAACCGGTCGCGCTGGGCCTCCGGCAGGGGGTACGTGCCCTCCATCTCGATCGGGTTCTGGGTGGCGATCACCATGAACGGGGTCTGCAGCTGGTAGGTCACCCCGTCGACGGTGACCTGCCGCTCCTCCATGCACTCCAGCAGTGCCGACTGGGTCTTCGGGGAGGCGCGGTTGATCTCGTCGCCGACGACCAGGTTGGCGAAGACGGCGCCGGGGCGGAACTCGAAGTCGTGTGTCTCCTGGTTGTAGACGCTGACCCCGGTGACGTCGCTGGGCAGCAGGTCGGGCGTGAACTGGATGCGGCGGACCGAACAGTCGATCGACCGCGCGAGGGCCTTGGCCAGCTTGGTCTTGCCGACGCCGGGCACGTCCTCGATGAGCAGGTGACCTTCGGCGAGCAGGACGGCCAGGGCAAGCCGCACGGTAGCGGTCTTGCCCTCGATGACCTGTTCGATGTTGGCCACGATCACGTCACTCGCGGCGCGGAACTCGTCGTGCGGCAGCAGACCGCCAACTTCGTCCCAGGTCTGTTGTGTCACGGGCCTCCTCCTCGTCGCCGTCACGGCAGCTCTGAATAGAGCACCTGGACCCGCCGTTAGGTTCGCGACGTGCGAGCCTCGTCTGCCGCAGCAATCTCACTGGCCTCTCAGGCTAACCATGTTTCTGGTCTACGCCGACCGTCGCAGGTGTTTGAGTGGTTAGGCAGTGATTTGTCATCACGGAGCGCATGTCAGTGGTTGTGCGGGGTAAGCGGCCGGAAGGCACCTGATGAGGAGCGACATGCCCGACCGCACCGACGCGCCCTTCTGCCTGCCGGAGTCGGGCCCCGGTCTCCCCGCCGGCCGTTGCGACGTCGGGCGCTGAGGTGGCGGCGGCAGAGGCACGCCCGATAGACCAGGCGTGTCGGGAGGCGGTGTGATCCTCGCAGCCGTACTGGCCTGGCAGGTCGGTCTGGCCGCCGGCGTGCCGCTGCTGACCCGACGCTTCGGCCGCGACGCCGGCTACCCGCTGGCCGCCGGCTATCTGATCGCGGCGGGGCTGCTGCTCACCAGCCTGCCGGTGATCCTGGACGACCGGGAAGTCGCCGTGGCCTGGCGGTGGCTGCCCGCGCTGGAAGTCACCGCCGCGCTGCGGATGGACGCGCTCGGGCTGACCTTCGCATTGCTGGCGCTCGGTGTCGGTGCGCTCATCATGGCCTACTGCCCCCGGTACCTCAGTGGCGACTCGGCCGAGCACGAGCGGGTGTACGTCACCATGACCCTCTTCGCAGCCGCGATGCTGGGCCTGGTGCTCGCGGGCGACCTGCTGGTGCTCCTCGTCTTCTGGGAGCTGACCTCGATCGGATCCTTCGTCCTGATCGGGCAGGGCGGCCGGCCGGCGGCCACCCGTTCCGCCGTACAGGCGCTGCTGGTGACCGTCGCCGGCGGGTTGGCCCTGCTGGCCGCCTTCGTGCTGCTGGCGGTGTACCTCGGCACCACCAGCCTGGACACCATCGTGGCCGAGCCGGAGCGGCTCACCGGCGGACCGGCCTTGGCGGTCGGGACGCTGGTCATCATTGCCGCGTTCACCAAGTCCGCGCAGCTGCCATTCCACTTCTGGCTGCCCGGCGCGATGGTGGCGATCACGCCGGTGAGCGCGTACCTGCACGCGGCGACGATGGTCAAGGCCGGCATCTACCTGCTGATGCGTTTCTCGGCCGTGTTCGCCGGGGCGTGGGCGTGGGACGTCACGCTGATGGCCGTCGGCCTGCTCACCGCGATCCTCGGCGCGCTGCTGGCGCTGCGGCAGTACGACCTCAAGGCGCTGCTGGCGTACTCCACGGTCAGCCAGCTCGGCCTGCTGGTCGGGGTGATCGGCGTCGGCACCCCGGCCGCCGACGCGGCAGCGATCCTCTACACCCTCGCCCACGCGCTGTTCAAGGCGACGCTGTTCATGCTGGTCGGCATCATCGACCATCAGGCGGGCAGCCGGGACATGCGCCAGCTCTCCGGACTGCACCGGGTGATGCCGGTGACGGTCTGGCTCACCGCGTTGGCCGCGATGTCGTTGGCGGGCCTGCCGCCCACCATCGGCTTCGTCGGCAAGGAGGCGATCTTCGAGTCCCTCGGCGAGGCGCGCGGGGTGTGGTGGCTGGGCTGGTTGGCGGCCGGGCTCGGCGTGCTCGCCTCGGTGCTGACCTTCGCGTACGCGGCCCGGCTCGTGCACGGGATGATGGAGGGACCGACCCGACAACGTCAGCTGCACGAGCCGTCCTGGGCGTTCCTCGCGCCGGCCGCGGTCGCCGCGGTGACGGCGACCGCGCTCGGTCCGACGGTGGCCGTGCTGAATCCGCTCGTGCAACGGGCGGCCGACGACGCCCGCCCGCAGGGCACGCCGCCATACCTGGCGTTCTGGCATGGCCTCACCCCTGCGCTGGGGTTGAGCGTCCTCACCGTGCTGCTCGGCACGTTGATGTTCCTCAGCCGGGTCCGGGTGGACCGGTGGCTGCGGGCGCTACCCACCACACCACCCTTTGCCGAGCTGCTGGAGCGCGGCCGGCAGGGGCTGCTGGGTGCCGGAGCGGTCGTCGCCCGGCCCGCGCACGCCCCGGGTCCGGCCCCCTACCTGGCCCGGCCGCTGCTGGCCGTGGTGGTGCTCGCGGTGGCCGCCGCGGCAGCGCCCGGCGTCGCCGCCCCGCTCGGCGGCGACCTGGGCCGACCGGGCGACTGGCTGCTGCTGTGTCTGCTCGTGCCGGCCCTCACCGGGATGCTGGTGGCGCGTTCCGCGCTGGCCGCGATCGGGCTGACCGGAGTGGTGGGGCTGCTGTTGTCGGCCTGGTTCCTGACCATCGGAGCGCCGGACGTGGCGTTGACCCTGATGCTGGTGGAGGTGCTCACCGCGGTGGTCGTCATGTTGGCGCTGCGGCAGCAGCCGAGCCGGCTCACCACCGTCGGGCGCCGCTGGCCGGTCGCCGGTGCGGCGCTGCTGGCGGTGGCGACGGGGGCCGCCGCCGCGGCGGGCGCCGCCGTGCTCACCGGGCGCGCGCAGCTGTCCGGGCCCGGCCGGTGGTACCTCGACCAGGCCGAGGAGTCGACCGGGGGCGCCAATGTCGTCAACACCATCCTGGTGGACTTCCGGGCGCTTGACACCGTCGGCGAGGCGGTGGTGCTCGCGGTGGTGGCGCTCGGGCTGGTCCGGCTCGCCGGTCGCCAGGTCGAACCTGCCGGCAAAAAGCCGACCGGTGATGACGTCGTGCTCGGCTTCGCCTACCGGATGCTCGCTCCGGTGATGCTGGTCGCCTCGGCGGTGCTGTTCCTGCGGGGCCACGAGGAGATCGGCGGCGGCTTCATCGGGGCGCTGCTCGCGGGTACCGCCGTCGGGCTCGGGCAGTTGGCCCACCCCGGCGGGCCGCCGCTGCTGCGCCGGCTCCGGGCGGCGCCGCTGGCCGCCGTCGGGCTGCTGGCCGCCATGGCCGCCGGCCTGGTGCCGGTTGCCGCCGGCCGGGCCCCGTTCGCGCCGCTCGCCCTCGGCACGCCCGGCCCGGTGCCGTCGCTGTCCACCTCCCTGCTGTTCGACCTCGGCGTCTACCTGATGGTGCTGGCGCTGGTGGTGGCGGCTGTCCGCCGCCTCGGTGTGCCCACCGCCGGGCGCGCGGCGCCGGCCGCCGGAGGTGCCGGGTGAAGCAGCACAGCGCGGCCCTCGTCGTCGGCGTGCTGGTCGCCGCGGGGGTGTTCCTGCTGCTGCGGCCCGGCCTGCTGCGGGTGGTGCTGGGCTTTGTCCTGCTCGGGCACGCCGGCAACGTGCTGTTGCTCGCCGCCGGTGGGCTCGGCCGCCGGACGGCCGCGCTGGAGGAGGTGGGCCCCGAAACGGCCGATCCGCTGCCGCAGGCCTTCGTGTTGACCGCCATCGTGATCACCTTCGGTATCACCGTCCACCTGCTCGGCCTGCTGCGGCCCGGCGACGGCGACGACCAGCCGGCCGGCGGCGGCGACCACGGGCCGCCCGCCGACGTCGACCCGGTACGCGAGGGCGGGCCGGAGGGGGAGGTCCGGTGAACGACCTCCTCCTCATCCCGGTCGCCGGACCACTGCTGGTGGCCGGTGTCCTGCTCGCCCTGCCGGGCCGGATGCTGCTGCACCGGATCGCCGCGTCGGTGACCACCGCCGGGGTGCTGACGGTGGGGGTGGTCCTGGTGGTGGCGACCAGTGACGGCGCGGTGCCGGTGCTGCGGGTCGGCGGCTGGCCGGAGCCGGTGGCCATCAGCCTGGCGGCGGACGCGCTCAGCGCCCTGCTGGTGACGGTCACCGCAGTGGTGGTGCTCTGCTGCCTGGTCGCGGCGGTCGGCTCCGGTGACGACCGCCGCCCGTACTTCCTGCCGCTGGTGCTGGTTCTCTCGGCCGGGGCGAGTGGTGCCTTCCTCACCACCGACCTGTTCAACCTGTTCGTGCTGATCGAGGTCATGTTGGTGCCCTCGTACGTGTTGCTGAGCCTGACCGGCGGAGCCGGACGTGGCGGTGCGGCACGGGTGTACGTGGCCACCAACCTGCTCGCCTCCACCCTTCTGCTGGCGGGAGTGGCGCTGGTCTACGGCACCACCGGAGTGGTCGGACTGGGCGACCTGGCCGGCCTGGCCCGCGACGATCCGGCGGTGGCGGTCGCCGCCGCCGTGGTGCTGCTCGCCCTCGCCGTCAAGAGCGCGTTGGTCCCGCTGCACGACTGGCTGCCCCGCACCTACCCGGTGGCGTCGCCGGTGGTGGTGGCCCTCTTCTCCGGGATGCTGACCAAGGTCGGCCTCTACGCCGTGATCCGGATCTACGCGGTGGTCTACGGCGGCGACCCCGCCTACCACTGGCTGCTCGGCGCGGTGGCGTTGCTGTCGATGGTGGTCGGTGTGCTCGGTGCCGTCGGCGAGAAGACGATGCGGCGGATCCTGGCCTTCCACATGGTCAGTCAGATCGGTTACGTACTGCTCGGCCTGGCGCTGTTCACCGCCGCCGGTCTGGCCGCGGCGGTGTACTACCTGGCGCAGTATGTCCTGGTCAAGGCCGCGCTGTTGCTCTGCGCGGCGGCGGTGTGTGCCGGCCGGGGCAATGACCGGCTCGACGACTCCGGCCACCTGAGCTGGCAGCGTCCCGCCCTCGGCCTGGCCTTCGGCGGGGCGGCACTGTCGCTGGCCGGCCTGCCGCCGTTCTCCGGCTTCGTGGCGAAGTTCGTGCTGCTGCGAGCCACCGCGGAGGCCGGGGCCTGGTTGGCGATGGCGGTCGCGGTGCTGGTGAGCCTGGTCACCCTGCTGTCGATGGTGAAGATCTGGAGCGCGGTGTTCGCCGGTGACCCGCCGGCCGTGGAGAAGCGGATCGGGCTGCCTCTGGTCGGCGCGCCACTGGCCCTGGTCGGGCTCTCCCTGGCGGCGGGACTGGCCGCCGAGCCACTGCTGGTGGTCGCGGACACGGCGGCGGCTGGGCTGCGGGACCCCTCACATTACGTCCGGGCGGTGACCGAGCGATGAGCGTGGGCGCGGCGG
The DNA here is from genome assembly GCF_048060415.1 of Micromonospora sp. LOL_024. Lineage (NCBI taxonomy): Bacteria > Bacillati > Actinomycetota > Actinomycetes > Micromonosporales > Micromonosporaceae > Micromonospora > Micromonospora sp. LOL_024. Next base: position 230,413 of record NZ_JBHMIS010000006.1, read on the forward strand.
GCGGACTCACCGGGCGTACGGTGCTGCGGGCCAGGCGCGTCCTGCGGTTCGCCGGCTACTTCGTCGCCCGGCTGGTACAGGCGAACCTCGCCGTGGCCTGGGAGATCCTGACCCCGGGTTCCCGGCTGGCCCCGGCGGTGGTACGGGTGCCGCTGCGGGCGGTCACCGACACCGAGGTGGCGGCGGTGGCGATGGTGGTCAACCTGACCCCGGGCACCCTGACCCTGGCGGTGCACCGGGGCCCGCCCGCGCTGTCGGTGCACGGCATGTACGCCGCCGATCCGGTGGCGTTCCGGCGGGACGTCGCCGAGTTGGAGGGGCGCCTGCTGGCCGCCCTGCGCCGGGCCGGTCCTCCCGACCACGGTGACCCAGCCGACGACGGTGACCTGCCTGACCACGGTGACCGGAGGTGACGCGGAGATGGTGGTGATCCTGCTCGACGTGGTGCTCGTGGTTCTCGCCCTGTCGATGGCGGTGGTGATCGTCCGGCTGGTGGTCGGCCCGACCGACGCGGACCGGGCCGCCGCGCTGGATCTGGGCTTCTTCGTCTTCCTGGCGGCCCTGGCCGTGCTAGCCGCCCGGCTGGACGCCCCGGACCTGCTCGACCTGGTGCTCCTGGGGACGCTGGTGAGTTTCCTGGCCACGGTGGCGATGGCGCGACTGGTGCTGCGCGGGCAGCGATGATCCGGACCGTCGCGGCGTCGCTCCTCCTGTCGCTCGGCACCGCCCTGATCGCGATCAGCGCGCTGGGTCTGATCCGCCTGCCCGACGTCTACCACCGGATGAACTCCGTGGCCAAGGCGGCCAGCCTCGGAGTGAGCTGCGTGCTGCTGGGCGTGCTGCTGCTGGTTCCCGGCGTGCGTACCGCCGTGGTGGTCCTGGTGGCGGTCGGCCTGCAGCTGTTCACCGCGCCGGTCGGTGGGTATGCCCTGGCCCGTGCCGCGTACCGGTCCGGGGCGCCGCTGGCGGCGGTCACCCGCTACGACGAACTCGACGGTCGGGCCGGCGAGGGCCGCGACCAGCCGGGCGGCCGAGAGCCCGGCTGACCGACAGCGGGCGGCGACGCCGTCAGGGTGGGCGGTACACTACCCGTCATGGCCGGAGTCTTCCTGCTTCTTACCGCGCCGTGCTGATGCGCTGAACGCGCGACAGCACGGCGGCCCCTCCTACGTGAGGGGCTTTTTCGTGTCCGCCGCCGGACCGGGGGCGGGCCGACGAGCACGGGACACGAGACCAGCCAGCACTCCGACAGGCTCCGCCAGGCGACGCGAGGAGAAGGCCATGAGTAGCAGCGAGGCTGCCACCGACATCCCACCGTTCCGGTACACCGCGACGCTGGCCGACAGGATCGAACGCCGCTGGCAGGACTTCTGGGAACGCGACGGAAGCTTCCACGCGCCGAACCCGGCCGGTCCGCTGGCCGATCCGGCGCACCCGCGAGCGGGCGCCGAGAAGCTGTACGTGCTGGACATGTTCCCGTACCCCTCGGGCGCGGGCCTGCACGTGGGGCACCCGCTGGGTTACATCGGCACCGACTGCTTCGCCCGCTACCAGCGGATGGCGGGGCGCAACGTGCTGCACGCGATGGGCTTCGACGCGTTCGGCCTGCCCGCTGAGCAGTACGCGGTGCAGACCGGCACCCACCCGAGGACCACCACCGAGGCGAACATCAGCCGCTACCGGGGGCAGCTGAGTCGGCTGGGGCTGGCCCATGACCAGCGGCGTTCGGTGGCCACCATCGACACCGACTTCTACCGCTGGACGCAGTGGATCTTCCTGCAGATCTTCAACTCCTGGTACGACCGTGAGGCCGGCCGGGCCCGGCCGGTCAGCGAGCTGATCGCCGAGTTCGCCGGGGGTACCCGACGCACCCCGGACGGCCGCCCGTGGACCGAACTGTCCGCCGACGAGCGTCGTGGGATCGTCGACGACCACCGCCTGGCATATGTCTCGCAGGCGCCGGTGAACTGGTGTCCCGGGCTGGGCACGGTGCTGGCCAACGAGGAGGTCACCGCCGACGGCCGCTCCGAGCGGGGCAACTTCCCGGTCTTCAAGCGTGACCTGAAGCAGTGGATGATGCGGATCAGCGCGTACGGCGACCGGCTGCTGGACGACCTGGACAAGCTGGACTGGCCGGAGCCGATCAAGCTGATGCAGCGCAACTGGATCGGCCGGTCCACCGGCGCGCACATCGACTTCCTGACCACCGGCGAGCCGGTCCGGGTGTTCACGACCCGACCGGACACCATCTTCGGTGCCACCTACATGGTGTTGGCGCCGGAGCACGAGCTGGTGGCCGCGCTTACCCCGGCGGCCTGGCCGGAGGGCACCCGGGACGCGTGGACCGGTGGGCACTCCAGCCCGGGGGCCGCGGTCGAGGCGTACCGCAAGGCGGCGGCGGCCAGGACCGATGTGGAGCGGCAGGCGGACACGAAGGAGAAGACCGGCGTCTTCATCGGCGCGTACGCCACCAACCCGGCCACCGGCACGCAGATCCCGATCTTCATCGCCGACTACGTGCTGGCCGGCTACGGCACCGGTGCGATCATGGCGGTGCCCGCCCAGGACGAGCGGGACTGGGAGTTCGCCGAGGTCTTCGAGCTGCCGATCGTGCGTACCGTGCGGCCGGCAGAGGGCTTCGACGGCAAGGCGTACACCGGGGACGGTCCGGCGACCAACAGTGCCGCGCCCGAGCGTGGCCTGGACCTGGACGGACTGGGGGTGGCCGAGGCCAAGGCGCGGATCATCGAGTGGCTGGAGGCGACCGGCAACGGCCAGGGCGCGGTGACCTACCGGCTGCGCGACTGGCTGTTCAGCCGCCAGCGTTACTGGGGTGAGCCGTTCCCGATCGTCTACGACGCCGACGGGGCCGCCATCGCGCTGCCGGAGGAGATGCTGCCGGTCGAGCTGCCCGAGGTAGACGACTTCTCCCCGCGCACCTTCGACCCGCAGGACGCGGCCAGCAACCCGGAGACGCCGCTGTCGCGCCGCCGGGACTGGGTGGAGGTGGAGCTGGACCTGGGCGACGGGCCCAAGCGCTACACCCGCGAGACCAACGTGATGCCACAGTGGGCCGGGTCCTGCTGGTACGAACTGCGCTACCTGGACCCGACCAACAGCGAGCGGTTCGTCGACCCGGACACCGAGCGGTACTGGATGGGGCCGCGCGGCGAGGGGGACTGCGGTGGCGTGGACCTGTACGTCGGTGGCGGCGAGCACGCCGTGCTGCACCTGCTGTACGCCCGGTTCTGGCACAAGGTGCTGTACGACCTGGGCCACGTGTCGTCGTTCGAGCCGTTCCGCAAGCTGTTCAACCAGGGCTACATCCAGGCGTACGCGTACACCGATGCCCGGGGCGCGTACGTGCCGGCCGAGGAGGTCGCCGAGCGCGACGGCGGCTGGTTCCTGGGCGACGTCCAGGTCGACCGCGAGTACGGCAAGATGGGCAAGTCCCTGAAGAACGTCGTCACCCCGGACGAGATGTGCACCGCCTACGGCGCCGACACCTTCCGGGTGTACGAGATGTCGATGGGCCCGCTGGAGGTGTCCCGTCCTTGGGAGACCCGGGCCGTCGTCGGCTCGTACCGCTTCCTGCAACGGGTCTGGCGGGCTGTCGTCCACGAGCAGACCGGGCAGCCGCGGGTCACCGACGATCCGGCCGACGAGGCGACCCGGCGGCTGCTGCACCGGGTGATCGACGGCGTCCGGGGCGACATGGAGGGCATCCGGTTCAACACCGCGATCAGCAAGCTGATCGAGCTGACCAACGCGGTGACCCGACTGGACGGCACCCCGCGCGAGGTGGCCGAGCCGCTGGTGCTGATGGTGGCCCCGTTCGCCCCGCACATCGCCGAGGAGCTGTGGCGGCGGCTGGGTCATCAGAGCTCGCTGACGTACGCGGACTTCCCGGTGGCCGACCCGGCCCTGCTGGTCGCCGAGACGGTGACCTACCCGGTGCAGGTCAACGGCAAGGTGAGGGGTCGCGTCGAGGTGTCCACCGACGCGACCGAGGACGACGTGCGGGCAGCGGCCCTGGTGGCGGTGGCCGGCCCGCTGGCCGGCAAGGAACCACGCAAGGTCATCGTGATCCCCGGCCGAATGGTCTCCGTGGTGGCATAACCCCACCCACCCACCCACCCACCCACCCACCCACCCACCCACCCACCCACCCACCCTCCCCCTCCCCTCCTGGTTGATCATGAGATTGGCGGCAGTGGCTGACCTTCAAACTGCCGTCAACCTCATGATCAACCAGGAGGGGAGGGGGAGGGGAGGGGGGAGGGAGGGGAGGGTGGGTGGGGGGTGGGTGGGGGTTAGGGGGTGCGGTGGTTCAGGGCGAGCAGGGTCAGAATGGTGGCGGCTGATGCCCAGAGGGCGTAGGTGGTCCAGGCGCCGGAGACGGTGGCGGGGTGGACGTCGGTCAGCCACGGCGGCGGAGCGCCCGGCTCGACCAGCCGCTGCCAGGCCGGCACCGGCATGGCCTGGCGCAGCAGCGCGCTCCAGCGTTCGTCATCGTTGACGGCGGTGGGCAGCAGGAGCAGCACCGTCGCGGCGGTGACGATCGCGGGCGCGGTGTGCCGGATCAGCGCGGCAAGGGCCATGCCGACGAGCGCGCATAGCGGCACCAGCAGGGCGGATGCGGCGATGCCGCGCAGGGCGCCGGGGTCGCCGACGGACATGCCCGCGTCGACGTCGGCGAGGATCACCTGCGACACCGTGAACGCCGCCGCCGCGCCCAGCAGCCCCAGCAGGGTCATCACGCCGGTCAGCACGGTCAACTTGGCGGCGGCCACCGCGTACCGCCGGGGGACGGCGGCGAACGTGGTACGCATCAGCCCGGAGGCGTACTCGCCGCCGACCGCGACCGCGCCGACACCACTGGCCGCGAGGACGACGAACATCTGGGCCTCGGTCGGGAAGGCGTCCCAGAGCGGGGAGCGTGCCGCCCGCACCTCGGTCGGCAGTACCGGCCAGCCGGCGTGGGTGGCAAGTGCGGCGTGGATAGCGAGGCCGACCATGGCGAGCAGGATCAGGGCGAACGCGCCCCACGTCGAGCGCAGCGACCAGAGCTTGATCCATTCGGCGGCGAGCAGGTGGCGGTAGTGGGCCGTGGTCTGCGGGTCGGGTCGGGTCACGGTGATCATCGGGTCTCCCGGGCGGCGTACTCGACATCGGCGGCGGTAAGCGCCACGAAGGCCTCCTCCAGCGAGGCGGTGCGGGTGGTCAACTGGTGCAGCGGGATCCGCAGGCCCAGCGCCAGCTCGGCGATCCGCTCGGCACTCAACCCGGTCACGGCGAGCGCGCCACCGGAATCCGGTCGCACGCTCGCCCCGGCGTCCGCCAGCGCCGTCGCCAGCATGGTGGACCCGGGCGTACGCACGACGACCTCGGCGCGGCCGGCGCGGCCGGCGAACTCCTCCAGGGACTCCTCGGCGATCAGCCGGCCCCGGCCGATGACGACGAGGCGGTCGGCGCAGTGCTCGACCTCGCCCATCAGGTGACTGGAGACGAAGACAGTGCGGCCCTCGGCGGCGAGCCGTCGGAACAACTCCCGCACCCAGCGCACCCCCTCCGGGTCGAGGCCGTTGAACGGCTCGTCGAACAGCAGCACAGGCGGATCACCCAGCAACGCGGCCGCGATGCCGAGGCGTTGCCGCATGCCGAGTGAGAAGCCGCCGACGCGGCGAGCGGCGGCGTCGCCGAGGCCGACCTGCCCCAGCACTTCGTCGACGCGCCGGTAGCCGATGCCGTTGCTCCGGGCGAGGGCGGCCAGGTGCGCCCGGGCGCTGCGTCCGCCGTGCACGTCCCCGGCGTCCAGCAGCGCACCAGCGTGCCGCAGTCCGCGGGGGAGGCCCCGGAACCGTACGCCACCGATCACGGCGGTGCCGCTGCTCGGAGCGGTCAGCCCGAGAAGCATGCGTAGGGTGGTGGACTTGCCGGCGCCGTTCGGGCCGAGAAAGCCGGTCACCACTCCCGGCCGGACGGTCAGGGTCAGGTCGTCGACGGCGGTGACGCGGCCGTACCGCCGGGTGAGGCCATCAAGTTCGATCATGCTGTCGACGTTGCCGGTCGCCGGGCCCGGCCGCGTCACCCCACCGGCCGTACCGTGCATCCGGGTGGTGACCTGGGGGCGTACGCCCGCAGGCCGATGCCGGTGCGGCCCGGAGCTGGATACGGTGTGCCGGTGGACGACACCGCCCTGCTCCGGCTGCGCGCCGCCGCGTCGGTGGTGCAGGCGGTGCTGGTCTGGGCCGGGGTCGTCCTCCTGCCCGTGCTCTGGGTGATGGCGCCGGCCGTGGCGACCAGCGGCGGCGGTGTCGGCGTCATGGGCTGGTGGCTGCCCGAGCGCTATCTGGTGCCGGTGCTGATCGTGGCGCTGCCGGCGGGTCTGCTGCGCCGCCGCCCGCTGAGCGCGCTGGGCCTGATGCTCGCCGGAGCTACCCTGTGCGCCGCGAGCGTGCACGGCCTGGACGCCGGGTACCTCGGCGATCTCTTCAACTTCCAGTTCCTCGCCGTCGACGCGGCGCTCGCCGTGGTTGCCGCGACCCGCTCCCGTCGGGTGTCGGCGCCCGCCGCCGGGGTGGTGCTCGTCACACAGATGCTCGCGGCCTTCGTGAACGTCGGAATCGAACCAGTGGACCAGGCCGCGCTGACCGTGCTGGCGGTAGTGGCGGCCTGGATCGCCGGCAACTCCGTGCGGGCACGGCGGGAGTACGCGGCCGCTCTGCGTGTCCATACCGCCGCCGAGGCGGTCACCGCCGAGCGGCTGCGCATCGCCCGGGAACTGCACGACATGGTCGCGCACAGCATTGGCGTCATCGCCATCCAGGCCGGGGTGGGCGCCCGGGTGATCGACAGTCAGCCGGCGCAGGCCCGTGCCGCGCTCGCCACCATCGAGGCGGCCAGCCGGGACACCCTGGCGGGGCTGCGACGTACCCTCGGCACGCTGCGCCGTGGTGACGGGGAGTCGGCGCCGGTGCACCCGGTGCCCGGGCTGGCGGACCTGGACCGACTGGTCGCCGCGGCGGGTGACGCCGGAGTCCGGGTCGAGCTGCGTGAGCACGGCGAACGGGCCGTTCCGGCGGAGGTCGGCCTCGCCGCGTTCCGCATCGTCCAGGAGGCGCTCACCAACGTGGTCCGCCATGCCGGGGTCGGTGCGTGTCGGGTCGTTGTCGAGCGCGGCGACCAAGCGGTCACGGTGGAGGTCGTCGACGACGGAGGCGGCGGCCCGATCGGCGTCGAGGGGCACGGACTGATCGGCATGCGCGAGCGGGTCCGGGCCGTCGGCGGCCGTTTCCGGGCCGGGCCTCGGCCCGAAGGCGGCTTTCGGGTGGCGGCCTGCTTGCCGGTGCCGCCGGAGAAAGCCAGGCCGTCCGGCAGTCGCCCGGTCGATGGCGACCGGGACGGTGGCAGACCGGACGGTGCCGCTGCCGCTGTTGCCGGTGGTCGAGCGGAGGAGGCGGTGGACCGATGACCATCCGGGTGCTGCTCGTCGATGACCAGCCGCTGGTGCGGGCCGGGCTGCGGGTGCTGATCGCCGATGTGCCGGACATGGCGGTGGTCGGTGAGGCGGGCACGGGCGCCGAGGCGGTGCGCCTGGCCCGTGAGGTGTTGCCCGACGTGGTGCTGATGGATCTGCGGATGCCCGGGACGGACGGCATCCAGGCGACGCGGATGGTCACCAGCTCCGGCGGCCCCGCCCGGGTACTGGTCCTCACCACCTTCGACGACGACGAGCACGTGCACGCCGCGCTGCACGCTGGGGCGAGCGGTTTCCTGGTGAAGGACATGGCATTGGAGGACATTCTCGGCGCGATCCGGGTGGTCGCCGCCGGGGATGCGCTGATCGCGCCGGGCGTCACCCGCCGGCTCATCGCCGAGTTCGTCCGCCGGCCCACGGCACCCCGGTCCCGGGCTCTCGCCGGGGTGACCCAACGGGAACGGGAGGTGCTCACCCTGGTCGGTCGGGGCCTGTCCAACGCCGAGATCGCCAACCAACTCGTGATCAGTGTGGCCACCGCGAAGGCCCACGTGGCCCGGCTGTTCAGCAAGCTCGACGCCCGTGACCGGGTACACCTGGTCATCGCCGCCTACGAGGCCGGACTGGTCACCCCACCCCGTTGACCGGTCCCCTCACCCCACCCTCCGCCCTACCGCCCTCCGTACCTCCGTACCTCCGTACCTCCGTACCTCCGTACCTCCGTACCTCCGTACCTCC